>JAFLED010000050.1 GCA_017302045.1 Spirochaetota bacterium
GCCGCCCGCTGTCGCACGACATGGCAGCTTTCTCGAGCCCGGTGCTATCATGATGCCTTCGTATGTGAACATCGGCGCCTATGTCGGCGGCGGCACGATGGTCGACACCTGGGCAACGGTGGGCAGCTGCGCCCAGATCGGCCAGCATGTGCATCTTTCGGGTGGCGTCGGTATCGGTGGTGTGCTTGAACCGCCGCAGGGGCTTCCCGTCATTATCGAAGACCATGCGTTTCTCGGCTCGCGCTGTGTCGTCGTCGAGGGCGTGCATGTCAGCACGGGCGCTGTTCTTGGCTCCGGGGTAATCCTCACAGCTTCGACGAAGATTATCGATGTTTCAAAATCAGAGACGCAGATCTATAAGAGCTTTGTGCCAAAAAATTCGGTCGTGATTCCGGGGTCATACCCGAAGAAATTTCCGGGCGGGGAGTTCCATGTACCCTGCGCGCTCATCATTGGGCAGCGCAAGGAATCCACCGATCTAAAAACCTCGCTCAACAACGCGCTGCGCGATTTCGAAGTGTCGGTTTAAATATGGCGGGGCCCGCAGGCGATACGCTTTTTGCGGTCGTGGGTGCGGGGCCGTCGCTCGATTATTCGCGCATGGTGATCACCAACCTGATCGCCGCCGGCGCCCATTTTCTGTTGAGCGACTCGATTGCCGCGGCTTTTCTGCGCCTCTACCCGCATAGCCGCACAACCGTGTTTACGGTAGAGTTACGCCGGCATGCCTATCTAACCCGCATCTGTAGGATATCCCGCTTTGACGTTCTGGCATACGCGAAGGCACATGAACGCAACCTGCGCGTGGGCCCGGCATGCCGTGTGACGCGTTTTAAGCTGCGCGGCGAAAGCGGCGATTTTATCGAGCTCTATTCGCCGGGTACAGTGCTCGGCGTGATGTTGTCGTACGCGGTAACAAACGCGCGGCCAGAGGCAGAAATCCACGTCATCGGCGGCGATTTTACTTTCATCGACAATCAGGTGTATGCGCGTTTTATCGACCCGCATGCGCCTCAGGTCGACAGGCTGCGCACACGCGAACACTGGCAGTACGAGATGGCGCTGAAAAAAACCGGGGGACTCGTGATGAAATCGGGTATTGCGGTGCGCACGAGTTTCGAACTGATGCAGGCGCGCGAAAACATGCGCGCGTTTGTGGATGCATTGCCGCCGAGCATGAGAGTTATCGAATATTCGCCGATTGGTTTTGAAACCGAACGGATTGAAAAGCGCCTGCCATAATGTTTGACGGCCGAAGCCAGTGGCTGAAATTCTGCCATGGCAGCGAAGAAAAAATCCACGAAAAAGAAACCTGTAAAACAGAATTCCGCGAAGAAAGCGGTGAAAAAAACCGTAAAGAAAACCAAACCTGCAGCAGCGAAAAAATCCGTGCCGCAGCTCGTAGAGGGCACTGTCGTCTGGATGGGGCTCAATACGCCTAATCAGGCAGAGTCGGCCCGTTTTTACCGGCAGGTATTAAAACTGTCGAGTAAGATGACGCCGGCGGGCGATAAGAGTATGATGATTTTGAGCGCGGGGAAAACCGATGTCGCCCATGTGAGTGAGATGGTCGAAGACCGCGGCCCACGCTGGATGACATTCTTTTATGTGAAAGATGTCGACGCTGCGGCGACAGAAGCCGCGAAAGCCGGCGGCAAGATACAGGTTCCTCCGATGGATATTCCCGAAGGGCGTTTCTGTGTGATGCTCGACCTGCATGGCATCGAGTTCGCCGTATTTAGGCCGAACTGATTTGTGCCTGGTAGCCGCGTCGGCACCCGGCAGCCGATCAGAATGTCAGCTTCTGGTTGAAAAGATCAGATAAAAACGCGCGGTCTTTTTCGCTGATCTCGGTGCCGTCGGCGTGGTTGATCAGAAACTCATCGCGCACACCATGCACCACCGCCTCGGCAGAGAAAGAAATGATATCGAGGCCGAGCGTGTATAATACCTGCGTGATTTGCATCAGCACCCCGGGCCTGTCGGGGCGCTCGACAACGAGTCGCGAGCAGTGTTGCTTGGGGTAGGGTTCGAAAACAAAGTCAGAACGCGCCGCGCGCGCATTTCTGATCTGCTGCACTTTTTCAGGATAACGCGCGATAAAATCTTCGGGTGTTGTTTCGCCTGAGATGAGTTCGCGAATGGCAGTGAGAATCAGCTCGCAAGCCGTTTTGGTGAGTGCTTCGTGTTTGGTCGAGGTCACGATGAAGATATCTTCGACCTGAGCATCCTCATTGGGGCGTGAGTAGGCACTTAAAATGTCCCAGCCAAAACCAAAGAGCACGGTCGTAACTTTGTAGAGAATACCGCTCGCGTCGTTCGGGAATAAAAATTGCAGTTTATAGTTTCCATCGGCGAGCATCGTGCTCATCAGACGAATGCCGGATTGATTTTCTGCGGAGACGGTTAACATACTGCACGTCAGCAAACTGCGTGCCAGCGCAAGGGGTCATCCTATCACTGGTCTTAGATACCACACCCGTTCAGAAGCGGCAACTTTACCCCTGAGGCCACCGCGCACCCCGCCGGTTTCAAGCGTCTGTAGCTGAAATTTACCGTCATAGTGCTGGCGCACTTCGTGCTCTGCGATCGAAAAAGGCGGCCCCTGCATGAGATTTTGGTCGTACTCGAAAGTGATCAGCAGCTGCGGGGCATTTCGTGTCAGTTGCGCCAGGTGCGCGGTGTAACGCGAGCGCATCGTATCGGGCAAGGCCACAAGCGCGGCACGGTCATAAACCGCTGCAACGGGCCCCAGCATAGCCGCGCTGAGTGCGAAAATATCGCCTACAAAGATGACAATGTTTTCTGCCTCGTAACGCCGCAGGTCTCCGGCTTCAGATATCCGGGGCTCTACCCCCAGTTCGGTGAAGAGCTGCTGAATTGCCGTCTCGCTGAGCTCGGCACCGGCGACAGGGTGTCCTGCCGCTAACAGCCATGCGATATCGAGGGTTTTGCCGCAGAGTGGCAGAAAGACGCGGCTACCAGGCAGCAGGCCCAGCGCCTTGAAGTGTTTTACGAGCATGGGGTTCGCCTGACTTTCGTGAAAGCCAATCTCGTTATTTTGCCAGCGCGCATGCCAGAATTCGGGGTTCATAGGCTATATCTTAACTTAGTAAAAAGATCATCCGTTGGCCGCTTATTCTCAAGGCGGAGATATTGCTTTTCCCGCTATGCTCGTTACGGATTGCATGCGGTACCCATGACCGATATCACGGCGAAGAATGTGAGCCTGAGAACTGCGACAGCGGTGGCTCATGTCGGTTGTACGGCAGCGACAATCGAACGCATTCGGGAAAACAAGTTACCCAAGGGCAACCTGTTCGACGTTGCGCGTGCGGCCGCACTGCTCGGCGCGAAAGCAACGCCGTCGCTGATTCCACACTGTCACCCCGTGCCGATCGAGCACCTCGATGTCGGCTTTGAAACCGAGACAGAGGGTGACCGGGGTAAGGTCTTGGTGCGCGTGTTTGCGAAGACAATTTATAAAACTGGCATCGAAATCGAGGCCGTCACTGCGGCGACGGTCGCGGCGCTGACAGTTTTCGACCTCTTAAAACCCGTCGACAAAGACCTCGAAATTTCAGGTGTAAAGCTGCTTGAAAAAACCGGCGGCAAGTCCGACCGTATGAAAAGTTCGGGCGCCGGGCATACGGCGGCGGTTCTCGTCTGCTCCGATTCGGCGGCGGCGGGTAAACGCGAAGACGCTTCGGGCAAAATTATAGAGGCGGAGCTCCAAAAGCATGGCGTAAAAATTGCCGAATACAAAATTATTCCCGACGATATCGAGACCATTCGTTCGCAGGTGAAGGCCTGGCAGAGCGCCGGCGTCGAATTTATTTTCACGACCGGCGGTACGGGGCTTTCGCCGCGCGACCAGGTAATCGAGGCTGTTACGCCGCTCCTCGAAAAAATCGCCGCTGGTATCGGTGAAAAGATGCGGCAGTACGGCAACGAACGTACGCCGCTCGCGATGCTCTCGCGTTCGCTCGCGGGGTCGATAGGTCAAAGTCTCGTCGTCTGCCTGCCGGGCAGTTCAAACGGGGCGAAAGAGAGTCTCGATGCGGTCCTGCCCGCACTTTTCCATGCACATAAAATGTTGCGCGGCGGCGGGCACTGATGATCTCATACGCCGAAGCGCTGACGCTGATTCTGCGCGAGGCGCATGGTTTCGGCACGGAGAAAATAACGCTCGAAAAAAGTTTCGGTCGCGTGCTCGCCGAAGATGTGCGTGCCGACAGGGATTATCCACCCTTTAACCGATCGGCTATGGACGGCTTTGCGGTACATGCTGCGGGGCTTTCACAAGGGAAGGAATACCCTATTGTGGGGACTATTTTTGCCGGCGATAAGGTTGCGAAGAAACCGTATGCGGCGGGCACTAGTGTAAAGATCATGACGGGCGCCGCCTTGCCGCCGGGTTTTGATGCGGTGGTTCGTAAAGAAGATGCCATCGCCGAAAACGGCCTCGTGCGCTTTAGCACTGGGGCATTGCAGCGCTGGCACAATGTTTCGGTTATGGGTGAAGACCTGAAACGCGGTACTGCGCTCTCGCTTGCGGGCAGTGTGATCGACCGCAGCGCAGTCACAACTCTTGCTTCTTTAGGGGTTACGCGGCCGCTTGTGAAAAAACTGCCGCGTGTCGCGATCCTTACGACCGGCGACGAGATCGTTCCGCCTGGGCGTAAGCCGCAGGCGCAGCAGATTCGCAACTCGAATATTTTTGCGCTGCGGGCTCTGCTGGCGGCATTCGGCATCGAAAAGGTCGTTGCAAAACATGCGGCCGATAACGAAGCCGCGCTCACCGCAGCGCTGCGCTCCGTGCTCGGCGCCGACATTGTTTTGCTGACAGGCGGTGTCTCTGCGGGTGATGCGGACTATGTGCCGGGCATTCTGACGAAACTCAAGGTGAAAGAAGTTTTCCACAAAACAGCCATTAAGCCCGGTAAACCTCTCTGGTTCGGTACACGCGGTAAGACGCTCGTTTTTGGCATACCCGGTAATCCCTGGTCGAGCCAGGTTGTTTTCAAGATCTATATCGAACCTTACCTTTGTCACGCGTTTGGCATGGAGCCGCCGCTCAGACTATCCCTTCCTCTCGCGAAAGAACGCAATAAGAAAGATACCTTGCAGCATTTTTTTCCCGTGCGCGTGGCAAATCGTTCGGGTTCGGCATCGGAGCTCGAAGCCCTTAGCTTTAATGGCAGCGGCGATATCCGCGCTGGGCTGGGCTCCGATGGGTTAGCGGTGCATCCGGCCCATAAAAAAGAACTGAAACGCGGCGATATTGTGGAGTTCATACCGTGGTAAGACAGTTTCGTAAGCTGCGCCTCAGTCTCACCGACGCCTGTAACTTCGCCTGCGTCTATTGTGTGAGCGGTAACGAGACGCATGAGCTGCGCGCTCAAACTCCCGTCGCAGATTTTCTTGCCTGGGTCAAAGCCATCCATGCGGCGAACCCGCTTGCTGAAATACGGCTCACAGGGGGCGAACCGACACTCTACCGCGATCTCGTCGCCCTCGTAAGGGGTCTTAAAGCGATGGGTATTCCGCGGCTTGCGATGACGACGAATGGTGTTGCGCTGGCGCGCCTTGCCGTCCCCCTCCGGGACGCTGGTCTCGAATCGGTGAATGTCTCGCTCGACGCGCTCGATGAAACAGTCTTTCGCACGATGGGTGGGCGCAACCCGGCGGCAGTGTTCGCCGGTATTGATGCGGCCTTGGCTGCCGGTCTCGGCGTTAAGCTGAACACGACACTCGTTTCAGAAATGAACGACACACAGATACTGCCTTTGCTCGGCTGGGCAAAGGGCAAGAATATTCCGATCCGCTTTCTCGAGCTGATGGCGATGGGGCATCTTTATGGCGAGCGGCCGGCAGCGGCTGAAGCCGCGAGAGGCGAGCGGCCGGCAGCGGCTCTTGCTGCGACAGGCGGAAAATCGGCTCGGCTCTTTGCGGCAGAAGATATTCTTTCGGTTATCGCCACGGCATTCGAGTTTCGCGCGTTGCCACGCGCGCCGCATGCGACGGCGCATTATTATGAGCTCGAGGGTGGTTACCGGTTTGGTATCATCGGTAACACCTCGTTGCCGTTTTGCTCTGATTGCGACCGGCTACGCCTTGATAGCCGCGGCAATATTTATGGCTGCCTGAGTTCTGCGCGCGGCATTTCGGTTGCCGGCACGCAGACAAACATGACCTCTGCGCTTGCGACGGCGATGCAGATGAAACAGAGCGAGCGCTTTACAGGTAGCCCCCTGGTCATGCGGGATATCGGCGGATGATTCGGTTCAAGGTACATTTTTACGCGCAGCTGAAAGATTTCTTCGGTGAGACGATGGAGCTCGAACTTGCGGGAAATTCCACAGTGGCGGATCTCTTCGCAGCGCTGAGTAAGAAAAACGCGCTCGCCGCAGAATGGCTTCGTGTTTCGCGCGCGGCCGGTGAAGACGCTTTTCTGGGTCACGAGCAGCTGTTGACTGACGCCGGCAGTTATTATATTTTGCCGCCGTCGAGCGGGGGTTAATGCCGGTCGCTTCAGAAGCAATTTTTTGGGCCAGGCTCACCGAAGAGCAGATCAACATCGATGCAGTGCTCGCCGAATTTCAGCGCGCGTTACAGGCATCACCTGCGGCGCAGCAAATCGGCGCGCGCGTTATATTCAGCGGCGAGATCCGTAATTTCAGCCACGGTAAAGAAGTCGTGCGCCTCGAATATACCGCGCATAAAACTCTCGCAGAAAAACACATGCTCGAAGTGGTGCGTGCCGCGACGCAGCAATTTCCCCTGATTGCGGCGATGTGCTTGCACCGCATCGGTCTGTTAGACGTTGCTGAAAGTGCCGTTATTGTTGTGACGGCCGGTCGTCACCGCGCCGAAACTTACGCCGCGAACCGTTATATCATCGACCGCGTCAAGGCAGAGACCCCGATCTGGAAAAAGGAATTTTTCGCCGACGGTACGAGCTTATGGGGCGAGAATTGCAACGACGCCGGCGAACATAGCCATGTCCACTGAACTTGTCGGAGTCGTGCTTTGCGGTGGTCGAAGTGCACGTATGCGTCGCGACAAGGGACTGATTGTCACAGACGGAGTTTCAGCGGCAGGGCGCGCCGCGCTTCTTCTCGGGCAGTTCAGCAGGCGCATCGTGCTGTCGTTGCGCGCCGCGCAGGCGGCAGAATATGCCGCGGCGTTGCCTGAGCGCACTCAGGTACACGATGTTTTTTCAGATCTGGGGCCTTTAGGGGGATTGCTCTCCGTTCAGCGAAAGTTTCCCACTGCGGATATTTTTCTGCTCGCCTGCGATATGCCCTATGTTACCGCAGCGGATATCCGGCGTTTGCTTTCCCTCGGGAGTGCTCTTGCCGCGTACCGGAGCGGCGGCATCTTTGAACCTTTGTGTGCTTTCTATTCGGCAGCTGTCTCCGCAGAAATACTGCGGCGAACCGAGGCTGCAATAAAAGAAGGGGTGCGGCCGCCGGGCTTGCAGCGCCTGCTGCATGATTTACGGGCAACGGCAGTGCATCCGCCTGTGCCGGCAAATCTGATGAGTCGAAATACACCGTTACCCGTATGAATACCGAACGTTATGCGCGGCAGCTTGTGCTGCCGCAGATCGGCAAGGCCGGGCAGCAGAAACTGAGCGAAGCGCGTGTGTTGATCGTCGGTTTGGGCGGCCTCGGTTGCCCCGCCGCGCTCTATCTTGCGGCCGCGGGTGTCGGCACATTGGGACTGGTCGATAACGACATGGTGCAGTTTTCGAATCTGCACCGCCAGATTCTCTATGGCGAGGCCGATGTCGGCGAAGCGAAGGTGCGCGTCGCGGCACCGCGGCTGCATGCGATAAACCCCGCCGTGAAGCTCGAAACTTTTGGTGAAAAGTTTTCGGTCGAGAACGCCATCGAAATCGGCAAGTCCTTCGACGTGGTACTCGATTGCACCGATAATTTCTCTGCGCGTTACGCCATCAACGCATTCTGCGTCGAGTATCAAAAACCCGAGGTGTTTGCGAGCCTGTACCGTTTCGAGGGTTTTCTGACGGTATTTGATGCGCGCCTCGCTGCGGGATGTTACCGCTGCCTTTACCCGGAATCTTCTGAAGCGATACAGAATTGCGCCGAAGCCGGGGTCATCGGCGTACTGCCGGGTATTATGGGTTCTTTACAGGCCCTGGAAACCGTGAAGATTCTCACCGGCGGGGGAGAAATACTCGACCGTCATTGTTTAGTCTATGACGGTTTGACGCAGACGCTGCGAAAAATAGCGCGCAGCAGAAATCCATCCTGCCGCGTCTGCGGAGACGGCGTATAAAATAATAAAAGATCGTTTAATCCTTTGCAGCGCGTCTCGCGATGCTGCGCTGTCGCATGAAACGAAAAAGCCGCTTTCTGCTGTTGGGGTTGTTATTTTTGACGGGGCAACTGGCGGCCGATTCCGCGAAAGATATTTCGCGCGAACTGACCGAAGGTCTGGCGCAGGGCAATAAGTTACGCCTGGCGGTTTTGCCGCTCGAATACCGCGGGCGGCAGGGGCATCCACAGGGCAGGCAAATGGCCGACGAACTGACATACTGGTTCGTTAAGTCCGCTAAAGCGACGGTCGTAGAGCGTGCGATGGTCGATAAGATATTGCAAGAACTGGCCTTTCAGCAAACGGGCGCGATCGACAACAAACAGGCTCAGCAATTGGGCCGGGGGCTAGAGGCACAAGCGCTCGTCGTCGGCACCATCACCGACCTGGAGAATCACCTTGCGTCCATACAAACGCGTATTATTCTTACCGAAACTTTCGAAGTTATCGCGGTTTCGAAAATCGAGATTCGCCGCGACTGGGAAAAAGAATATACTGCGCCTGCGCCGCCGCCTCCCGCAGTTTTTTTGGATGCTCTTGGCGGCGTCGGTAGCGGCGAGCTAGCCCTGGAGTTTTCAAATAAGGTACAGAAGGTAAATACGACGTATCTGGGCATAACGCCCGCACAGTCGTTTAACTCGGTCGCTTTCAGCGGCTTGAAGACAAATCCCGGCCTCGTATTCGGTGCGCGCGGTCATTTTTACACGAAATATCTCGGTGTTGGCGCAGAATTTCTCCGTTTTACGCATTCGATTCAGCAACAGCAATCTACCTGGAAAACCGATGGGGTCGAAAATTCATTTAACTTCAATTTCGACGACTATCTCACTGCCGCGCACAACCAGCTTGCCTTGCAGATACTTCTGCGCGTAAATTTTTGGCGGATATTCATGCCCTATGTCGGTGTCGGCGCCGGACTTTCGCTGGTTCAGTTAAAATCGGGATTTATTTACTCTTATACCTATGACAGTAAGACGGGGGGATCGGTTTTTTCTAAAGGGCTGGATACGACAGAAATGGGTTATGGCTTTCACGCACTCGGCGGGTTACGGTTGATTTTCGGTTATGTCAGTTTCTTCGCCGAAGCGCGCATCTTTTCGGCCAATGCACGGTTCACGCGCGATATCAACGGCGAAGCGGATGAAATAAATCTGAAAGGCTGGCAGGCTTTTGCCGGGGTCGGGGCCGCCTTATAGCGGCCCCGCGGGGGTTTAGTTAAACCAGCGTTTCGTCGCCTCGGCGCCGATATCGATACCGGTGAGGCGCGCGCGTTGAACGATCGTCCAGAAACCGCGGTATGTCGCACGGTCATGCAGTTCGCCTTCGTGCTGAATCGGGCCCCATGCGGCATCTTGCGCAGCGATGAGAACAGCGACGCCTTTTTTCACTTCTGAAAGATCGGGTTTCATCGCTTCGACAATCGCGTCGATTTGCGTTGGGTAAATGGACCACATGCGCAAAAAGCCGAATTCGTTGCGCGCGCGTGAGGCGTCCGCTTTCGTTTGTTCGAAATTTTTGAGATCGAGTGTAACGTTGTGCGCGGGCACTACGCCGTTTGCAAGCGCCGCGGCGACGCAGTTGGCTTTCGCGCGCGCGAGCAGTTTGTGGTCGAACTGGCCCGGGCTCTTCATGTTTGAAAGTGCGATTGCGCCGTGGTGGCCCGAGATGAAGTCCATGAGACCGAAGTCGATAACCTGCAGCCAGGGCAGTGTTGCGATTTTTTCAACGTCGCGCAGTGCGCCATGCGTTTCAATCAGAACGTGGATCGGAATCTCGCGTTTGATGCCGGCTTTTTTCGCCGCTGCCTGAATATATTCGACCATCTCTTTGACCTGTTCGTAGGTGGTCGGTTTGGGGATAGTAATGTAAGCGAGACGTTCGCCTGCACCGGCAACGAGAATGTCGACGTCTTGTTTCCAGAATTTGCTGGTATAATCGTGAATGCGGGCGCCCGCCATGTTGTGTTTGTTGTGCTCGCTGTTCGTGAGGCGCACGATCATTTCGGCATGGGCTTTTTCTTGTCCGGTAGGTGCGCCGTCTTCGCAGTCTTGTGTAATGTCGAATACGGGGCCTTTTTCGTCCTGAAAGCTGAACGCTTTCATAATCATTTTTTCGTTACCTGCGAAGTGTTCGCAGCTGGCGATCACGGGAAACGGCTTTTCGCCGGCAAAAAGTGCTTCATTGGGATGTGTCATGGTGCGGAAAAACCGGATTTTGGGACATCCCGTCAATCGGGATGTCTCTGGCCGTTAGACAGGCGGCATGGCGTTGCAGGCTTTGTGAGGTTCGCCACAAGCGAGACGATTGCTATATCCGTACCGGAAAACGCCAGGGGATGCGGGTGACGCCAAGCATGATGAAGACGAGTAGAAAACTCGCCAGGCATTCGACCTGCGCGAAGATCGCGGCAAATACCAGCGCCCCCTGCGGCATTTCGACCCAGGCATACCATGGAATCACAACGGCAAAAACCGCCGAAGCAAGTCCCGAAAAGAGGACGAAGTGATAGACCGGGTTAATGATCCTGAGTTTTTGCGCCGCAAGTGCTATCATGCCGCCGCAGATGAGGTGCATCACCAGCATCCACGCGATATTTTTCCAGGCGACATAGAAAGACGAAATCGATAATACCCCGAAGGCGAGCCAGTACAACCCCGCGGCCCCTGCGGCGTAGAGCAGCCACGCTGCGGTGCCGCGTAACAGACCGGGCGTCGTCAGAATCATAAAGACACCGAGCACGATGAGCAGCGCACCGACGAATGCGCGCGGCTTTTCGCCCGAAATAAACCGGTCGAGAAATGAAGTGCGCGACGAAGGCAGCGCAGCGGCCAAATGCTGCTTCTGTTTGCGCACCCGTTGTTTTCCCGGGTTGAGCTGCTCGAGCGAGAGATCGAGCGCCGATTCGAGAACTTTGCCGGTGTTGTGCCCGGGCGAGGCGACACCCGCGAGCACAATGAGCGTCGGGGCAATGTCGCGCTGCTCCGCACGGCCGTGGTAACCGCGTTTCACCGAGGGGCCGGCAATTACAAGGGGGATTTCCCGCGCCGAGGCTTCATGACCGCCGTGACCTGCGTGTTCCACCGAGTCGGTGAAGCCATGGTCGGCCGTTATGACGAGTGCGGTATCCCTGAAACTGACGGCGTCGACGATGCGTGCGATATTCTGATCGGTCTCTGCGATGGCATGCTGGTATGCCGGGTTCGCCGTGCCGCCATGGTTATGGCCTGCGTGATCGGGCATCTGCAGGTGCAGCAGCATAAAATCAGGATCGTTCTTTTTCCAGATGCGCAACGCTTCACGCGTGCGAATAGCGTCTTCGCTCTCGGCGGTAAAAGGATTATCGCCAAAGTATTCGGAGATCTTATAGCGCTGGATAAATTGCCGCCAGCCGTCGGGGGTCTCCTGGTATTTGCCGTGCCAGAGTACCTCGCGCTTTTTGCCGAGGCCGGGTTCGACGGTGACGCCATCTTTAAAGATCGGGGCATCCGCATCGTAACCCGAATCGATGCGTGCGATATCGAAGTCGGCGTCGAAAAAATCCATCCACCACGACAGGCCGACAAATGCGGTTTTCCATCCGGCGCTGCGCAGCCGGCGTGCGAGGTTGTCGATGCGCGCATCCATAACTTCGGGTACATTCGAACCGATGCCGGTGATCGCAGGCGGCGAGCCTGTCAGTATGGTCGTGTACCCTGGGCGGCTCAGCGACGGGAAGGGCGCCTCGGCGGTGAAGTACGCCGCCTTCTTTTTCAGTTCGCTGAGCTGCGGCATGGCGGCGACGCTTCTTTCGGCGAGGCCGTCGACAACGACGAGAAAAATGCGCTTCGCGATTTTATCGCGCAACAGGCCCTCGTCGGGCCCGGGGTCTGAATTATGGATTTCAAAGTCGGCATGGTACGGAAAAACGAAAACATTCTCTCCCGTACGGAAGGCGCTGAAAAAGCTCAGAGCAGTTGCGGCAATCAGAAAGACAGGAAAGAAGCGCGGCATCAGCGAGGGAGATCCGCCTTTATCGTAATTTCATCCACAGGAATACCGGCTGGTGGTCCGAGATGTTGAGATTATTGTGCACGACGACATCGGCGGTAAATGTCGATCGGGCGGGTGTCACCCAGGCGTTGAACGCGCCGTTGACGACGAGATGATCGATTGTCGACGAAAACGGTATGTTAGTGAAGAGCCCGGTTTCCATGGTCGGTGTTTTGCTGAGAATCGTCAGGTTCGCATTGGTTTCAAGCGCGTTCAGGGTATCGATCGACGAACAGATACCGACACCCGCCTTCACTTCATCGTTCATGTCGCCCAGAAGCAGGGTCGGCACCGAGTTCGTGTCGTTGATATAGGTGCTGAGGTTCGAGGCTTGTGGTTGCCGCGTCGCGCACGAACTTGCGTCAGATCCCGATTTCAGGTGCACGTCGATGAGGCGAAAGATGCGTTGTGTGGCGATAGATTTAAACATGCCCACGAGCGGCCGCCGCAGGCAGCCATCCCAGTCGCCGGTGTTAAATGGCGCGACCGAAAGTTCGTTTACCTGCGTGAGTGTCACGAGTGCGGTTTTGTAAATGAATGCGGTTTTGGCGTCGCAGCCCGATGATGAGATTGTATAGCCCCAGCCTGCGCCGAGGTTCGTGCTCACCCAGGCGGTGAATACCGAAGCATCTTTCACCTCTTGCAGTGCGACGATGTCAAACCCCGCATTGAGAATCACATTCGCTGCGCCGGTTTTTTTCGCGTCTTGTTGCGGTACGGTATTCGTGCCCGAAAACCCGGAGACAAAATATTCGAGGTTAAAAGAAGCGATCTGTAAGCAGTCTGTCGCCGCGGCGTCGGGGCAGCTCGCCGTCGTATTCGCGGGAGCGCCACTCGTAGTGACTCCGGCTGCAGCATTGCCGGTGTAATCGTAACTAATGAAGAGATAATGATAAGTTGAACCGTTCGCGAGGCCCGAGTGCACAAGGCCTGGCAGGCAATTCTCGCAGAGCAGCGTGCGCGTGCCGGCATTGTTCAGATTTACCGCCGAGGTTGCCCAGTAGATGCGCGTGCCTTTAAAATCGCTGTCGCTGGGGTTCACCCAACTGAGTTGTAACGTATTATTCGATGCGACAACGAGCGTCGCGGTGACATTACCGGGGGCGGTGGTGTCGGGCACGGGTGGCGTCGGCGGCACAAACGGGGTCGAAGGGCTTGCGACTGTGTCGGCGGCATCGACGCGTTTATTATACGAGCAGGCTCCGGCGAAAATTAAGGCTAAAACGGGAACCCACCACGCCTGCATGGGTCTCTTCTCGTGGGTCTGAGATATCATGGAAATCAAAATACGTGGTTTGTTATCGGGGGTGCCGCACCGACCAGATTTCGCTTTTCAGGTTGAAACTCAGCGCATGTCTACCAAATGGCTTGGTTGAGCGCGCGCAGCGAACGTTTCTGGTTCGGCCTTTTTGCGGTCGCGCTCGCGCTGCTTTCAGCGCTGTTTTTTGGGGTGAGTTACCGTATTTTTCTGTTGTCTGAGCTCAAGCTGATATACCCCGAATTTTCGCTCGGCATCGGGGGGCTGCTCAGGCATTCGGCGGTGATCGACACCGTGATGGCTGCTGCCGTTGCCCTGCCGGCGCTGTTTTTCTTTCGCCGCCTCAGCCGCCGCGCCGAAAAAATCACCGTTGCCGCAATCGTACTGTTGTTCCTGTTCTATGGTGGCTTGCTCGCGGCGGCGTTGCTGTTTGTAACGATCTTCGAATCCCCGTTCCAGACTTCGTTTTTCGGCCAGTCGCTCGGTACTTTCAAAAGTGCGATGATGACCTCGACGCTCTCCGAGCTGTCGCTGATTCCGTTCCGTAAGGCGATTCCGATTCTCGTCATCGCCGCGGTGTCTGCCGGTGGATTCATCTACGCGGTGCTGTTACGCGGTTATACGCTGGGCCGCATCTTCTCGGGCACCGCTCTCGCTGCGGTACTGGTGTTTTTTCTCGCCGGTGCGACTGCCCCTGCAGCACCGGCAGGCGGCGGCGCGGCATTTGAATTCCATACTGTATTCTCAAATCCGCTCAGCCAGCTCGTGTTGCATGTTTTTCGTAAACGCGCGCCGGCGCCACTCGAAGACAAAGATCAGCAAAACAAGATATCCGCATCGCCGCTCGCGCGCCTGAATACCGACTCAAAAGATTTTGCGCGCATTTACCCGCGCGTGCCATTCGAGCGCGGTACCGGGCTCAACATCGTGTTTTATTTTATGGAGTCGACTTCGGCCGCTTATGCGAATCTGAAGTACAAAGAAAAAGACGTCATGCCGAACCTGCGGCGCCTCATGGAGCGCGGGTTCGTCGGCGAGCACCACTATGCGAATTTTCCGCTGTCGATCAATACCTTCTACACCGTCTTGACTTCGGCATACCAGTATCCCGATAAGAATTTTATTCCGTGTTCGCAGCCGCACCTGAAGGTCGAAAGTATTTACGAGACTCTGAAGGCGGCGGGCTACCGTACCGCGGTTTTTCACGGCTCGGGTCTCGACAATTTCTGCCGCCGCGACTATCTGCGCTACCGCAAGGTCGACCTGCAAATCGGGTTTGAAGAGCTCGACCACACGGGATATCCCCCGATCGACCGCACCTGGCAGGCAGACGACCGTGTCATGCTGAAGCCGTTTGTAAAATTCCTGAACGAAAAATCGGGAGCTCCTGCGTTCGCGGTGGTGATGCCGATCTCGCCGCATCACCCGTATCTTGTGCCCGAAGAGAGGTTTAATATAACTAAAGAAGAACTTGCGACAGATGCGGGTCGCAAACAGCAGTACTGGTTGCAATATATCAATTCACTGCATTTCTCCGATTTTGTGCTCGGTGAATTTATGGCCGAACTCGAACGCAGTCATCTCGCGAAAAATACCGTCGTGTTTATCTTCGGCGACCACGGCGAAGCGTTCTACCAGCACCCTGGTAACTACCTGCATTCGCTCTATGTCTATGAAGAAAATGTGCGCGTGCCTTTTGTCATCGTGAACCCGACGCTGTTTCCGAAGCAGGTGCGCTATGCCGGGGTTTCGCGCATGATCGACATCGCACCGACCGCGCTCGACATCGCGGGCATCAAACCGCCGGCGCATTACCAGGGCGTGAGCCTGTTGTCTTCGCATGCGCAGCAGATGGCGCTTTTGCACGCGCAGTGGGCCGACGACATCATCGGCGTTGTCGACGGCAATATGAAATATATCTACCGCGTCGACGACGGCGCCGAAGAGCTCTTTAACCTCGCGCATGACCCGCAGGAAAAACTGAACACGGCAAAAGCAAACCCTGCGATCGCCGAAAAATACCGCAAGATTGTGCTCGAAGGCCGGCAACATGCGCGCAGTTTTTACAGCGCCGTGAATAAGTTGAAACAATAATCTTGACGCAAGCGTCAATTTTTGGCGGATGCCCCATGCGAAGAATGCTGCTCCCCGTTTTGTGTGCCTTGTCGCTGCCGCTTGCGGCTGTAGCTCCGAATCAGCAAGGCATGAATGCCAACGACGGTTTTCAGGCGAATAACCTGAAACTCGGCCTTGGCTGGTCGCAGGAAAATCAATCCGCCGCACGCGCGCAGCTGTTACAGGGCTCATTCGAGTTTTTTCTGAGCGACCGTTTCGGCATTCGCGGTAACGCGGGTATTCCGCTGTCGACTGCGGTCAGCGATATGAAATATTATCCCTTTATGATGGGCGGGGCTTTTCATCTGTTTCCGCGCTTTTGGTTCGATCTGTATCTCGGCGCCGACGCAGGTTTTGTTCATATTGCGGCGCCGAACTTGCCAGCGAGCTGGTCGACGCGCGTAACGCCGGTCGTTGGTGTTACCCTCTATTATTGGGGTGTATTCTTTCTCGAGGGCGAGGCGGGGTACAGTGTTCTGCAATACGCGAAAGATTCTGCGCTCGATCTTTCGGCGCCGACTTTTCGTGTGCGCATGGGGTTTTATTTATGAAGCCGGCTCGGCTGGCCACGGGTTATGGCCCGTGGTTGGTTGCAGCATGTTATTTATTTTTAAACTGCACGACACTTCCGGTTCAGGGTGAAAAGCACGCCGTTGTCACGCGCGACGACTGGACGCTGACGATCGAACATTTACCTTCTCTGAATGCGGCGAAAAAACAAAAATACCCGATTCTGATCTGCCATGGGCTCGGCGCGAACCGCCAATACTTCAAGGCGAAAGACGAAGATTCGCTGGTGCGCAATCTGCAGCGTGCGGGTTACGACGTATGGCTCATGGATCTGCGCGGCAGAAACGACGCCGGTGAAACCGGATACTGGTTCGGCAAACATACCTACAACTATGACATCGATCATTATATCCAGGAAGATTTAGACGCCGCGATACGTTTTGTGCAGCAGCAGACGGGTGCTGAGAAGCTGAACTATATCGGTCATAGCATGGGCGGTATTATCATGCATGCGCGCCTCGGTAGTTATGGCGAGAGCCGGGTGGCAAATTTTATTGCGATCGCCTCGCCGATGAGTTTTCTCCCTTATAATCGCTGGACATTCACGCTCTACCGTATGCGCGGCGGCATGGCGCTGTTACCGGTGTTGCCGGTGCGTCTCGCGGGGTTGACGGCGAGTTATGTTCCCGAGGTGTTTTATGCCCCGTTTGCGCAGGCATTTCTGCATCCCGAAAATACCTCCGACGAGGTCAAGAAACAGCTGTTGCGCGCTTCGCTGAATAATATCTCGAAGCGCGAAATCAAGCAGTTCATTCACATGACCGAGAACGGCGGCATATTTTCGGCGGATGGCAAAATTTCTTACCGCGAAAACCTGAAAAATGTCAGCATTCCCGTATACCTGCTCGCGGGCCGCCGCGACGAACTCGCCGACCCTGCGGTCGTGCGCGACGTCTATGAGCGCGTCGGCTCAAAAGACAAGACCTTCGAAATTTTTTCGCGCGCCGACGGTTATGTCGACGACTATGGGCATACCGACCTCATTTTCGGCAAAGAGGCGCATAAAGAGGTGCATCCGCGTATCGTCGAGTGGCTGAATCGGCGCAATTAACAGCAGTCTTTTTTGTGAGTAGGATGTCTTTGAACCCGCGAGTCTTTTTTCACATCACATGAAAAAAACCGCCGTTGTACTGGTTTGTATTTACGGCGCGCTGAGTTCCGTCAAGCTATACGCTCTTGCAGATGCCGCGCATGATTCGGAGAAAAGGCAGAGGCTGACCGTGGCTTTGGGGCTCCAGTTCAGGGATCTGTGGGTTTCTTCGAACGATGATTTATTCAAGCAAGCCGATATCGGTTATCGGTCGAATACCCCGAGGCTTTTGAATCTAAGTGCGGGCTACGGCGATTTTTCCGGAGCCGTCAAAATTAATATCGGCAGCATGCAAAAAGATACCGGGCTTTACGGCAAAAGCGAAGCTTTGGATCTGCAATTAAATTATTACGGCGAAAGAATGGGCGTCGATCTGTTTTACCAGAATTACAGCGGCTTTTGAGCTGCGTTCAGCCTTCCGCTGGTCAGATCGCCATCCCGGCTGGCACGCCGGTTTTCTCCTGGGTATGTCCCTTTCGATTCTCAGCATATATTCCGGTAATTCTTTCCTGACCCCGGCCCAGGAATCTCAGAATCCGGAATATGCTGGTTATAAACGCGGCGACTATATTAATCTGTCGCTGCTGCCGGGTTTTGTCGTTACGTATGCGAACCGTACGGGTTTTTACACCTCCTTAATCTTCTTATATGGTGGCGGTGTGACCAGTGCTGATTTATCTGTTACCGCAGGTATCAGGCGACAAATTACCGATAACAATAAAGTGAATCTTAAGCTGATTTTCGGGCAAGAATTTGGCGGTGCCTTTATGACGGCAACATTCTTTTTTGATTATACCGCACCGGGAGCGTTCACGAGATCCACTTTCGTTGTTGCCGGTTTTTCGGCGGCGGCAGATATTTCTTTGGGCTTTCGTTTTTGAGGCGCCGGGCATTGTCGTTGCGGAAACCGCTTGTTATAGCAAACCGCCGCATGAATTTGTTTTCGCTGCTGCCGGTGCACATATTCTTTTAAGAGCTTCGCTAAGTGGCCGCCGCTCTCTCGAGTCTGTCATTGATGGCGAGGCCGAGACCGTGTTCGGGCATTCTTTCTGCGACAATCAGCTCGGCACCGGCGGCGTCGAGGCGGCGCATCGCGGCAAAAAGATTGCGAGCTGCTTCAGTCAGATCAGAGCCGGGCGACAGGACTTCACTCGCGACGATATTTTCGCCGCGTGGGATATCCGA
>JAFLED010000051.1 GCA_017302045.1 Spirochaetota bacterium
CGGCGAACCTGTATTTACCCGCGCGCGTTGCCGATACAGTTGTGTTTGGCAAAATTCGCGAAGCCATGGGTGGGCGTTTCCGCGGCAGTATTTCTGGCGGCGGAGCTTTACCGGCTCACGTTGACGAATTTTTCAATGTCATTGGCATTCCTGTCTATGAAGGTTACGGTATGACCGAATGCGCACCGATTATTTCTGTGCGTACCGAAGGAAAAATAGTGCAAGGCAGTGTCGGCTTCGTGCCGAATGGCACCGAAGTGGCGATCCTCAACGATAAAGGGGAGCGTGTTAAGACCGGCCAGATCGGCGTGATTCACGTTCGGGGGCCGCAAGTCATGAAGGGCTATTACAAGAACGAAGAAGCGACGAATAAAACAATCAACAAAGACGGCTGGCTGAATACCGGCGACTTGGGTTTCTTTAGCTATAACAATACACTCTCCATCCGCGGGCGCGCGAAAGATACGATTGTGTTGCTGGGGGGTGAAAATGTAGAGCCAGTACCGATAGAAAACAAACTACTTGAAGATGCGCAGATAAACCAGGTGATTGTCGTCGGGCAAGATAAAAAGACGCTGACAGCGCTCATCTGGCCGAATCTCGATAAAGTCAAAGAGATCGCTTCGATCAGCGCCGACCCGAAATCGGATCTGAATAAAAACAAAGAGCTTGTCGATCATTTCAACCGTATCGTTAAGAAACAGGTATCTTCGGAAAACGGCTTTAAAGGTTTTGAGCGCGTCAGCGATTTCCGCTTTTTGCCAAAACCCATGGAAGTGGGGGACGAAATTACGAACCTGTTTAAAATGAAGCGTAATGTCATTGCCGATAAGTATGCGAAGCTTATCGACAGCATGTATTAACCGGGACGATTCATGAGAATCAGAGCAGCGGCTCCTGGCCGTGGAGCATCCTCCAAAGGCTCGCGTTTGAAGCCACGAAAGGCACGCGGCATGCGCCGCGACGCTTCGCCCTACACGAAAAATCCTGGCCTGCAACGCATCAATATTGCGCTCATCGCCAAATATATCCGTAAAAACCCCGGTAAATTCAAAACCGACAAATTTACGCTGCTCGAGATTGCCGACCGTGTTCTGGCGCAAGAGATCGATATGCCGCGCCCGGCGAAACTGAAGGCGCACATGATATTTCAAATGCTTTTGAAACCCGGTAGTCGTATCCGTAAGGGAGTCTCGACGCCATGCCTTGAATGGCGCGGGGCAGTCCGCTCCGGGGCCCCGGTTTTAACTACGGTAAATTCGATGAGTGGTAAACGCCTGATCGTCGACGCGCGCAAATATATTCTCGAAAACCCGGCGAAAGGTAAGCGCCGCAATTTTCGTTCGAATCCGCATTCGTTGTGCGGTAACGACCTCTGTGTAAATCCGCGGCATATCGAAATGCGGGGCATGCCCCATGAGCTGAAATCGGGCGAAAACCACGCGCGGGCCAAATATCCCGATAAGCTGATACGCAAAATGGCGCACGAATACAATGCTGGCGCGACAGCGAAAGAACTGGCGAAAAAATACCGTATGGTTTTTACTTACGTCGAGCAGATCATGCGTAAAGAGCGGCGCACTGAGGCAACCGAAGGCATGACGATTCGCGGCCGGTTTCACGACCACTGACCGCTGCGGCTTACTAGGCTGGCGCGGCCATTTCTCCTCGACAGCGCGTTTTTAATTTAAAGTCAAACCTATGGTAAAAATAGGTATTAACGGTTTTGGCCGCATTGGCCGCAATTCTTTTCGCGCCGCCTGGGGCCGCAAAGACGTAGAAATTGTCGCGGTAAACGATCTTACCGACACGGCAACGCTTGCCCACCTGCTTAAATATGACAGCGTGTTCGGCGTCTGGAACCACGAGGTTTCTCACGATAAAGAACACATCATTGTCGACGGCAAGAAGATACACGCTACCGCGATTGCGAAACTCGAAGAGCAGAAATGGGGTTCTTTCGGTTGCGATATCGTCATCGAATCGACCGGCCGTTTTACCGATGCGACGCAGGCGAAAACGCATATCGATAAAGGTGGTGCCAAGCTCGTCATTATTTCTGCGCCGGCGACAAACGAAGACGGTACTTTTGTAATCGGGGTCAACGAAAAAAACTTCGATAAGGCCAAGCACAAAATTATCTCAAATGCGTCGTGCACGACAAACTGCCTTGCACCTGTCGCGAAAGTTCTGCTCGAAAACTTCGGTATTAAAAAGGGTCTCATGACCACAATCCACAGCTATACAAACGACCAGCAGATTCTCGATCTGCCGCACAAAGACCTGCGCCGCGCGCGCGCTGCTGCGCTCAATATGATCCCGACTTCGACCGGCGCCGCAAAAGCCCTGTCGCTGGTGATTCCCGAACTCAAAGGTAAACTCGACGGTATTTCCATCCGCGTGCCGACGCCCGACGTTTCTGTCGTCGACCTGACTGTTGAGACAGAGAAGGCGACAACGAAAGAAGCGGTGAACGCCGCACTCAAAGCAGCCGCAGAAGGCCCGCTGAAAGGCATCCTCGGTTACACAGATTTGCCGCTGGTTTCAAACGACTTCAAAGGTAACCCGCTGTCTTCGATCGTCGACGGACAAATGACCGCGGTAATTCAGGACAACATGGTTCGCGTGCTGACCTGGTACGATAACGAGTGGGGTTATTCTACACGCGTCATCGATCTCGCCGCACTCGTCGGCAAATAAGGTTTGCCGAAGAAGCGGTCAGCCGGCCGCTTCTTCGAGCGCCTCAACCACGTGCTTTAAAACCCGGATGCGCGCGTGGTTCTTGTCGTTCGCTTCGACGAGAATCCACGGGGCATAAGGCGTAGAAGTATTCTCGAACATATCGTCTGCGGCATGCTGGTAGGCATCCCACTTGTCGCGGTTACGCCAGTCTTCTTCGGTCAGCTTGTATTGTTTGTACGGCGTAACCTTGCGGTCTTCAAAGCGTTTGAGCTGCTCTTCGGCCGTGATCGAAAGATAGAACTTACGGATTGCCGTTTTTGAATCGTAGAGCGCCTTCTCGAAATCGTTGATCTCTCCGTAGGCGCGCTGCCATTCGGCTTCTGTGCAGAATTTTTCGATGCGTTCGACCATCACGCGGCCATACCACGAACGGTCGAAGATATAGACGCGGCCCTGCGGCGGCGATTTTTGCCAGAAGCGCCAAAGATAAGGATGTCCCTTTTCGGTGTCTGTGGGCGCCGAGACCGCGTTGACGCGGTAATGGCGCGGGTCCATGCCCCAGGTAATGCGGCGAATCGCGCCGCCTTTACCCGCCGCGTCGGGGCCTTCGAAGACGAGAAGCACGCTGTGCTTCGTTGCAGAGAGCCTGTCGCTCAGCCGTGCAATTTTCGCGGAATATTCTATAAGGTTTTCTTTGTACTCGTCTTCGCCGAGTTTGAGATTCATATCGAGCGCCGCGAGATGGCGTTTCTTCGCCGGCAGCCAGATGCCCGAGTATTCGGGGTTGGGCGCCGCAAGTGCGCTTTCAAGCCGTGTCACCAGAGTTTCACCGACATAAATCTCACGGTACCGTTCGAACCGGGCGTCGACTATGGTCCACGGCGCGGCACCGTTATGCGTCGCCTTGAGCGCTTCGAGGTCGATCTTCTGGAAGCGCTTTTTCTTTTTCGCAAACTTTCGCGTCAGCGCAGAAATACGCCAGCGCGTCGCGGCTTTTTTCTTCGCCGCTTTCAGCAGAATTTTCTGGTCTTCGGCCGAAAGGTACATCCATAGTTTCAGCAGGATTACCCCCTCGGCCACGAGCATTTTCTCGAGCTTGCGGATATCTTCGAGTTGTGCGGAAAATTCGACGCGGCTCATTTCACGGAATACCCGGGCAATAATGGGGTGGGTGTACCACGAACCGAAGAAAATCCCGAGTCGGCCCGCGAGCGGTAGTTTGTTCCAGAATCGCCAGAGCGGTGGGTATTCCGCCTCTTCGGCGTCGGGTGTCCAGAAGGCGGTTGTTTCGACGCCGCGCGCGTCGAGCCATTCGAGCATTTTTTTTACGGTCTCGCCTTTGCCCGAGCCCTCGACGCCGTTCATCAATATCAGTACGGATTTTTTCGAGGCCGCAAGTTGCCTTTGCAGTTCGAGCAGGCGCAGGCGAATCTTTTCTTCGCGCGCCTTGTATTCGGCTTTATCGATTTCGGCGCCGATGGCCATCGTTTTGAGAATTTCGTTCATACGCTTTGCCGCATCGGATTTTGCCCGTCGGCCTGAAACCGGTTTTTGTCGCCGGTTGAATCCGGCAAAAAATTGACCTGTGGTTTTAACCTGCGGCATATGCCGTCATGCCTGATTTGTCTACCGCAGAGTTTCTGAAGCTATATCCCTGGCGCGACGACGAGACCCTGGGGCGCAAGCCGATGGATTTCCTCTGGAAATTTTCGCTGCCGCAATCTATCGCCGATCTCTGGCCGTTTCTCATCGACACATCGACCTTTAATAAACTGCTGGGGCTGCCGCAGATGACGTATGTTGAAAAAAACGGGCGCCTCTTCGGCAGTTCGAAGAATGCAGGCATACTTTCAGAGTGGGAAGAAGTACCGTGGGAATGGGAATACCACAAGGGGCTGAACAACGCGCGTATTTATTCGCGCGGTTTCGCATTCTACGTGCGTTCGCGCTACCTGTTGCGCGAGAATGCGGGTGCGACGGATTTTTACGTCTATTTTGGCTGGGTGCCGCGCAGTTTTTTTGCGCGGCTGCTTCTGCGTTTCGCCATGCCAGGCCTGCAGAAAAGTTATGCCGCCGCGCTCGCAAAGATTGGTGAGGCGATTCGCATACGTAAAGATTTCGAAGCGAGGCAACGTTCGCTCTATGCCTTGGCATCGCCGGTGGAGAGTAACCCCGTGGCGGCGCAAAAAACCGAGGTGTTGAGCGCACGGGCAATAGCCGCTGGCGCCGATGCGGCCGATCTGTCAAAACTAACTACGCATATTCTCGAGGCGACAGACGAAGAGCTCGCACGCATTCGCCTGAAACCCCTCGCACGCCAACTGGAGATAGAGCTGCCTAAACTCATCCACACTGCGGTCTGCGCGACGCATGCCGGCCTGATTTCACTTTCGTGGGATGTCACCTGCCCGCACTGCCGCGGCGTCAGAAAAACCGCCGATTCCCTGGGGGATATCCCCGGCGAAGAACGCTGCGATGCGTGCGACATTACTTTTTCAACCGAAGACATCGGTAATCTCGAGGTTGTTTTTCATGTCAATCCCGAGATACGGCGCGCGGAGAAAAAGTTTTACTGCGCGGCCGAGCCGGCAACCAAAAGACATATCTATATTCAACGCCGCGTTGCTCCGCATGCGGCGCTTGAATTCGACAGCGATCTTGAAGCCGGCGAATACCGGGCGCGTGTGCTCGGCAACAAAAGATATCTGCCGATTTCGGTCGGTGCCGGCAGCGAGCGGCGTGCGGTCATTGGCAAACACGCCGGGCCGCTCAAAACGACAGAACGCCCGTATTTTATTTTCGAAAACCCGCACGACAAGGTAGAAACGCTGGTTGTCGAGCGGCGCGACGAAGACAACGATGCCTTACGCCCCGGGGAAATTTTTGGCCTGCAGATTTTTCGTGATCTTTTTGGCGGGCAGTCGCTCGCCGAAGGATTGAAAATCGAATTGGGTAACCAGAATATACTGTTCACCGATATCGTCGGGTCGACAAGTATGTATCTAAAGAACGGTGACGGTGGGGCATTTCAATCCGTACGCCGGCATTTCCAGAAAACATACGAGGTGGTGCGCGCGTTTAACGGTGCCGTTGTGAAAACCATCGGCGATGCCGCGATGGTCGCTTTTACCGATGCGCTGCAGTGCGCGCGCGCCGCGGTTGAGCTGCAGAAGATTTTTGACGGGAATGCCGAAACCGGCGGCGTTTTTTTGCGCGTCAGTATACACTCTGGGCCATGCCTTGCGGTGAACCTGAACAGTGGTGTCGATTATTTCGGTAACACGGTGAACTACGCGGCGAAGATTCAGCAGTTTGCCGGCGCGCGCGAGATCGCTTTTTCCCCCGAGTTTTACGCAGATACCCGCGTCCGCGAATACCTAGACGCTGAGGGGGGCAATCCCACACAGCGTGAATTTAAGCCGAACTGGGCCGAAAAGCCGTACACAGTTTATGCGATACGGATAGGTTTGCAGCGATAGTATTTGACGCGGCGGTTTCGCATGCCCGACTGATCGTATGAAACTTCTGAGTCTCTGCGGAATCCTGCCGCTTGCTGCGATGGCGCTTTCGGCCGACGAGTTCAAGAGTTTTAAGCATCCAAAACCGAAATTTTCGGTGAGTTATCCCGCAGACTGGAAGTTATCGCCCGTAAAAGAGGGTATGCCTTTTATGGCGAGTGCCCCCGACGATACGGCGAATGTGCAGGTAAGAACCGATGCGGTACGTGGCAAGACGAGTGCCTGCGAATATCTCGCAAAAACCGAGGCCGGAGCAGAAGGGGGCAGATCGAATCTGATTCCCGAAGACAAACGCAAGGTTACTGCAGCGCAGTTGCAGTATATGGGTGTCAAAGAAGGCTGCCTTGCCGCCTATAAGATTATGGTCGGCAAAGACGAGGTACTGCAAGGTACAGGAGTCTACATTTCAGGAAAAAATGTCTGGGTGGTCATCCAGACCTTGCAAACTGCAGCGCGCGAGCGCCATGCCAAAGGCGTAAGCGACATCGCCAAATCGTTCACCACGAAATAAACTCCCGCTCGACAGGCTGACTCAGAGCTCAGGTCGCTACGCCATGCGGCTAGCCACAGTTCTGCTCGTAACCGGGGGGCTTCTTGCCTCAACCCAGATTTCTGCGCAGCAGGTTGCTCCGGTGCAGGGCGATGCTTTGCAAACGAATCGAATGATCGATACGCCGAACCTGCCGCAGAAGTCGGTCGCGACTTCAGACGATACGACCAGCCTCTACTTTAACCCTGCTGGGCTTGGCTACCATGCCCTGCAGCTCGGTTATTTTTATGGCCGCAATCAGCAGAACAAGCTCGACGATCACATGGTTTTCCTCAATCTCCTCGGGATAGCTTTCTCAACGCAATGGCGCCTCGGCGATACGGATGCCTATGCGCGGCGATATACGCTGGGCATGGGGCTCATTAATACTCCTTTTCTTTCGGTTGGTACTTCTTACAGCTGGTACAACTCTTCTTTTTCTTATCTCGACCGCTATACCCAGTGGGACATCGGTATGATTCTGCGCCCTTGGCGCCGGTTGTCGATTGGCGCCGTGGGCCGGGCTCTCAATAAGCCGCTGTTTCAGGGTGAGATATTCGAAACCAACTGGGATCTCGGTATCGGTATTCGGCCATTGCCCGGCAAATATACCGAGAACCTGACTATCTCGGTCGATGCGAATCTGAACTCGCGCACCAGTTGGAGCAACCTCACACCCAAACTTCTGGCCGAGGCGACACTTTGGCCGGGCAACAGCATCTACGCGGGGTACAGCCAGCTCAACGGTGCATTTTTCGGCCTGCGTTTCGCACAGTATATCAGCCAGATTTCGCTGCAGGCAAGTACGCCGAAAGACAGCGGTGCTTTTCTCGGGGGCGGCATTCTGATTGGCCGCGAAAGATACCCGACGGGCATTACCGCACTCGGCCGGTATCTCGAGATTCACCTCGACGATAAAATTGACGAACGCAAGCAAGAAGGTTTTCTTTTCCTGTCGGAGAATTTTACCTTTCTCGAGCTCCTGAAAACAATAGAGACTGCGAAAAAAGACGCGCAGGTGCGGGGCATCCTCATTACCGGGCGCGGCTTTCATGGCGGCTGGGGGCAGGCAGAAGAACTGCGCGCAGCGCTCTTAAATTTCCAGCAGAAAAAACCGGTCTATGCCTATCTCGAGAATGCGGGTAACAAAGAGTATTATATCGCGAGTATGGCCGACCGTATTTTTATGCCGCAGTCTGCGGCGCTCGACGTCTCGGGGCTCAAAGCCGAGGCGTATTTTGTCAAAGACCTGCTGAACAAGGTCGGTGTCAAAGCAGATTTTATCGCCCTGGGTGATTATAAATCCGCACCCGATCGGCTCACGCGTTCTGAGCCCACTAAGTTCGACCGCGAGCAGCTCGAGGCGCTGCTGAAATCGAATGTCTCTGAATTCAAGGCAGCGATTCTCGCAGGTCGGCTAAAAGTAAAGGGTGAGAATCTCGACGGCCTGCTCGATAAGGGTTTTTATTCGGCGACGAAGGCGTATGAGGCGGGCCTGATCGACGAGGTCGCGTACTTTTCCGATGTGGAGAACCAGCTGACCGCGCAGAACCTTACCGCGGCGGGCTGGAAAATCGGGGCAGCGGATTATTTTAAAACGCGTTTTTACGACGATACCTGGGGCACAAAGCCCGCGATCGCGGTTTTGGTACTTTCGGGCGAAATCATGTCCGGCAGCTCGCGCTCCGAGGGGTTATTCTCCGGTGGCACGATCGGCTCTGATACGATACAGGAAGTTCTCGACCAGATTCGCGGCGACGGCAATGTCAAAGGGCTCATTTTGCGCATCGACTCGCCCGGCGGTTCGAGCCTGGCTTCGGATATTCTGTGGAATAAAATCCGCGAGGTCAAGAAATCGCGCGGGCCCGATTTCCCGATTATTGTTTCTCTCGGCAATACCGCGGCATCGGGCGGTTATTATCTCGCGGTCGGCGGAGACCAAATTCTTGCAAACAATACCAGCGTGACCGGTTCGATCGGTATCTTTACCGGCAAGTTTAACGTCAAAGGTCTCTATGACTGGCTGGGCGTAAAAAAGCACACCTTCAAGACGCATAAAAATGCCGCACTTTTCAGCGAGACCGAAAATTTCACCGATGAGGAGCGCCTGCTGATCCGCGAGCAACTCACCGAGTTTTATGATCTTTTCCTGAAGCGCGTCGCCGATAACCGGGGGCAAACAAGCGAAAAAATCAAACCTCTTGCGGGAGGCAGGGTTTACAGCGGCAAAGACGCCATTGAACGCAAGCTGGTCGATCAGAAGGGCGGCCTCATGCTTGCGCTCGAAATCGTGCGTGAAAAAGCCCGCATCGACGAAAATTATTACCAGATACAGGTTTATCCGAGCGACGCACAGAACCTGCTTTCGCTGGGCGATCCGAGAAAACTGGCTTTGCCGGGACTTTTGCGCGAAGCGGCGCGGCTCGTCGGCAAGAGCGAAAGTATCAAAGACGAAAAGATGCTCTTTCTCATGCCTTATGACCTGGAGATTCGGTAGTGAAACGTATACTTTGTATACCATATTCCCCTATACTCGGCGATGTACGGCGAAACAGCGCGCGCATTGTAGAGCTGGCGCATGCCATTGCCGCCACGGAGATGCATCCCGATCTCGTGGTCTTTCCCGAGCTGACGCTCAGCGGCTACCTGCTTGAAAGTCTCGTTGCCGAGGCCGCGGTTAGCCGCGAAGACCTGACCGCGCTCGCAGAAAATCTGACCGCGACGGGCATGCCTGCGGGTACCGAATGGGTGGTCGGGGCCCCGCTGCGAGACGGAGCGCAGATTTACAACGTCGCTGCAGTTCTCGCCGGGGGACAGATACGACACATGCAGAAAAAAATATTTCTGCCCACATACGGTATGTTCGACGAGGCGCGCTATTTTTCGCGCGGCAATAATTTGAATAGTTATGAGGGCGCGCTTGGTAAAACCGCCATACTCATTTGCGAAGACGCGTGGCACATGGAACTCGCATACGCGGCTGCCGAGACAAGAGCGGAGCATGTCGTCGTGATTTCATCTTCGCCCGCGCGTGGTTATCTCTCGGGCGGTGCGGCCTTCGATTCGACGCTCACCTGGCAAAACCGGCTGCGCGTTTTTGCCGACTCGTATGGGCAGAATTTTATCTATTGCAATCGTTCGGGCGTCGAAGACGGTATTTTATTCGATGGCAGTAATTTCGTCATTGGCGGAGGCCCGCGCTTTTTACCCGCGCAAACCGCTGCGATTTATGAGAAAGCTGCTCTCTACAAGTTAGGGTCGGGATTCGAACGGCATGCGGGTTTCGGCGGCGATTCGTCGCGGCAAAACGATCTGCCGCTGGTGCGCGAGATACTCGCCAATCTCTAAGCCTGTTAGGGCAGAAGTTTGTTGAGGTAGGCGCGTTCGCGCTCTTCGATGGCGACCATGAAAGGCTCTGCATCTTTTACCGATTTAAAAGAACGGTAACCTTCCATAAAAAATTCCATAATATATTCGACGCCGAGCATTTTGGCCGCGAGTTGTGTGGGCTTGATGACGAAACCCAGAAGCGGTACATGCGCGAGTTTATGGAAAAACCGCGTCGTCTCCATTAACAGTTGCAACTGTAGTTCGCGCTCGGGTTTGTTGTTCAGGGCTTTATAACAGGTTTCAAAATCTTTGAGTGTCATCGCGGATTTTTTCTTCATTTTCATGAATTCACGCGCCACGGCGAGATCAAGCTCGTCGGTGAGCTCGTTCAATTGTTTCAGCTGGGTTACGCGCTGAATGCGTTTCGGATTCACCGCCGCCGATAGTTTTTCATAGATCTTGTTAAAGGCGGCGTCGCGGCTCGCCTTGTCGCCGGCGCCATAGATTTGTTCGAAAAAATACTTCGAGATTTTGGTAAATTCGGGGTTCTGGAAAAAGTCGTCGTATGTCTGGCGCAGCCGCTCGACCTGAATCTTGCGCACCTGGTCGACGATAAACAGCTCGTCTGAAGTCGCCGAATCCAGAATCGGTTTGGGTTCGGCTGCCTTACTTTTCTTGCGGCCGAAAATCATCTGTTCCTGTGTCTTCTTTTTTGCAGGTGTTTTCTTCTTAGAATTTTGCAGGTCTTTTTTCGAGGAACGCACTTAATCCCTCCTGCGCTTCGGAGCCGTAGAAAAGAGCCGAAAACTCTTCGGCTTCGTAATCGAGCGCCTTAGGTAAAGGCATATCGGCACCGTCGCGCATCACAGCCTTCAGCGTTTGCGCAGCCTTGGGGCCCAGGCTCAGAATTTTACCGGCGAGCGTTTCTGCTTCGGTAAGCAGTTTGTCGGGGTCGACCACTTTGGCAGCCAGACCCAGGCGCAGTGCATCTTCGCTGCCGATACGTTCGGCGGTTAATGCAAGGTATTTCGCCGCGCTCTGCCCGATGAGCCGCTGCAGGCGCTGCGTACCGCCGAATCCGGGTATGAGCCCCAGCGTGGCCTCGGGTAATCCCATTTGGGCACCCGTCGCGAGAATACGTATGTCGGATGCCATCGCGAGCTCGAGGCCGCCGCCGAGCGCAAAGCCGTTTACCGCCGCAACGAAGATGACCGGTGAGTTTTCCATGCGTGAGAAGGTCTTGTGTCCCAAGAGCGAATATTCTTTCGCGTTCGCCTTATCCATACCCTTCATTTCGCTGATGTCGGCGCCGGCGACAAAGGCTTTGCCTGCGCCGGTAAGGATCGCTAAACGTGTTTTGTCCGCTTCGAGTTTATCGATGAGCGCATTCAGATCGTGAAAGACACCCGATGACAGGGGGTTTAAGGGCGGCGAATCTATGGTGACTAAGGCATAGCCGGCTTCTGTCCCGGATTTCAGTGTAAGCTTCTTTTCTTCGACTTTGAGAAAACGATAAGACATCCCGTGAGAACGGGAGGCTTAAACGCGGTGTCAAGTTATGTGGTTACGCCGCGTTTGCGCCTGGGTTAAAAAATCAGTGTCAGGCTCACGAGGTGCGCGTAGCGCCATGCCTGCCCGCTCGTGCCGTCATACTGTGTGATGGGGTAGGCGCCACCCGGTTTAAAGAGACCAAAGCCATAGAAAAACTGGACATCCGCCTTGGCGTTAAAGACCAGCGCAAGATCGGCCGCATGCCCGACGTCGGCATTCGCTTCGGTTGCCCCGGGGTCGGATATCCCCCCTGCGGCAACACTCTTGCGGTAGTAGGAGTACTTCAGTTGCGCGGAGAGGTTACGCAGCGCATACATCGATTTGAACGGTCTGAAATAAGTACCTAGCCGATAGACCTGCATATTTGCCAGGCGGGGCTTTAGCGCGAGGCCACCCGAGAAACTACCGAAGTTCTGGAAAGCGTTGTAATTACCTGCCGTGTTCGACTGCGACCCGTTTGTAACACGTGTGCTGTCGCCGTCGCCCGAGCCCACGGCGATGTCTAATGTTAATTGTGGGTCGATATTTTTCAGCACCGGCATGGACCAGGTAAAATTAACCAGTGCGGCAAATGCCGAAATCGTTGTCGCTTCGGATACGCCGTTCAGCACCTGATTGTACGTGCCGCCGCCCTGGTAGATAAATTCACCGCGGTAGCGGTACGCCGAATTACCCATATAACCCCGCGCCCCGATGCCGCCATACCAGGGGTTGTATGCGTATTTTGTATTCGATCCGCTTTCTTTGATCATGTCGCGCGAGAGTAAAAAGTATGAGAACAGCTGGCCGCCGAGATATTCGGGAGAAAAATATTCCGCCGCGAAAAACAGGCGCTGCCCTGAATTCTGAATGCCCGAATCGGGCAGAAGGTTCGGCGTGTTTACGAATGGCCCCGGGTCGCCGTTGCAGCCTGTGACGTTCAAAGCGCAGAGCGACGAACCATAGTCGCCCGAATAGACGGCAAAACCGCGGATCTGTCCGAAGCGGTATTTACCGCTGTACGAAATACCGTCGGCAAAGTTGGCGAAGAGCAGTCCCTGTTCGATCGCGTAGAAATTGCGCCCTGCCATGAGGTGATGGCCTGCGATCTTCGTTTCACCTGCGAGAATTTCAAGACTGCCGACGAGGTTGGTCTGTTTTATCGGGCCGAGTTGTTGCGCGTAGTGTTTTAGAATGATATTTCCGCGCGCCGTGAATTCCCATTTCTCGTTATAGGTGTATTTGCCGAAGGGCCTGAAAAACCCGGAGTAGAGCCCCGGGTTGATTGTCGGGTCGATGTAGTAGGTGTTCGTTGCAATCATGCCGCCGCGCAGGTAATGTTTCACGGGCGCTTCATCGGTTTCGTGCGTGGGGGCGGGAACCGGCGGCGCCGCCGGCGCTATTGTCATATCAGAAGTCGCAGCATCGGGCTTTTTTTCTGCTGGTTCCGGTTTTTTCTCAATTTCCTTCGCTTCTTTTTCAATGACATCTGCAGGGACTGCCGATGCCGGAGCAGGCTTCTTCTGTTCGCTCTTTGTTTTATTCGATTTCTTTTCTTTGGCCTTCGCCGCGTCAGTCGCCGTTACGGCGAGAAGAAGAATAATCAGCCCTGTGAAGATTTTCATCGTCTTGGTCATACAGACTCTCAGGGATTCCCGTTTTCTTTTTCGGGTTTAGTTTCAGGAGCAGGCGTAGACTCTGGTTTGGTTTTTTTATCCATATCCTGGTATGAATCGAAACCGAATTCTTTGTACGGATTCTTTTCTTTCATCCAGCCGTCCTTTTCCAGGGCTTTAGCGAGTGCCAGATCCATCATTGTAATGAGCTCTTCACCGCTGAGTTCATCCCAGCTATTTGAACCTTTTTCGAGAATGCCGAGCGCCTCTGCGTTCTGTATCGCATACCATTCCCAGCCGAGCAGCTGAAAGAGCAGGGTGGTTTCAAGCTTGTGCAGACGGATGGCCGTTTTTGCCGCCGCGCCTTTCTTGAGGGGTGTGAGATGGATATAATCGACTGATTTTGTATCGTAGATGCCCAGTTCGGCGAGCCGTGCACAGCGTTCTTCGTCGGTCGGGTATTTTTCGAGTTCGTTGCGGTGGATGAGCACGAGTTTGCAGAGATCCGAGAAGGTGGATTTTTTCGTGACATTGATGGCGCGGAGTGCAGAAAGTTCTTCGTCGAGGATAAGATTGTCGGTGAGGTTTTGCGCCGATATCAGGGGCGCAGCCACAAGGCAATAAACCAGCAGATTCTTCTTAAATTTAAGCATGCTTTAGTACGGAGCCCCCGTTGTCAGATTAATGCCGGCCAGGTAGCTGCGCCGTTGCCCATTGATGTTGACATAGTTTCCCCCGGCGTATGCGGCTGTTCCGGATACGATAACCGAGTTTATCAATTGATCCGCGTTCGGATTCCACGTACTGGCGGAGCCCGTTGTTGCGTCGAGAGCCGCGATATTATTACGGCTCTGACCGCCAGCGTTGGCAAACGATCCGGCCACGTACGTTGTCGATCCTGAAACGGCGATCGAGTAGATGGTTGCAAATGCGCCGGTTGTTGCCGGGCTCCAGGATGTAATGTTTCCGGTTCCTGTATCAAAAGCGGCACCGCCGACACGACCGAAACCGGCAGCCATTGTAATACCTCCGCCCACATACAACGTTGTTCCCGAAACCGTTAAGCAGCGGATGGGGTTATTGGCGTTTGGCGTCCACGCGGTTGCAGTACCGCTCGTGTCATTAATTGCACCGAGATAAGAACGGGTTTGGCCGCCAATAACGTTAAAACTTCCCCCCGCATAAATATTGGATCCGGAAACCGCGAGCGCCAAAACATTATTGTCGGCGCCCGGGTTCCATGCAGTGGCGCTGCCCGTGGTTGCATCAAGGGCGGCGATGCGGTTACGTGAAGACCCGCCGATGCTGGTGAAGGTGCCACCTGCGTAGACGATCGATCCCGATGCGGAAACAGCCAGTGAATTCACATTCAGATTCGAATTAGGATTCCAAGTATTGACGCTGCCGCTGCTGGCATCCAGGGCTACAATATTATTTCTGGTTTGTCCGCCCACGGTACTGAATGTACCGCCCGCATAGACTGTGCTTCCGAAAAGAGCGATAGAATAAACAACGGCTCCACCGCTGCTGATATTCGGGTTCCATGTTGTTACGCTGCCCGTTGTGACATCTATTGCGGCGAGGCGGTTACGTAATTGACCGGCGATTTGGGTAAAAGTGCCGCCAGCAAACATGTTTGAACCCGCCAGGGAGATGGTTGATATAATTGCACCCGAGGGACTCGGGTTCCATGACGTCGCGCTGCCCGTCGTATCCGAAAGCGCCGCCAGCCGGTTTCGGGTTTGACCGCCGATTGTAGTAAAATCTCCGCCGACATAAACATTCGAACCCGATATGGCGATGGCGCTTACACCCGCATTGGGGTTTGGGTTCCAGCCGGTAGCACTGTTAGACCCCGTATTGAGCTGAACAAGTCCGCTGCGCAACTGCCCGCCTGCCAGAGAAAAATTGCCGCCGGCATAGACGGTGCTGCCATTGATGGCGATGGCATTGACATTCGAGTTGGCAGATGGGTTCCATGCCGTTGCGGTGCCTGTGCTCGCGTCGAGAGCCGCAATGCAGCTGCGTGTTTGGCCGCCGATGGTTGTGAAGCTACCGCCAACGTAGACTGTTGATCCTGAAACTGCAATGCTGTTCAGGGAGCCATTCGCATTCGGGTTCCATGCCGTTGCGGTGCCTGTGCTTGTGTCGAGAGCCGCGATGCGGTTGCGCGATTGTCCGCCGATCGTCGTAAAAAAACCGCCTGCGTATAATGTGGTGCCACTAATGGCCAGAACATTAATCTGATTTCCGGAATTTGCATCCCATGCGGTTGCATTGCCGGTATTGATGTCCAGAGCGGCGATGCGATTTCGTGTTTGCCCGCCTACGTTGGTGAACGACCCGCCGACATAGACAGTTGTACCCGATACAACAAGCGAGTTCACGGTACCGTTCGCGTTGGGATTCCAGCTGTGCAGGCTGCCATCGGCGTTGATGCGGGCGAGGCGATTGCGTGAAGTTCCGGCGATTGAAGTAAAAGTACCCCCTATAATCCAACCGCCCGAGCCATCTGGTGCTGAGGTGTAAACATCTGCTGCGATATTAAGAATGGTCGTTACTGAAGAAGAAATAGCACCGCTGCTGATATCGAGCACCGCCCCAGCGCCGGTACCAACACCGACATAGGTAAAGTCGCCGCCGAAATAAAGATTATTGCCGCTGAGCACCATAGCATTCACTGTACCGTTAGGCTCCATAAGCCGGGGAGGGCCTATGGGGGCACTGTGGGTTACGTTTGTACTCGTTACTGTTGCCGCGGCATTGCCGGCCGCATCTGTACAGTTGAAGCTGACGGAATAAATTGCTCCGGTAACCAGCGTCGGGTTATTAGTGAGCGTGATGCCATTATGCGCGCCGGAGTTCAGCTCTGCGCCCGTCAAAGCCTTCGTGTGCGGTGCGGCGGCATCGGCCGTACCTCCGGTGCGGGCCCAGACAATGTTTCCTGATGCACAATTTTCTGAAAGTGTATAGCTCACCTGGGTGTTTGTGGGCGAATCGTTCGTTGCCGGTAAAACTCCGGATATCACCGGCGCCACCGTATCTATGGTGTAGGTGCCGCCCGTAACCGACGAACTTGTGTAACCGTTACGGCAACCAATCGCTCTGAGTTGCCCTGTAGCAGCGATTGCCACGGTACCGCTGTATGCTGAGCCGGTTGTGCAGCTGGGGGTTGCATCGCAGGCAGGAGTATTCCCGTCGGTCGTGTAACAGATAGTCGCGCTGCCTGTCGTTGTACTGATCGTGACGTTTTGCGTTGTGTTGTATAGCCCCGCCACCGGGCTAAAGGTAGGTGCATTGACCGTTGGTGCGGCAGATGTAGTCGCAGTTGTCTGCGTGCCATGCGGGCTGGCGTTGCCCGCCAAATCTTTCGCGCGGACACGAAAGTAGTATTGCGTCGAAGCAGAAAGACCGGTTACCGAGTAACTCGTTGTATTTGCCGCAGTAGTGTAGCTAACCGTGCCGAACGAAGTGCATCCCGACACGCTTGTGGATTGGCAGATTTCATAGACGATCTGTGCCTGTGGCGTTGCGTTATCTGTTGATAATGCCCAAGTTAAATCGATCTGCGAGGAACTAATGGTATTCGCAGCCTGAGTCCCGGGCAATGTCGGTTGCGTTGCGTCAGAGACATGCGTTGCCGAAACGACGTTTGAATCCGTGAGACCTGCTTTGCAGGCGCGGGCCTTGAAATTTGTTGTAGTATAACTGACCGAGACTCCGCTCACATAGGTCGTGCCGGTTGTACAGGCGGGTGTTGCATCGCAGACCGGATCAACGCCGCTTGTTGTGTAACAAATCACAGCAGAACTCGTCGTCGAGGTTATGGTTACCGAAATTGGCATGCCATAATGTCCCGCGACGGGAGAATAAACCGGGTCGGCAGTCGCCGTCGCCGCCGGTGTCGATCCGCCATCGGGAGCGCCCGGTGGTTTCGGGTTCAATGCCTGCCACATCTGCCACACGTTCATGCCGTCGACAACGTAGAGATCTTGTGTGGTGCTGCCTGATTCGATGCCAGAGATAAACATGAGCCCGCCATTAAAACCGCCGCCGCGCATGACGCTCATGTAGCGGGCGCTTAACCGCGCCTTGGCAATCGCCGTGTTGACTTTTTCCACATTGCCGCCCATGCCATAGAGTGACATGCCCGCTATCGTGCCGTCGATCAGAGAGAAGAAACCGTCATAACGGGACGTAAACGCCCCGTCGACGCTGGCGACCGATGTGGCGTTCTGCCCGGTAGCCATAGCGACCGGAGTATTGCTGGTATTCGGCGCAAACGAGTACACGGTGCCATTTTGCCGGGCATAGATTGTCGAACCGGTAAATTCGGCGCCCAAGACCGTTGCGGTTGTCGCCCCGGCAGTGTTGGTGATTGCCGAGAGAGTTGTGTTATAAGAGCTGCCGGGTGTGAGCAATCCTGTCTGCTGAATCGTGTTACCGGCATTTGTCAGGTAAATTCGGATGTCGTTACCGGAAAGCACAGGCGCAAAAGCGATGGGGGATATATAGTTGAGCGGCGTACCTGCGACCATCATCACTGTCGGATTTTCAAACGCGGGGAATACCGCGTCGTTGTTGTAAGCAACGGTCGAGCGTGCGATAAAGAGGTTGTGTCCCGAGCAGTTACCACAGGCACGATTCGAGGCAAACACAAGTACGAGATAGTTGTCACCCGTCTGCAACACGTATGGGTTATATTCGTCGGTGCCGGCCTGTGAAACCGCCGCGCCGCCCGAGAGCTGGAATTTGGATACACCTTTAACGGTGCCCTCCGGGATTTGTTTTTTCGCACACGCGGCGAGCAGGGCAAAAATACTGAGGCTGAGAATAATTGTGCGCATGTTTCTCTCCGTTAAAATTTCTGCAGCGTCGGGTCGCCGTTAGCAGAAGGTTGTGTGACCGAATTGATCGAGTTATAAAGGCCCTGCACATCGTTGCCGAACCCCGCCTGCGAATCGGTATTGCCGCCGAGAAACTGCTGCTCCGAAG
>JAFLED010000052.1 GCA_017302045.1 Spirochaetota bacterium
TTCGGAGCCCGCCACTGTCCCGCCGGGTTCATATTGTATGCCTGAAAGTCCGATCGATCACGTCGCCGATACCGCATTCTGGGTCGCCTATCACCGCGCGAAAGAAACCGCACGTCCCGATGCCCTGTTCCGCGACGCCTTTGCGGAAAAGCTCGCTGGCGATCGCGGCAGAAAGATTGCGACGACGATGCCGGCGGCGGCGATGACCAACTGGGTCGTCGTTTTGCGCACGATGATGATCGACCGGTTAATCGCAGAGGCGATTCGCGCCGGCGTCGATACCGTCGTGAACCTCGGCGCAGGGCTCGATGCGCGTCCCTTTCGTATGGACCTGCCCACGAGCCTCAACTGGGTCGAAGCCGACTTCCCGGCGATCATTGAGTATAAAGAAAAGATTCTGGCGGCGGATGTCCCGCGTTGCCGGCTCAGGTTTATCAAAACAGATTTGGCTGATGCCGCGGCACGACAGAGTTTTTTGCGCGAGATCGATCATTCTGCAAAGAGGACGCTGGTTTTGACCGAAGGGGTAATCCCCTATCTGAGCGAAGAGAACGTTGGCGCGCTCGCCGGCGATCTCTCTGCCTGCAAGAGCATGCGTTATTGGATTACCGACTATATGACGCGCGAAGCATTCGAGCGCCGCAAGCGAACGGCACTGACGCAGAAGCTGAAGAGCGCGCCGATGCTTTTTAACCCGCAGGATTGGTTTGCATTCTTCGCGGAACGCGGCTGGGGCCTTGCGAAAATGAGTTATTATGCCGATGCCGCGCGCGAGCATCACCGGGCGATGCCGTTGCCCCTCTGGCCGAGGCTGATCGTCAAACTGACGATGCCTTTCGCCCCCGCCCATGTGCGCGAAGGTTTTCGCAGGTCGGCGGGTTTTGCGCTGCTCGAGAAGGTATCTTAAACCGCGCTTGACGGTGCCGAAAGGTAACCCATCTGCAGGCCATGAACGGCCTCATGATGCATTACCCGCTGACCATCGACCGCATTCTCGCGCGCGCCGAGCGTAATTTTCCTGAGCAAGAAATCGTCTCGCGGCTCGCCGACGGCAGCATACACCGCTATACCTACGGCGAATTTTATACGCGCACGCTGAAGCTGATGCAGGCGCTGAGAAAACTCGGCGTGAAACCCGGCGACCGCGTTGCAACCTTCGCCTGGAACTCGTACCGCCACATGGAGCTTTATTTTGCCGTGCCCGCCCTCGGCGCCGTGCTGCACACGCTGAACATCCGCCTGTTTCCCGAACAGCTCGTCTACATCGTCAACCATGCCGAGGATGCCCTTATTTTCTGCGACAAATCGCTGATGAAACCTCTCGCCGACCTCGAACCGCAGTTTAAAACCGTGAAGCAGTTCATCGTCATGGACGATCTTTCGCCCGATCAAGGGCTTAAACTCAAGGGTATAACGGATTACGAATCGCTCATTGCGGCCGAAAACGCCGTTGCGGAATTTCCGGCATTCGATGAGAACACCGCGGCAGGCATGTGTTACACATCGGGCACAACCGGCGAACCCAAGGGGGTGCTCTATTCACACCGCTCGGTTTTCTTGCACGCAATGGGCATCTCGATGATCGATTCGCTCGCGGTTTCGGCACGCGACGTAATTCTGCCCGTCGTACCGATGATCCATGTCATGAGCTGGGGTATCCCTTTCGCGGCCTGCCTTACTGGAGCGAAGCCGGTTTATCCGGGCAATCAACTGATCGGTAAACCCATCGCCGATCTGATTGAACAAGAGAAGGTGACACTTGCAGCCGGCGTGCCAACGATCTGGAACGTACTCTTGCAGCATCTCAAAAAGGAAAAGACGGATATCTCATCGATACGCGCCATGGTTGTGGGCGGTTCGGCCGCGCCGCCGGCGATGATCGAGGCGTACCAGAAAGAGCACGGCGTACAGATTCTGCATGCCTGGGGTATGACCGAGACATCGCCTTTGGGTACCGTTGCCAATCTCAAACGCCACATGTCTTCATGGAGCGCAGAAGATCAGCTGAAGCAGCGCTCGAAACAGGGTGCTTTTGTACCCCTCGTCGAAGCGCGTATCGTCGACGACGCGGGAAATCCTCTCGCATGGGACGGCAAAAATTCGGGCGAGCTGCAGGTAAAGGGCCCGTGGATCGCCGCCTCGTATTACAAACCGGAAAATAAAGAAGCGAATGCTGCGTTCACCGCCGACGGTTGGTTCGGTACAGGCGACGTTGCCCGTGTCGACGAGCACGGCTTCATGGAAATTACCGATCGCAAGAAAGACCTGATCAAAACACGCGGCGAATGGCTTTCGAGCGTCGAGATGGAAAACGCGGCGATGGCTTTTCCCGATGTGCTCGAGGCGGCAGTTGTGGGCCGACCCGACGATGTGCGCGGCGAGGCCGCCGTGCTCTTTCTCACGCCGAAACCCGAAAAAAAAGACACGCTCGATTTAAAAGCATTGCATGCGTTTCTGAGCGAAAAGTTCGCGCACTGGCAGGTGCCCAAACTCACCGATATGTATGTCATCGAAGCCATACCTAAAACCAGCGTGGGCAAATTCGATAAAAAGGTGTTGCGCAAGCGGCTGTGAAACGCGGGTCATTTTTTTTTGCTCAGCGCCGCGGCGTTTTCAACCGCGATTTCCTGGAGAATGGGTTTGCAGATTTTTGCCCATTCTTCGCTGACAGAGATGGTCGAAGGTATACCTTCGCCGCGTCCCTGGTAGAGTAGTTTTTGCGTCAGCGCATCGGCTGCTTGCACAATACGAAAACTCACGTCTTCTTTCGGGGCGCCATGGTGGTGCATGATGAGCTCTGAAATCATGTCGGGAAATCCCCACAAGCGTGAGACATAACCGCCCAGCACGGCGTGGTCGACCCCGAAGGCGGTTTTTTCGAGTTCGAGCATATTGAGGTTCTGCGTCTGTGCCCTGATCAGTGTTTCTTCATAAAGTTTCCCGTTTGAGGTCAGTAGCACGAGCGCGCCAATGTCGTGCAGCAACCCCGCGAGAAAAATCATATCCTGGCTCCACGGGGGTAAACCTTCGCTCTCTGCCAGGCGTCGCGAACAGCGCGCAACAGTGAAAGCATGTGTGTGCAGCGAATTAAAGTCAATACCTCCGCCGTAACCGATTTTACCGGAAAATATGCTCACCGCGAGAATGATGGCCTTGAGGTTGTTGATGCCGATGCGCGTGACTGCCTCGCCGATTTTCGTGACGGGTTTTTTGCCGGCAAAGGCAGCGGCGTTCACGAGCTTCAGCACCAGGCTCGTTACGGTCTGGTCGCGTTCGATGATTTCGGCCGCTTTCGATAGCGAAGAGCCGGGTGCATGTACGGCTTCTTCGACGCGCACATAGAGATCGGGCAGGCGCGGTAAGAATGCGAGGTTGCGCACATATTTCTGAATTTCCTCAGACATAAAATACTGCGTCAGCCGTACCGCATCGCCGATGATCGAGGCCAGCGCAGCGCTGTCTTCGTTCAGGTCGATAAAACGGTGCCCGATGCGCATCGAAATCATGACATTCATCGGTATGGCTACCTTTGAGAAAGCGACAATCCTCGGCAGCGCGGGGTTCGATTCGCGAATCTTAAAAAGCAGATTGAGTTCTGTCGGATTTCCCGCTTCGGTGATAAGCGCAGCCGGTTTTAGCGCTAATACGGTTTCAGGCGAGTGCGCAACACCGACCATGATATCGAGCCGGGCCGCCGCGGGTCTTATTTTTTCGGCAAGACTTTCAGAGGTGGCGACAATCATGGTTTCACTGAATTTCGGGCCGCGCAAAGTTCTGCAGATTTGCCACCGCCGCCTGAATGCGATTTGCCGCCGCAAGAATCTCGCTTAGGCCAGAGCGCAGGGTCTCATCCCGGGCGAGGGTAAGCAGAAACTCGGCATGACCAACAATAATCTGTAGCGGGTTGTTGATCTCATGCCCCATGCCTTCGGCGACGAAAGCCAGCGTATCTAATTTCGATTGGTCAGAAACCGCTGCTTCGATCTGCACCGGCGTTGTGATCGCCGCGAAAGCGACGCATAGTATCTGCAGCGGCCGGGCAGTTTCCATATGGGTTACGTATAGCTCTACGCGGTATTCCGCGCCGTTTTGCCTGAACAAAGAAGTCTTTAACCGCAGGGGGGCATCCGCCTGAGTGCTTTCTGCACACCAGTTTTTTACCACCATAGCCGCATGTGTACCGATCAGCTTTTCGATAGGCGCGCCGATTATGGCCGTTTCGCCGCCCCCATATGCTTTCAGAAGTTCTGCACTGCACTCGCTGATAAGCCCGTGTTCGCAATCGGCGACCCAGGACAATAAAGGCAGGTTGGTTATGTTTGTCGGAGGCATGGGTGGCAAACACTACCTGAAACGAGTATCCCGAATGTAAACAAGAAAGGCCATTGCCAAGGTCACTCCACCTTTTCTATTAGCCTGTGGCATACAGTGAAGAGTTGGCTTTGCGGATCAGAAAGTTCCTGGCGCCGCAGGCGGCATTTATCGAAAAACAGATGTTTGGTGGCGTCGCTTTTATGGTCGACGACAAGATGTGTGTCGGTATCAGCCGCGATAAAGTCAGCGGTGAAGACCGCCTGATGGCGCGTATCGGCCCTGGCTTTCACGACGAGGCGCTCAAACGCACGGGTTGCCGCGAAATGGATTTTGTCGGCAAGCCGATGACGGGTTTTGTCTTCGTGCATCCCGATGGGTATACGAACGACGCCGATCTTTTGTTCTGGATAGAAAAAACCCTCGAATTCAACAGGCAGGCGCCGGTAAAACCCGTCAAAAAACGCGCGCTGCTGGCGCCGAAAGAGAAAAAAACCATCGCTCCGCCTCTGAAACCGGCGCCTAAGACGCAAAAGAAAGCTGCCACGCCGACGAAAAAGGCCGTGCAGGCGAAGGCTAAACCCGCCAAGAAAAATGCGAAGCGTAAATAAGTCACGATACGCGAAATATATTGTCGGTACATTAACGGTTTATTAATTTTACCATAGTGAAGGTTTTCGGCAAAGTTGTTCTCTGCGCGGCCGCCACGGTATTTCTTTTCGGCGGCGTGAACCTTTTTCCGTGCGCAGCAGGCGCAGAAACGGCGCAAGAATCAAAGAAATCATGCCATAACAAAGCTTCGCAAGAACACCATAAGGGTAAATCCGATAAAAAGAAAGAGAAACCCTGCTGCAGCCTGCACTGCTATAATCCTGCGCATATTGAATCACTACTCCCGATGTTGCCGCCCGCAATCGTCTCGATCGCTGTGGTAAACGAAGAAGTTCCGTTCTTATCTCTGGTGTTTTCACCACCTCTGCCCCCGCCACGGTACCTCTGATTTTAGCCAGAGCCCCCGAGGCTCACCCAATAAATTTTTTCGGAGGAACTATGAAATTATTTTTAAACATATTGGCGGTGGTTGCTTTTGCACTGCCTGCTTCGGTCGCATTTGCCGACCACCATGACGGTCACAAGGGTGGTCACGAAGACTGTTGCGATCAGAAAGATTGCTGCAAAGAATGCGACCACAAAGACGGCAAGCATTCGTGCTGCGACGATAAAACCAAGGCCAAAGAATGCTGCAAGAATTGCGACAGCCCCAAGTGTAAAAAAGCCTGCAAGTCGGGCCATTGCAAAAAAGGGCACTGCGATACGAAGAAGCCCGGCGAAAAAAAGCCGGCCGATACGAAACCGCAGGGCGCGACCTGATTCGCAAATAAGATTTTCGCAGGGTGCGTTCTTCGCACCCTGCTCTTTGTTTGATGGCTTCCGGTTACGGTCTTTCTGCGGCAGAAACGGAGTTTAAAACATGAACCGGCTTTCTCTTTTTCTAGCAGGCTTTTTCTTTTTGAACTGCTCGAGTTATCACGTTACGCTCGGCGGCTTTTCGAAACATTTTGAACCGACCTACAAGGGCAAGGCATATAACGAAGCGCACAACAACATCGGCATCGGCGGCGAGTACCGCAAAGACGATTTTTCTGTCGGTGCGACGGTGCAATACGTAAAAAACAGTTTTAATAACTATGGCGTCTATGCAACCGGGCACCTGATGCGCACCAATGTGCGCGCCTGGCGGATCACCAACGCGACGGGCGTGGCTTTTGGTGCGGCAACGGGTTACGGCGACCGTTATGGGGTTAAAAGTTCGGACGTGATACCCATTTTCGGAATTTTGAACGATGTCTGTCTCGATAATTTTTGTCTCTACCAGCTGATTCTGCCGCCCTTCGATGGTATGGCCGGAGTCGGGGTTCTGGGCGGCAGAATCCACTTCTCTTTCTGATAATCGGAGTTTACGCCCGCGGCGAGAAATTCACCGCAGAAAGAATGTACTTCCCGACGAAGATAATCTTCTTTATTCTTGCTTTTGCATTACCGCTGGTAGCCGCGCCATTGCCGCCCGATCTCGAGCGCCTTGAGAAACATATTACCGCTGTGAGTGAAGAAATCACCAACAGTGTGGTGCATATCAAGGTTGAGGGCAGTCTCAACAACAAGAAGTTCAGCGGCATGGGCTCGGGTTTCGTCATCGATAAAAACGGCATGATTCTCACAAACCATCACGTGATCGACAACAACGTCAAGGTCATCGTAAAATTTAATAACGACCCGCGCGAATACGAAGCCAAGGTCTTGGGTTCTGACGAACCAACGGATGTCGCACTGATTCAGGTCAGCGCCGCCGAGGCAAAAAACCTGCGCCCAGTGACTCTGGGGCGCAGCAAAACCACGAAGGTCGGGCAATGGGTGCTCGCGGTGGGCAATCCGTATGGTCTCGACCGTACCGTCAGTTTTGGTATCGTCTCTGCCAAAGGCCGCAACGTGCCGCAAGCACCGGTTCTTAATGATTTTATACAGACCGACGCGTTTATTGCGCCGGGTTCTTCGGGCGGGCCGTTGCTCAATATGCAGGGCGAGGTCATCGGCATCAATTCACGCGGCGGTTCGGGGCTTGCCTTTACGATCCCCATCGAAACCGCGCTTGAAGTTAAAGATAAGCTACTGAAGTCAGGCGGTATCAAACGCGGCTTTCTGGGTATTCAGCTCATGCCTCTCGATTTTGAGCTGCGCAAACAGCTGGCGATTCAGGGTACGGGCGGCGTCATGGTTTCGCTGGTGCTGAAATCATCGAATCTTTATGGCAAGCTGAAGCCGCTCGATATCATTCTGCGGGTAAACGGCGAGGCCGTGAGTGCGGTCGAAGAAAAAGACGTGCATCCCATTGTGCGCCGGATGTCTGATCTGCCGATCGGTAAAGACGTGAAACTCGAAATATTGCGCGGCGGTAAAACCATCGAGGTCGCGGGTCTCGTCAAAGAACGACCGCCGGCCGAAGGTAAGAAATGGCAATCGACGCTCGGCTTCGTCATTACCGAAGTGACCGACGACCTCGCGGAGCGTTATCAGCTCGAGCAGAAGCAGGGAGCGTACGTGAGTTTTATCGATCAGGGCAGTTCGGCGCAGCACGCGGGCCTGAATCTGGGCGATCTTGTGCTCGAAGTCGACGGCAAGAATATTCTCAGTTTAGAAGATGCAAAAGCGGTATTCGCTGTCGACCGGTCTTCGCACCTGCTGCACGTACAGCGCGGCCGCGCGCATTTTTACGTGTTGCTGAGAAAGTAGTCAGTAGGGTATCGAGCGGCCGAAGCGCGAACCGGCTTCGCCGGTGATGATGGCTGTCGCACCCGCCGCGGAGCCGCTTGCAATACCTTGCGCACCCGGCGAAAAAAGATATGTATACACCCGACCCGTGTTGGTGCCACCGGGGTACGGATATGCCGCCAGCATTAAATCGTCGTAACCGTCGGCATTGATGTCATAGAGTGAAGAATAAGCGCCGAGAAAATCCTGATCGTTTTCACCGGTGACGATCGTGTTCGCCTGAGCGGCTGAGGTAGCCGAGAGGGCACCCTTGTGCGAGTGAAAAATATATCCCTTGCTGTTTCCCGTCGGTGTCTGCTGTGCGTGCACGAACCAGTCGCTGTAGCCGTCGCCGTTGACATCGCCAAACGCGACCGAGAATCCGAAATAATCGGCGGCAGCTTCACCGCCTAACTTGTGGTTTGCCGAAGCTGTTGCTCCCCCGGAAAAACCGGGTTGGCTGAGAAAAATATATGCCTCGCCCACATTTGTTCCCGTACCGTGCGCGCCGGCAGTGAGATCGCTAAAACCATCGCCGTTAAAATCGCCGCTGGCAAGGCCGATACCGAAAGATTCCGGGGGCGCTGCCGTCGGTGCTGTCCAATAGGTTCCGTTCGTCGCTGGCTGGGAGGGAATGCCACTTGCACCGGAGAAAAAAACGTAAACGCGACCCGTATTGGGATTCGCGGCGGAGAAAATCGGTGCGCTAACGGCGAGATCAGCATAACCGTCGGCATTAAAATCACCCAGCGCCAGCGTGTGTCCGAAATATGATGTTTGGGCGGTTTCGCCGGCCAGATTTGTATGCGCTGCGCTTGCGGTAGTGTTTGAAATTCCATTTTTACCGCCCGAGAGAAAAATATAAGTATGCCCGCCGTTCGTGCCGACGCCGCCGCTGCCGTCGTTGTATGCGCCAGCCACGACATCTGCGTAACCGTCTCCGTTGATGTCTCCCGCGGCGACAGAATAACCGAGGGCGCAGGGGGCCGCTTGACCGTCGATTTTTACAACGGCAGAATCGTTCGCGCCAAGAGTTGCGATGCCAGATACTCCGCGTGAATAGAGAATGTAAACCCGACCTATTCCCGAACCATATTGATTGGCGCCGATTGCCAGATCGGCGTAGCCGTCGCCGTTGATGTCGTCCATCGCGGTGCTGACACCCAGGGCTTCGCCGGTGTTTTGTCCGCTGATGATTGCGCTTGCAGCTGTTGCGTTTTGCGTGGCCACGCCGGATTTCCCCCGGGAAATAAAAACATAGGCACGGCCCATATTTGAATTGACCAGGTCGCCCCCGACAACGAGGTCGGGGTATCCATCGCCATTGATGTCGCGGTTGTTACCCTTGCGCACCGTAAACGCCGCGGTGTCGGAGTAACCATTGTTCGGGTACCGTAGCCGTAAAAAAATCTTATGCCGGCTGTCGAGGCGCCATGTTGCCGAGCCTGTGGGCAGCGGTACCTTAAACGTCGGAAAACCCGTGCCTGCCTTAAAGTCGTCGGCAGAGTCATAGGCGATTTCAATGCCTTCTGCGCCATCGCCGTTGGTGACAGTGCCGACCAGAAAGCCGCTGCGCACCATGTAGTTTGTGCTGTTCGCGGGCGCGAAATCGCTAAATGTCGGCGCTTGCCAGAATTTGCCCCAGCTGCGGCATTGCAACAGCATGCATAAGGTCAGTGTAATCCATGGTATAAGGCGCACAGCGCCGTAACCAAAGGCTATAGGGCAGAGGCCAAGCGATATTAGGACAGGTCTATCCTGCTTGACGACGCATCGATGTATATAGATGTATCGATATATGCCACGCTACAGTGAAGCTGATATCCGCGAGGCTCTCGCCCAGCGCATTTTGATCCTCGACGGTGCCATGGGCACGATGATCCAGCGCCGCAACCTGACAGAGGCGGATTTCCATAACAACGAAAAATCCGCGCCCGAAACGCCTGATCTTTCAAATCACCCCATTCCGCTGAAGGGCAATTCAGACTTGCTCTGCCTCACGCGCCCCGACGTCATCACCGAGATTCACCGTGAGTACATTGAGGCGGGCGCCGACATCATCGAGACGAATTCGTTCAGCAGCAATTTTATTTCGCAAGAAGATTATAAACTCGGGCACCTCGTCAAAGAGCTCAACGCCGCCGCGGTCAAATGTGTCGCCGATGCGCGTGAGGCATTTTACAAAGAGCATGGCGAGTCGCGCAAAATTTTTATCGCCGGTTCGCTCGGGCCAACAACCAAGACGGCGTCGATCTCGCCCGACGTGAACAATCCGGCTTACCGCGCGACCAGTTTTGATGAGCTCAAAGAATGTTTCAAAGAACAGACGATTGCGCTCATGAAAGCCGGCGCTGATTTACTTCTGCCAGAAACGAATCTCGACACGTTGAATGTCAAAGCCGCGATTATGGCTTTTGAAGAGGCGTTTGAAGAACTCGGCTACCGTGTGCCGGTTTCGATTTCGGTCACGATCACCGACGCTTCGGGCCGCACACTCTCGGGACAAACCGCCGAAGCATTTTTTAATTCGGTGCGCCACGCAAACCCGCTCTCGATCGGTATCAACTGCGCGCTCGGTGCGAAAGACATGAAGCCGCACCTCGCGGCGCTGTCGCGTGTTTCCGATGTTTTGATTTCCTGCTATCCCAATGCCGGATTACCCAATGCCTTCGGCGGTTATGACGAAACGCCGGCCATGTTCGCCTCTGACCTCGCAGTCTTCGCGAAAGAAGGCATGCTCAACATCGCGGGCGGTTGCTGCGGTACCTCGCCCGATCATATCCGCGAGATGGTGAAGCGTGTTGCGGTCGAGAAACCGCGGCCGATTTCCGCCCCCCACCGCCCTGACGGGCACCTCCCCCCAAATTCGGGGGGCGCACTCAAGCTCGCAGGCCTCGAGCCCCTGAACCTCGACCCTTCGGCTACGCTCAGGGCAGGCGGCTCGGCGTTCATCATGGTCGGTGAGCGTACGAACGTTACCGGTTCGCCGAAATTCAAGAAACTCATTCTCGAAAATAAATTCCAAGAAGCGCTCGAAGTTGCACGCCAGCAGGTGATTGCCGGCGCCAACATTCTCGACGTTAATTTTGACGAAGCGCTCCTGGACGGCGAAGCGTCGATGGCGAAGTTCATGAACCTCATCGCCTCAGAGCCCGATATCGCGCGTGTGCCGATCATGATCGATTCGTCGAAATGGTCGGTCATCGAAGCGGGCCTCAAGTGCGTGCAGGGTAAGGGCATCGTCAATTCGATCAGCCTTAAAGAAGGTGAAGAGAAGTTTTTAGAACACGCCCGCAAGGTGCACGACTACGGCTTTGCGATGGTCGTGATGGCCTTCGACGAGCAGGGCCAGGCCGCGTCAGAAGAAGACAAGGTGCGTATCTGCAAGCGCGCGTATAAACTACTCACCGAAAAGGCGCATATTCCGCCGTCGGATATTATCTTCGACCCGAATATTCTGACCGTTGCGACCGGTATTGAAGAGCACAACAACTATGCAGTCGACTTTATCAACGCCACGCGCCGCATTAAACAAGAGTGCCCCGGTGCGCTCGTCTCGGGCGGCGTGAGCAACGTCTCGTTCTCGTTTCGCGGCAATAACGCCGTGCGCGAGGCGATCCACTCGGTCTTTTTGTACCACGCCATCAAAGCCGGTCTCGATATGGGTATCGTCAATGCGGGTATGCTCGCGGTTTATGAGGATATTCCCCCCGAACTCAAAGAGCATGTCGAAGATGTGATTCTGAACCGCCGTGCCGACGCCACTGAGCGCTTACTTAATATCGCCGAGAAATATAAGTCGGGCGGTAAAGAACAGGTTAAAGAAGATTTAAGCTGGCGTGAAAATTCTCCGGAAGAGCGCATCAAACATGCGCTGGTGAAGGGCATCGACCAATTCGTCGACCAGGACGTCGAAGAGCTCAGGCAGAAATATTCCCCGACGCTGCGTGTGATCGAAGGCCCGCTCATGGGGGGTATGCGTGTCGTGGGCGAGCTTTTCGGTGCGGGCAAAATGTTTTTGCCGCAGGTCGTGAAGTCGGCGCGCGTCATGAAGAAAGCTGTCGCGTATCTTCTCCCTTTCATGGAAGAAGAGAAGGCCAACGCGGGTACAACGTCGGCGCGCACCAAAGTGCTCATGGCTACGGTCAAGGGCGACGTGCACGACATCGGCAAGAATATCGTCGGTGTTGTTTTGAGCTGCAACAACTATGAAGTTGTCGACATGGGCGTCATGGTTCCCTGCGAACAGATTCTCGCGAAGGCGAAAGAAATCCACGCCGATGTGATCGGCCTTTCGGGTCTCATTACCCCGTCACTCGACGAGATGGTCTATGTCGCGAGCGAAATGAAAAAAGGCGGATTTACACAGCCGCTGCTTATCGGCGGCGCAACGACATCGGCAGCACATACTGCGGTGAAAATTGTACCGTCATACGATAATCCGGTCGTACACGTACCCGATGCCTCGCTTGTGACCGGCGTTTTGGGGCGCCTCTTGAGCCAGGATCTGCGTTCGGGTTATGTGCAAGAGCTGACCGCCGAGCAGGATAAAATCCGCAACGATTACCTGACGGGCAAAAAAGAGCGCACTTTTCTTTCGATCGCCGACGCTCGTGCGAAGTCGCCTCTCTTAAAACCCGCGCCGGTGAAAGTGCCGAATAAGCTCGGCGTGACACTGCTCGATAAAGTGCGTCTGGGCGACCTCGTGCCCTACATCGATTGGTCGCCGTTCTTCATGGCATGGGAACTCCGCGGCCGTTATCCGCGCATTCTCGACGACGAGGTCGTAGGGACCGAAGCGCGTAAGCTTTTTGCGGACGGACAGAAGATACTTGAAAAGATTCTCAAAGACAAACCCTTCACGCCGCGCGGTGTTGTCGGTATTTTTCCCGCGAAAAGAGTGGGCGATGATGTGCAGGTTTTCAGCGATGAGAGCCGCACCAAGGTACTCCACACTTTCCACTTTCTGCGCCAGCAGAGGAAAAAAGATAACGAGCAGATATACTATTCACTTGCCGATTATATCGGTGAAAAAGATTACATCGGCGGTTTCGCCGTGACGGCCGGCGACGGTGCCGGCGAATACGCGGCGCAGTTCGAGAAGAAGGGCGACGATTATTCGGCGATTATGGTGAAGGCTCTGGCCGACCGGTTTGCCGAAGCCTTCGCCGAATACGCGCATGAGACCGTGCGCAAGCTGACGTGGGGTTACGCGGCCGACGAGAAGCTCGATATCGAAGGCCTCATCAAAGAAGAGTACCTCGGTATTCGCCCGGCCCCCGGCTACCCGGCGTCGCCCGACCACACCGAGAAGCGCACTCTCTTCGACTGGCTTTCGGTCGAAAAAAATACGGGCATTAACCTCACCGAACACTTTGCGATGACACCGCCGTCTTCGGTCAGCGGGCTCTACTTTGCGCATCCCGAGTCGAAATATTTCGCCGTAGGCAAGATCGACCGCGACCAGCTCGAAGATTATGCGGGTCGCAAGGGCAAGCCGGTCGAAGAGATCGAACGCTGGCTGAGGCCGTATTTAGACTGAGAGTTCAGGCCTTCTTTTTATATTCTTGGTCGACGCCCGCAACCTTATAACCGTGCGCGCGGGCTTCACAGCGATTGAGGTAAAGTTGAATTGTCAGGTCTTCCGGATTTTTTTCAAAGAGTCTTTGGAATTTTCCCTGTGCTTCTTGTCTGTTTGAATGGAAGTCAAGCACGGCCGATTCGAATTCTTCGGTTAGTTCGATTTTCTTAAGATTTAAATTACTTTTTTTGCCATCAAGAATTTCCAAAATCGGAATTTGTTCAGATTTTCCTTTGACAATAACCCGATCAAGAAAGCGCATTTTATAGCGATTTCGATTGGGCAGCAATCGCACCGTAGCCTCTGAAATAAGAATATGGGCTCCGTAGGTTTTTGTGAGGCTTTCGAGGCGCGATGCAAAGTTTACACTGTCGCCAATAACTGTTCCATCCATACGCTCTTGCTCGCCCACGGTACCAACCATGATACTGCCCGTATGGATGCCAATGCCCATATCGATTGGGTCATACAGCTGATCCCTCCGGTGTTGATTGTAGTTATCGAGTTCTTCGAACATCTGGACTGCGGCGTTAACGGCAAACTCCGGTTGATCATTGAAAAGTGCCATGATCGCGTCGCCGATATACTTATCGATGATACCCGAATTGTTCCTGACGATGGGGCCCATGCGTTTCAGGAAACTATTAATAAAAGCGAAATTTTCATAAGGACTCATTTTTTCCGATAGGGTTGTGAATCCGCGGATGTCAGTAAACAGCACGGTCATTTGTTTTTGCAGATAATCACCCAGTTTCAGCTCGACGATATCGCTTTTGCCAAGCAGGCGAATATATTCTTGCGGAACGAATTTGCCGTATGCTTCGAGTAAGGCGCCTAACCTCAGTCGTGAATTTTCGATAATTTCGGCCATTTGGTTCAAGCTGTAACCCAACCTTCCAACTTCGTCGGCTGATGAGACTTTGACGCGTGCGCTAAAGTCGTCTTTTGTGAACTGATTTACAACGTGATCGAGTGCGACGAGGGTCTTGGTTAGAAAGCGTCCGAAATATACACTGATTAGAATCGATAAGACCACGACGATTGCGGTCATGTAGAGGGAATTTCTTACGGAATCGGAGAGAAGGTCGTCTACATCTTTAGCTGAGATGTCGACACCCAGAAACCCAAGGCATTGGTTTTCTTCGCCGCCCATGATTGGCGCGTACCCGGTCAGGATATGCGTTTGAAAATTTGCGTCGTAACTGAAGTTTTTTTCAATCGAAACCTTTCGGCTTTGCATCGCCAGACTCGCCGTCGGAAAAGTGCTTATATCAAACGGAGAATTAAAGTGAGAGATGTCTTCAGTCGGTAATCCCTGATTTGAGCGTTTAACGAGGTTTAACGTATTTGCATCGACTACATAATAAGCTTCGTTGTCGCTTTTGCCCGGCACAAAGGTATAGATATATTTGATGAGTTTGGGCGAAGAATCGCGGATAAAATTCAGTTGTTCGTAAATTTTGGCGTACTGGGGCGTCTTTTCAATCGTCGGTTGACCGGTCTCATTTGATTTTATCCGGTCGATACGTGTCGCCAAAAGAGCGAAGGAGGGTTTATCGAGTAGTTGCGCACCGAGAAAGGCAATGTTCGTTAGCTTGTTCGTCAGTTCGGCCATGAGCTGCGACCGTAGTTGCAAGTAATTAAATACGGATAGTCCGCCGGACAGGAGCGCGGTGAGGACGATAAAAGCGAAGGTGAGTTTAACCCTGAGGCTGACTTTCATGCGCGACGAGACCCGCAGAGTTTATCGCACATGTCAAGACGATTGCGGTCAGCGCTTTTTTCAATTTTTCCCCTTTGTGGAACGAATTATATCAATGACGGCAAAGTTGATTTCCCCTTCGGGGGGCCATTCACTGAGGCTCACAATAAGCTGCTGTCCCTGTTCGTTTATAAGGCCAGAATCGGTTGTGATGTTTTTACCTACCGACATTTTGTAAAGCGTCGCATACTCGGCACCGGTTCGGAAATAAAATTGTACCGGGCCGTCGTTTGTAGATAACTTGACGACAATTTCGCGGATATTGGCCGTTGCTTTCATATCTGAAAATCCGCGGGAGACCATATGTATATAAGATAGCGCAAATTTTCTGAAAACCTCATAAAGCATTAAGTCTTTACAGCTCAAGACATGCGTACAAATTTTTAACTCATGATATTTCGCAGGTATGCCCCTTTGTCGCGCGCGCCTGCGAATTTCGGTATCGAGTTCACCGTAGATGTAGTCAGACGCTCTTTCGCTCATCTGGTCATTGGTAAAAGAGTTTTTTAAATTATTGAGAGCTTCGAGATTACTTTTATCGGCTTTTTCCCATTTATCCCTTTCCAGGAAAAAGCTATTATCCGGTTCGATTACCTGATCCTGTTGACTCACCTCTACCTGCTTGCTCTTGCACGATAATACCGTGAGCCCGGGGAGCGCTGCGACGGTTACAAGTAAGAACTTTAGCACCGCTGTGCGCCCCCTGAAAAACGCTTTATTCATTTATGCCCTTTTGACGGCGGTAACCAAGGCTGCCGGTTCTTTAGGCATGCCGATCGTACAAATCGAAATAACCTCATAGCCTTGCGCGGCAAGCTTGTTGCAGGCCTCGTCGATCAGGGGGCCGAGCTTCTGATAACTGCTCTTAAAAATTCCGGCGCTGGATTCTACAACGATTGTTTTATAGTTCATTTGTCCTCCGTTTGGTCATTTTCGCATTTTATTAATGAAATCATAGTCAAATTTGTCCACGCTGGGCTCGGCGCTCATGGTCGATATTAATTGCCCGGAAATAAAGCTCGCAGTTCTGTGATCGATACTGCGTTCGAACATGCCCTTGATCTCTGTCACTTTTTGGATGGTAAGACTATCTTTTCCTTTGCCCAAATAAAGTCTTACCCCATCGCCCGCGATTGTCATTGTCAGGAGAAGAGTGTCTATCTGTCTTTTAACAGAAACATCCATGCCGTTCGCCCTGACCTCCGCGTGCGCGAGAGTCGCCATACGAAATACGTCGTATAGTTTAAAGTCGGTACATCCCGAATAATCGCAGAAAGGCAGGTTCAAGAGCGCTCTTGGTGCGCCCTGTCGAACCGCGTAATTTCTGATCGCATGATCGAAGGCGTTGTCGATAAAGGCGGTGGATTCCTGACGAACGACTTTCGATTGAAAGCCGTCGCGTAATTCTTGCAAGGCTTTCAGATTGCTTTTGTTTGCGCGTGACCATACCGTTCGTTCGCTCCGCTCTGTGTTCGCCGCGTTTTTTTCATAGGCGACGACGGCGTTTTTCATCTCTTGCAACTCGAAATCTGCCGTGTCAGCGACGGTTTCATTCGTCAGTGCATCCTTGCGGCCAGCCCGCAAGAAACCAAACAAGGGGAATGCAGATACGACGGTCGTGGTATTTTCATATGTTTTCGCATAAATCTCGCGTTCTTCGTTTTGCTTATCTTTGATAATATATACCATTGTATTATCATAGCTATACATACACGGAAGGGTGCATAGGGTTATGTAGGATAATAAATCATAGAAACCTGCATCACGTTGCTTTTCTTCTCGAAGCCCGATATTGAAAATATAACGTTGATTTGTATCATGTGTAACTCTTTCCTTGAGAATCTCTTCTGCTTCAGAGTTAATTTGCCAAAGCTGTAAATCTGCGGTAACTGCGGCCGTACCTCCCCCTTTCGCGCCACTCTCACCGTACCGTTTTGAGTTCATGGTGAAGCAGCCGGGGATATTGAATAAACTGCTCCCTAAGAGTATGTGCAACAAGAAATTCTGCGTGAGAAAGCGTTGTTTTGTTTTCATGTTAAGTGTCTACAGGCTTAATGTTGGATTTTGACACTTTTATTTCAAAATTGAGGAAAAGGCGTGGATTTCATCTTTCCCGTGTCTCGCTGCGCAGCTTTAGATTAACGGTGAACACTTCTTTGCCTTTCTTTGAGAAAACGACATCAATGTTGCAAGGCGCTTGCAGACGCGATTCGAAGGCCGCCGCTCTGCCCACGTTATCGATTTTCTCCAGTTCGATCTCATCGACGATCAGCCGCGCTGAAAGAGTCTCTTTTTTATCGAGGGTAACCGCGAACGCGAACGCGCCTTTGCGTTCGAGCGGTGTCAGAAGAATCGTCACGTTGCGGCCTTCGATCTTGCGCGTGATCGTGACCGGTCCCGCTTCGCTTGTCCCGCGCAGCGCGAACTCGGCCGATACGCCCTGAAAATCCTGTCCCGACTGATCGGCGGACGAAATGGTTATCTTTTCTTTCACAATTGTTATCAGAATACTGACAAACCCGGTACGTTCGCGGCGCACCATGCCCTGCACTTGCTCTCGCAGGGATGGGGAGGCCGAAACTCCCGTTTCACTCAGCACAAGCGCCTCTTTCAGCTCAAGGTGCGCTTCGAACCAGGTACGATCGGTACGCAACAGGCGCTCGACTGCCGTGCGTTCTTTTTCCGCGAGGATCTTCCGGATATAGCGCTCTAAAAGCTCGTAGTCGGGTTTCGTTTTCATGATAAAATGTGCTCGTGGTCTGAAATTATTTCAATTTTGAGCTTTTTTCGTAAGTCCGCCACGGCACGGTGTGCCCAAGTGAGCGAGGTTTTCAACGGAATTTCGAGTATTTCCGCGATTTCGCGGTGGCGGTAACCTTTTAGCAACAATTCGACGACATTGCGGTAGTCTTTGCGGAGTGAACGGATAGCGCTGCGCAAGGTTTCCATATCTGCCTCTATGAGGAGCACCGCTTCCGCGTTCTTTCGCTCATCCGCAAGTTCATTCAAGGCTTCGCCCAGTTCGACGGTTTGAATACGGTGCTTTCGCAAAAAATTTTTTGCGGTGTTTTCGGCGATACGTTTGAGGTAAACGAGGAAGGCGGGGCGGCTTTCACTGTCGAATTTCCTAAGCAGTTTGAAATGATCTTTTACGATCGTTAGATAAACTT
>JAFLED010000053.1 GCA_017302045.1 Spirochaetota bacterium
CTGTATTCGATTGCGTCGCTGGCGTCGCGTATGCCACACAGCGAAAACCTGACATTGTGTGTAAAACGCGCGATCACGAAAGACGAGGCCACGGGGCAGGTATACCGCGGTGTCGCCTCGAATTTTCTCTGCGATACAAAACCAGGGGACGAGGTGACACTCACGGGGCCCGCAGGCCGCAAGTTCTTACTGCCGGTTGAGGCGGAGATCCACCGGCCCTATATATTTATCGCTACAGGTACCGGCATCGCACCGTTTCGCGGTTTTCTGCAACGCCTTTTTAAACATACGCCGAATTTTCATTCGCCGGTATTTTTGCTCTTCGGCGTCAAAACGAAAGCCGAATTGCTTTACGATGAAGAGTTTCGCGCCTACCAGCACTCCAACTTTTTTTATTTTCAGGCGCTGAGCCGCGAAATGAAAAATAAAGCGGGGGGGCGTTATTATGTCGGTGATATCAAGCACGACCACCCCGGCAAACTCTGGCCGGTGATCAGCGACGAACGCACGATTATCTATATGTGCGGTCTCAAAGGTATGGAAGAGGGTGTGCGCAACGCGGTAAATACACTCGCACTCAACCATGGTAAAGGCGAAAATTATTACCAGAGCATCGAACACCGCATCGTCGAAGAAGTATACTAATGCGATACGTTCTTTCCGTTTTTATCGTCGCGCTCGTTTCTTCGTGCTCGCTCAAAAAAATGGCCGTTCGCCAGGCGACGGGTTTTTTTGCTGAAAGCCGCAAGGTTTTCGAGCAAGAGACCGATCTCGAACTGGCCGAGACTTCGATCGCTTCGAATCTTAAACTACTCGAGGCAATGCAGGTGCATGACCCCGAAAGCCGTGATCTGAACCTGCTGATCGCCGAAATCTATTCGGCATACACGCTGTCGTTCGCCGAAGACAAGATGGAAGAAGCCGAAGCGGCAAAAAAAGATGCCGAAGTCAAACGCCAGCAGCAGCGCGCAAAGATGCTCTATCTGCGCGCGCGCGACTATGCCGGCAAGGTACTCTTACCCCGCCTTGAGGCAGAGAGCATCGCCGCACTCAGCGAAAAACAATTACAGGAAAAACTCGCGAAACTCGACAAAGACGATATCTCGGCCGTGTTCTGGTACGCTTTTGCCTGGGGCTCGTCGATCAACGTCGATCGCGAAGATACGCAGGCGCTTTCAGAGCTGCCGAAGATCGAGATCATGATGGCGCAGGTCAAGACCTGGGACGAAGCATATTATTTCGCCGGTGCCTGGCTCTTTGAAGGTGTCTACTTCGGTGCACGCGCCGAGATGATGGGCGGTAATTTACCCCGCGCAAAAGAAGCTTTCGAAAAAAACCTGAAACTGACCGAAGGTAAGATGCTGATCACGCAGTACTTTTATGCGCGCACCTACTGCATTTTTGCACAAGACAAGTCCTGTTTTGATAAGAACCTGCAGGTTGTGCTTGATGCCCCCGCCGATATTCATCCGGGCCAAAAGCTTGCCAATGCCCTCGCGAAGAAAAAGGCCGAACGCCTGAAAAAGCGCAAGGCGGATTTCTTTTTAGACTAAGAGCCTCTGGGCAGAAGAGAAGACCGCCGACGCGAACCTTCAAACAGCGCGAGTAACCCCCGGGTGGTTTTACTCCGGTAGCAAAACCACTTTATCCCCTGAAAGGCTTATGGGATTATGTCACATGAGGTTTCTGTTTTCTGTGTTTTTGATTGCTGTCGGGTTTGTGCCGGTCAGGGCCGAAGAGGTCTATTTATCCTGCCAGGTGACGCAGATTGCGGCATCGGAGGCAGAAGGTAAAACGGATAGTAAGCTCAAGAAGATCATGAAATCGATTGAGAAAGACGAATCTCTGAAGAAGTACCATAGTTTTAAATTTCTGAATAAAAAGCCGCTCAGCGCCACCAAAGACAAGACCGGTTCAGTGAAGCTGAAGAACAAATCGACCTTCTCTTTGACCGCGGTCTCGGTGCACCGCGCGCAGCGCAAGAACACGATTACTGTCGATGTCTCTGTCGGAAGCAGCAGCGATCGCAAAAAATTCATGGATCGTAACTACCTGATCGTTGCGGCGGGTGAACTCGATAAAAAATCTGATCTGCTGCTCGCGGTATCATGCCCGCTATTCCCGTGAAAAAGTCGGCGGCAAAAAAATCGCCGGTTGCAGCGAAGCAGGGGACGCCCCCTGCGAAGATTGTTGTGCTCGATTTTGGTTCGCAGTACACGCAGCTCATTGCCCGCCGCATACGCGAACTCAGGTACTATGCCGAGATACATCCGCACCACCTGTCACTTGCAGAAATAAAGAAACTTAACCCTGCGGGCATCATTCTCTCGGGTGGCCCGGCTTCGGTCTATGAGAAAGGCGCACCGAGCGTCGATCGGGGCATTTTTGATCTTGGTCTGCCGATTCTGGGCATCTGTTATGGCTTGCAGCTCATCTGCCACCTCAATGGTGGTAAGGTTGCGGCATCGGCAGCGCGTGAGTTCGGCCGTGCGACGCTCAGAGCGAAAAAGGCGTCGCCGCTCCTCAAAGGCATTAAACACGGTCAAGTTTGGATGTCGCACGGAGATAAGGTCGAGAAGCTGCCGAAACAATTCGTGAAGATCGGCGTGACCGAGAATTCCCCCATGGCTGTCATAGCCGACGAAAAGGCGCGCGTTTATGGTGTGCAGTTTCACCCCGAAGTGCAGCATTCGACGCAGGGTAAGGTCATCCTCAAAAATTTCGCCGCGGCGATCTGCGGCTTAAAGCCTGAATGGACGATGAGTCGTTTCGTCGAAGAAAAAATCCGCGAGATACGTGCACAGGTCGGCAAAGAACGTGTGCTCCTGGGCCTCTCAGGCGGTGTCGATTCGACCGTGACAGCAAAGCTTCTGCACGATGCGATCGGCAAACAGTTAACCTGCGTCTATGTCGACACCGGGCTCATGCGTAAAGGCGAGACTGCCGCTGTCAAAGAACGTTTTAAAAAAGAATTCGGTATTGCGCTGCATGTCGTCGACGCCGAAGATCGTTTTCTCACTGCGCTCGCGGGTGTCGATGAACCTGAACAGAAGCGCAAAATCATCGGCAAATTATTCCTCGATGAATTTGGCGCTAAAGCGAAAGAGCTGGGCCACCATGAATTTCTGGCACAGGGTACGCTGTATACCGATGTCATTGAAAGTGTTTCGGTGAAAGGGCCTTCGCAGACCATTAAATCGCACCATAACCGCGTGCAGGGTGTGCTCGATCTCATTAAAGCGGGCAGGGTGATCGAACCTCTTTCTGAGCTCTTCAAAGATGAAGTGCGGCGTCTGGGCCTCGCACTCAAGATTAACCGCAACCTGCTGTATCGCCATCCATTCCCCGGGCCCGGACTGGCGATTCGCATTCTCACGGCTGTGACGAAGCAGAATCTCGCGACGCTGCGCGAAGCGGACGCCATTATGCTCGACGAGCTCAAAAATTCAGGTTGGTACGAAAAGGTCTGGCAGGCCGGCGCGATCTTTCTGCCGGTGCGGTCGGTCGGTGTCATGGGTGATAACCGCACATACGAAAACGTCATTGCGCTGCGCCTCGTGACGAGCGAAGACGGCATGACCGCAGACTTCGCGCACCTGCCGTATGATGTGCTCGCAAAAATCGCTTCCCGTATCATTAACGAAGTGCGGGGTGTGAACCGCGTCGTCTATGACATATCTTCTAAACCGCCGGCAACCATTGAGTGGGAATAACCGCGTCGCGCGTATTCTTTACGCGTTGTTGTTCTTTGCACTGGCCTGGGCCCCGCTTGCAGCCGAGCGGCCAGACCCATGGGGTGCCGAAAAGAAAACCGAGGTCAAAACCCCCGCCCCGGCCGAACCCGCCGGCAATCTTGTTAAACCGCTCGACGAAATTTGGCGTATTGTGTTCCATAATGCGCGCGGGCAAGATGTGGTGCTCGATTGCGAAGTGGCACGCTCCGAAAAAGATAAAGAACGGGGTCTCATGTTCCGTAAGTTTTTGGGCAAAGACCGCGGCATGATCTTCGTCTATACCAAAGCGCATGAGATGAATTTCTGGATGCAGAATACGCATATTCCGCTTTCGATCGCGTTTGTGCACGAAAAAAATTTTATCTCGAGCATCCACGACATGAAACCGCTTTCGCTCGACATCATCGGTTCCGAGATTCCGGTACTCTATGCGGTCGAAGCCAACCAGGGCTGGTTTAAGAGCAACGCGATCTTTGCGGGAAACCGTATCACGATCTATAAAAATCCCGCCGATTATAAGATCGATAAAAAAAATAAGTACCGGAAGGATATCCCTCAGCCGTAAAACTACGTGGACGCCTCGTCGTTATACCAAAAGAAACTTGTCTCGAAAGAGCAGTACCGTGCGCTCTGCGTCGGCCAGTACGGCTCGCGTTATTTTAAAGACAAGCGCGGGCAAGAAGAATCGCTGCGCGAGCTGTTGATGCTGGCAGAAACGGCGGGCGTCAAAACGCTGCACGAGCTGTTCTTTCACCACGCCGACATTCACGCGGCGATGTTTTTTACCTCGGGACAGATCGAACGCATCCGCAAGGCGCTCGACGAACTGGGGCTCAACCTGCTTTTCGTCGACGCCCAGTTAAAACCGAACCAGCTGCGTAATCTCGAAGAAGAACTTAAAATCCGGGTTTTAGGGCGCATCGAGGTGATTCTCGATATTTTTGCCATGCGCGCGAAGACGCGCGAAGCGATTTTACAGGTTGAACTCGCGCAACTGCTCTATATTTTACCGCGTCTCAAGGGTTTAGGCGGAGTGCTCTCGCGGCAGGGAGCCACGGGCGCACCCGGCATTGGCACGCGTGGCCCCGGTGAAACCATGCTCGAAACCGACCGGCGTTATATTCGCCGCCGCATCCAGAAGATCCGCGACGATCTCAAGGATGTCGAACGCCACCGCGGCACGGCGCGGCAGGGGCGCAATCTCCCGACCTTCGCGCTGGTGGGCTACACCAATGCGGGTAAAAGCAGTACGCTGAATGCCTTGTCTTCGAGTTCACAGAAAGTTTTCGCCGAAGATAAACTCTTCGCGACGCTCGACACGTTTTCGCGCAAGATCTACCTCGGCGAGGCGGATTTTCGCCCGCAATACGCGGTGGTGACCGACACGGTGGGGTTCATCCGCAACTTACCGGCTTCGCTTGTCGCCGCGTTTCAGTCAACGCTCGCCGAAATCAAACACGCCGATATCGTCATTGAGGTACACGATGCTTCGTCGCCGCAGCTCGAAGACGAATTGCAGGTCGTGGCGTCAGAACTCGCGCGGCTGGGGTCGGACCAGAAACCGCGTATTCTGTATTTTAACAAAGACGACCTGGTTTTTCCCGATGACCGCAAGGCATTACAGAAACGTTTCCCCGATGCCATTTGGGGCAATGCGCTCAGCAAAGACGGCATTGCAGCATTACGCGGGTTTCTCGCTGCGCAAAACCGGCAACCGTTGGCGCAGCCCGCACTCAGTTGACGGGCCGGGAGATCGCGGTTGTCGGCGCACCGGGTACGAGATGCTCGAGCAGAAACCACAGCAGCAACACGACGGTATGGCCGCGCAGACGTACGACGTATTTATTCGTCAGGCGCTGTTCGCCGAATTCGACAGCGCGGCGTAAAAAATTTTCAGACGGAGATACCCCCGAATTGGCGAATGCGTAAAAAGCCGCGGTCTCGATTTCGAGATCGCCCGTCTTGCCGGTCTTCTGCGGTAAGGCAGCCATCTCTGCTTTTAATTGAGTTTCGAGTGCACCGAGATGAACGCGGTGCGCCGTGTAGTAGGCGCACTGTTTTTCTTTGAGTATCTGCAGTGCCAGGTAAACATGCGTCAGTGCGTACTCTCCGTGCGTGGCGAGCGCCGCAATTTTTTCGCCATAATCTTCTGGCAGTTCGATTCGGTCGCACCACAGAGCGCCGAATGTAGACCGGTCGATAGGGTGCAACGATTCACTCTGCAGGTCAGGAGCGCGCCCGGCACCCGGGCTTAACACGTGCAGCAGCGGTGAAAAACCGGCGGTATCGAACCTGCCACCCAGCGCATCGGCGCGAAAGCGAGCGACCTGCGGCAGCTCGGGTAGTGCAAACTTACGCATCAGATAGTCATAGATCCAGACAACATCGGGTTCAAATTCCGTTTCGTTTTTTTGACCTGCGAGCCACGCGTATGCATAACTGGCGACGATTGCTGCGCGATTTTTCAGATTCTGATCTGCCGCAGCTAGCAACGGCGATAAAAATGCCGCGATGAAAAACGCGAGTACAAGGCGCCTTGCGCGATTCATTATCTGCCCGGAAAGTTTGCTTTACGTTTCTCCTGAAAAGAACGTATTCCCTCGGCTGCATCTTCACTTTTCAGTATCTTTTGCAGCTCAGGGAAAAGTTTTTTCGCCGCCGCGATGCGTCCTTCTTTGAGCGACAGATGCGCCGAAGCAAGCGTTGCGCGCACGGCGAGCGGCGACTGGTCGGCGATTTTCTGCGCAAGCTCGAGCGCGCGTTCGCGCAGTTTGGGTAATTCGACGACTTCTTGAATCAGACCAATGCGGAGCGCCTCGGCGGCGGTAAACATGTCGCCCGTGAGCATGTATTTCATCGCGTTGCCCCAGCCGCACTGTTCGTGAAAACGCAGCGTCGCCCCGCCAAAGGGGAACACTCCGCGCTGCACTTCCATTTGCGCGAATTTTGCGCTGGGGGTGGCGATGCGGATTTCACTCGCGAGCATGAGTTCTATTGCGAGAGTAAGGCAAAAGCCGTGGCCTGCGACGACGACGGGTTTCGTTTTCGCACGGCCTGAGATTCCCCAGGGGTCGATACCGTCGGGTGTCGAGAGCAAGTTGCCGTCGCTCTTTTCAATGCCTGCAGCCACTTCGTTGAGTTCCAGCCCCAGCGTAAAATGTTTCCCCTCGGCCCAGACAACTCCCACCCGGATATCGTTGTCAGTCTCCATCTGCTCATACGCCGCCGAAAGCTCGCGCAGCATCTGCGTATTAAACGCATTGTTTGCCTCGGCGCGGTGGAAGGCCATGATGAGTATCTGGCCTTGTTTCTCTGTTTTAATGAATTGTGACATGGTCGACGAAAGATTCGGCGCGTCGGCCTGCCAAGAAAAAAATTACCTGAGAAAAATCTCCCGCCCCAGGTAACGGTTATATTCAGACCACGCAGAATCGGTGCCCCGGTTTTGCGCATTCGTGGCAAGATCGTGAAAGATGAATTGTGTCGAATCGACCGCGTCGGCGGCATGCACCAGATACGCTTCGAGAAAGCGCGGTTCTTCGATAGCCCCCCAGTGTTTCTTGCCCTGGTGCGACAACACGACATGTTCGAGTTTGGCGCGGGTCAGGGGATGCATCCGCACCTGATTCAGCTTTTCGGTGAGGCGTTCATAACCTAAGAGCGTATGGCCTTTGAGCCGGCCGGCTTCGGAGTGTTCGTAGTGGCTCACGAGAAAGTTATATTCGTCGATTTTGCCGATGTCATGCAGAAATGCACCGGCGAGCATGAGGTCATAGTCAGCGTGCGGGTAGAGCTTGCGGAACGCAGCGGCTGAACGCATGACATTGAGCGTGTGTTCCATAAGGCCGCCGATGTACGCGTGGTGCACCTGCCTCGAAGCCGGGGCCTCGAGAAAGAGCCGCATGAAGCCGCGGTCTTTCAGAAAGAGTTCGCAGATCTGTTTGAGTTCGTTGGCCTGGATTGAAGCCACGAGCTGGCGCATTTCGGTATACATCTGCCGCCGCGAAAGCGGGGTGCGCGCCCAGAAGCGGCTGAGTTCGCCGCCATCTGCCGCGCTTTCAATCTTCATGAGTTTGATCTGTTTGACGCTTTGGTATTCTTCGACGATACCCTGAATGCGCACGATCTTGCCGGGCTTTGCAATTTCGGCAAGGCGTTTAAGGTCGGGTGCCGTGCCAAAATAGATGGCGGGCATGTGCCCCGAAGCATCGGCGAGCATGAGCCGTAGAAAAGGTTTGTTGTTTTTTGCGGTCTGCAGCACCGCGCGCCGCACGAGAAACTTGCCCTCTTCGAGCAGGCCATTTTGCAGGTCGCGGATAAAGGGCGCGCGCTCCGCTGAGAAACTCATCTCAGGCCTCTGCCTTGCGCCTGCCCGTAAAGTGGGCCGGTTCGAGAATCGTATCGTCGCGCGAAGGCTGCCGCGATTCGGGATAGTCGGTCATGTAGTGCAGGCCGCGGCTTTCGCGGCGGGCAAGCGCCGAGCGGATCGTCAGCTGTGCGACGAGAGCGAGGTTGCGCAGTTCGAGCAGATCGCGCGAAATGATCGTGCGGTTATAAAAATCGATGATTTCGCCGTAAATGACATCGACGCGGCGCAGCGCGCGTTCGAGGCGCAGCGTCGAGCGCACGATGCCGACATAATCCCACATGATCGAGCGGATTTCTTTAAAGTCGTGCGATATCAAAACCCATTCGTCGGGGTTCTTGGCATTCGTATGATCCCATTCGCTGAGTTCTGCCGCCGCCGCGCGCGTGGCCGCAAGCGAGCCGGTAGAGAGGTTCTGCTGCACTTGCTGCAGCGCGCGTTCGGCAAAGACGATGCCCTCGAGCAGCGAGTTCGAAGCGAGGCGGTTACCGCCATGCACGCCGGTAGAGGCCACTTCGCCGATCGCATAAAGATTCCTGAGGTCGGTCAGGCCGTCGTAATCGACGACAACGCCGCCGCACATGTAGTGAGCCGCCGGCACAACAGGCACGGGGTCTACCGTGATATCGATATTAAACTGTTCTTTCAGAGTTCCGTAGATGAGCGGAAAATGCTCACGGATAAAAGCCGCATCCTTATGCGTGATGTCTAGATAGACAAAATCGAGACCGTCGCGTTTGAGTTCGGCGTCGATGGCGCGCGCGACAATGTCGCGTGGCGCGAGATCGCGCATCTCGTGGTAATCTTGCATGAAGGCGCGGCCGGTTTTAGGATTTTTCAGAATCGCCCCTTCGCCGCGCATCGCCTCGGTAATCAGGAATGCGGGCGTACCCGGCGGCTTTTTACCGCGCAGCGCCAGCGCCGTGGGGTGAAACTGGAAAAATTCGAGATTACGCACGCGGCAACCAGCGCGGTATGCGAGCGCCACACCATCACCCGTTGAAACTGGTGGGTTCGTCGTTACGGGGTAAATGCGCCCCGCGCCACCCGTTGCCAGAATTGTAACGTCGGCGCGATAAAGATCGATTTCGCCGGTTTTTGCGTCGAGCACATACGCGCCAAAGGCAGTTTCGGAGTTTTTCTTTTTACGCAGGTGGTGCTCCGTCGCGAGTTCGACGACACAGTGGTTTGAAAGCAGCGTCACTTTACCTGTCGCGGCGACGCGCTGCAACAGAAACGATTCGAGCGAGCGGCCGGTATGGTCGTGGTCGTGCAGAACGCGCGATTCGTTATGCCCGCCTTCGCGGCCGAAATGGAGTTTTCCGTCACCACCGCGCGTGAACGGCATACCCAGGTCGATGAGTTCCTGTACGCGGTGCACGCCTTCGTGTACGAGTATGTCGACGGCTTTTTCGTCGCACAGCCCTGCGCCTGCGACCAGCGTGTCTTCAAAATGTTTCTGCGGATTATCCCAGGTGCCGAGCGCGGCGGCGATGCCACCCTGCGCATACGTCGTCGCGGCATTATCGACCGCATCTTTAGTGACGATCGTGACACGACCAAACCGCGCCGCCTTGAGTGCGAAGAAGAGACCTGCGATACCCGAACCGATGACGAGAAATTGTGGTTCGATCGGGGTTATACCGCCGCTTAATGCCGGGTTCACCCCCGGCTCATTTTCCTTTGGTGAGGTATTGGCCATCAGGCGAAAAATTCTTTAAGCCATTTATTCGTACCGTCAACGACTTCCAGCGGGATCTCATGCTGGCCCTCAAAGGCGATGAAATCGCCTTTGCCGCCGCCCTGGACAAATAATTCGTTGAGGCGCTCAGCCGCCTGAAACGGCAGCACCGGGTCGTGTTTACCGTGCGACTGGATAAAGCGCATCGTTTTATTCTGCGCGGCGTATTTAGCCGCGATGGCGGTTTCCCAGCCGGTGCGGTTCACGAGCGTGCCCGAAAATACGACGAGGCCTGCGAGGTCGGCCTTGTGGTTAAGCATGATCTCGGTCGCCAGCATTGCGCCCTGTGAAAATCCACCAACGACCGTTTTTGCGGGATCGCATTCGAGCTTTGCCATCGCGTCGATGAGTTTATCGCGTGCCTCGGCCATACCCGCAGGCAGGGTTTTCGAAAGATCGCGCAAGCCACCTTCGCGGCGGATACGTTCGATTTCGGCGAAGTCGATCGGAAACCAGGCCCGACCCTCGTACCCGGCGCCATAGCCTAAATCGATCCGCAATATACCGTCGGGAAAAAGATAACGCGTGCCTTCGGGAAATTTCAGGTGCTGCGACAAACCCGCGAGATCGTAACAGTTGGCGCCAAAACCATGCATGCACAGGAATGTCGGAGCGCCAGGCCGCCCCGGAATCTCCACGACTTTCATGCCATCGACAAAACGTTCGATGTGCTGCAGTTGCGCCATAGCCCAAGCTAAAGGCAGATTGAGCGGGTAAATGACTTGTAGGTTTTACCTTTTTACGACGAGCTTTGTCCCGGGCTCAAGCCAGGCATCTTTTGCCTCTGACCAGGCCGCGACATGGCTGACAACCTTCGCCACGGGAAATTTCCCCTTTTGAATAAACTCCAGCACCTTTGGCATCATCTCGCGCGAATCGACGCGGCCGATACGGATGACGGCGCCGATATTATACAGCTCGAGATAGGGAATGCTGTAATCGTTGGTCCAGTAGACCGACGCGGCCGAAACAGTGCCAAATGGTGCGACGGATTTCAGACAGAACCGAAAGCCGGCTTCAACGCCGCTGCATTCGGCCACCAGCGGATACCGCTTTTGCCAGGCTTTGGGAATCTCTTTAATCTCTTCGACCTGTGCACCAAAACTCTCGGCGAGTGCGAGTCTTGTTTTATCGTTATCGAGATACAAAACTTCGCTGCCCAGGGCGCGCGCGAGAGCTGTAGTATAGAGCCCGATACTCGACGCCAGGCCGCCCATAACCAGCACGGGAGTTCCCGGTTCTTTTTCGAGATAAAAACCCGCGAGTTTCCACGCTTCGGCGATATTGTCGCTGAGGCTGGCCACGGCGACCAGATCGGTATCTGCGGGTAGGGGCAGCAGCATATGTTTTGCATAGGGAACATGGACGATGTCGGAGAGCGCTCCGCCGAAAACCTTGCCGCCGCCACCCATGCCATAATCGTGAAAACCTGAAATCCTGGCGCAGGCATTAGAGTGGCCGCGGTCGCATTCGCCGCAACTGCCGCAGGCAACCTGAAAGGCGACCGCCACTTTCGTGCCTGCCTTATACTCCGACGCGAGATCTTCGCTCGTGGCGACGATCTCGCCGACAAATTCATGGCCGAGCGCAAAAGGCGCACGGAAGAGAGTTTGCCCTGTGGCGATGGCAATATCGAGATCGCAGCGCGCGACGGCAAGCGGCCGCACCAGTGCCTGGTTTGCGCCGGTGATGCGGGGTGTTTCGGTCTCGCGCCATTCGAGAGTACCGCGTTTAATGAGCGTCAGTTGTTGCATACAGTCTCCTGTAGACCAGTCGGTCTATTGACCAAAGGAAAAGTATAGACCATGTGGTCTAGCATTTAAAACAGGCGCATGTCGGTTGCCGAAGCGGGAAATCCACGCGAGCGCATTATTGAAACCGCGCGCGAACTTTTTCAGGCCCGGGGGTTTGACGCGACCAGTATCAATGATCTCATCGCCGCGTCTGAGACACATAAGGCCAGTTTCTACCGCTACTTTCGCAGCAAAGAAGAAGTTGCCGTCGAATACCTGCACCGCGAGCGCGATGCATTTGCGCACGGTCTGCAAACACTCATGGATCGAGCCGACAATCCAGGGGATTTTATCCGCACATGGTGCGCTTTACTCATGCGGCAGGTGAAAGCCGATAAATTCGTGGGCTGCCGCGTCTCTCGCCTGATGCAGACGCTTTCGGCGGATGCCACGCTGCAACGCGAAGCTGCAGGTGTCATCGACGCATGGACAGAGATGCTGGCAAGATTTCTTGCGCTGCAAAAAGCAAGGGGTGCATTTCGGGGCGATCCTGAAATTACGGCAGAGAAAATTCTGCGCTTGTTTCAGGGCACTGCCGCGATGTATCGTATGCACCAGAGAAAAGAAGTATTCATGCACCTGCGCGACGACCTGCTCAAAGAGGTAGGTAGTACCAGCGTTGAAAATTTCAGAAAAAAAAGCTAATATAGTATTGACGCAGCGCGGGTACGTTTATAAGCAGCGACCCAATGGCGGCGGTTTAAACCGTTGCCGGTGAAAAAAATTTCGGAGGAAATTATGTCTAATGGAACAAGACCGACAGTTGCGACTGTCTTTGGTGTTTTGAATATCATCTTTGGAGGCTTCGGACTCTTTGGTATCCTCGGAGCGTTGGCTTGGTTTAGCCTCGGCGCACCGATTCTGGGTATCCTGAGTGTTGGTAGCAGCCTGGGGTCAGCTCTGCTGCTGTTCTCTGGTATTCTGCTCGTTGCAAGCAAGAAGAATGCTCTCTCAGTAACAAACCTCGCGATCCTCGTGTCACTGGCGCTCACAGCAGCATCAGTTATCTACGGCGTTGCAGCTGGTTTCCAAACTATCGGCACAGCGATCTCAACGATTGTTGTAGGTCTGGTATATCCTGCTCTGATCTTCTTCCTCGTTCTGAAAAACGAGAACGTGAAGAGCTTCTACGCTTCTCGCTAATCTGATTTAGTATCTTGGGGTGGTCTCACGACCCCCCTAAGATTTTTTCATTAATCGTATATACAGAGTCTTTTGCATCCGGGCGACCACCTCGCCGGCCTCGTTTTTAACTTCACACATATAGATGCGATCGAGCTTTCTTACCCGGGCGAGTTCTGCTTTCAGGTATTCGAACTCCTGTGGCGGAATATGGAAACGCGCGGTGACCGTGCCCGTACCCGGTTTGATGAATTCGATCGCCGCAGCTTTATCCCAAACGATATAGTCTTTGCCCAGGTTTTCCATCAGCAAGAACATAAAGAAGGGATCGCACATCGAATAGAGCGAACCGCCAAAATGCGTACCGACATAGTTCGTATTGGTTTCGACGAGCGCCATCGAGGATTCGACCGTATACGCATCGATGGTTTTGATTTTCACATTCGCCCCCTGGTATGGGCCAAAGTGTTCGAAGGCCTGATCAAAACCGAGTTTAGTAGACAATTGTTCCCAACGAGGGAATACCGGCTGTTCGAGCTTACGCATGCGAGTTTTAGTCTGGAGAAAAATCCTATACACCCCGACAACAAATGAGCAGATTGTCTAGTAATTGCTTTTGTCGTGAATGATCGTTCCGATGCGTCGATAATAGAATACACAAGAGAATGCTTCGCCTGAAAACCGCCATCTATTTGACCTCAGCCTTATTGATCGCCCCGCAGGCATGGGGTTTGCAGGGCGAGAGTATTTATATCAAAGGCACACTCGGCGGTGTTTATACTATTGCGTCAGAGACGGTCAGTGATATCAACTTTTCTCTTTCAGGCGTAGGCGGGGTTTCTCACCTCTATGTCGGTGGCTCGCTGAATAAATCATTCAAGGTTTTCGGGTACACGGGCCTGGCGTTGACCCCCAAACCAACGTTAAAGGTTGAAAATCTCTCCATCGGTACCGTGCACAATGCACAGACAATTTTCGACCTGGGCATTGGCGCGGCGCTCTACACACGCGGCGGCCAGTATGTTTCTCTCGGCGCATCGATCGCACAGAATTATTACAGTTTTAATGTCTATGGCGTCGACGTGGGTACTTATACACGGCATGGCTGGGGTTCGCAGCTCATGCTTGGGCAAGAGTTTCCGATTTCGGGACGTTTGAGCCTCGGTGTGTCGGGCCTCGTTTATTATGGTCAGGTCGCCGACGTTGGCCCTGCACCTTTCGACGGCATACCCATCTCGAATTTCTACGCGGGTCTTGTCGTCGGCGTCACGTACGACTAAAAGAAGTAATCCGCCTCTTCGTGGAACTCAAACGCACATTAGGCCCACTCTCTGTCTGGGGTATGGGTGTGGGTTATGTCATCTCGGGCATGTATTTTGGCTGGAACCTGGGATTACCCCAGAGCGGGCCCTATGGCATGCTCGTCGCGACTCTTCTTATCTCTTTGATGTATGTCTGCTTCGTGCTGAGTTATGCCGAACTCGCGACGGCGATACCGCGTGCTGGCGGCGTCTTTGTCTACACGCACCGTGCGCTCGGCCCCTACGCCGGATTTCTCGCGGGGCTTGCGCAAAACATCGAATTTGTTTTTGCGCCCCCGGCGATTGCCGCGGCAATCGGCGCGTATCTCAATATTTTTTTCCCGCAAGTGCAGCCGGTTTTTTTTGCGATTCTCGCGTACATACTTTTCACGGCTCTCAATATCTGGGGTGTCACAGAGTCGGCGCTCTTTGGCGTCTTTATCACCGTTCTTGCGGTGGTCGAACTGCTGCTGTTTGCGGGTATCACATTACCGCAATTCAGTTGGGCGAAATTTTCGCAGGATGCATTGCCGACCGGCTGGTGGGGCATTATGCCCGCGATTCCGTTTGCGATCTGGTTCTATCTCGCAATCGAAGGTGTGGCAAACATGGCCGAAGAAGTGAAGAATCCGCAACGCGATCTCTCGCTCGGCTTTAATCTTTCGATGGCGACGCTGGTGCTGCTCGCGCTGCTTGTCTTCTTTGGTGCGATCGGTATTGCCGGCTGGCAGGCGGTCGTTTATCCGCCGGGTAAGACAACGATGTCGGATTCACCCCTGCCATTGGCGCTGGCCTTCGTGACGGGGCCGGCGCACCCCATGTATCATTTGCTGGTGTCGATCGGGCTTTTGGGTCTCGTCGCGTCTTTTCACGGCATTCTGCTCGTCGCCGGCCGCACTACGATGGAACTCGGCCGCGCGAAATACATCCACCACATCTTTGCGCGGCTGCACCACACGCGGCAAACGCCTGCGCATGCGCTGGTACTTAATATGCTGCTCGGTATCGCGATTCTGCTTTCGGGCAAAACCGCAGAGATGATTTCGCTCGCGGCTCTGGGGGCGCTGACCATCTATATCTTTGCGCTTGTTTCGCTTTTTGTTTTGCGACGGATTTCCCCCGAACTCGAACGGCCGTTTAAAACGCCGCTTTTCCCCTTCACTCCGGCCTTGGCGTTGGCGATCGCGGTATTTTCCCTCTGCGCGCTGGTCTATTTTAATCCGTATCTGACGCTAATTTATCTGGGAATTTTGGCCGCCGGATCGGTTTATTTTCGGTTGATGCTGCGTTCTGGCCACGGGCTATAGCCCGTGGCTAACAGCGAAACCAGCGACTTCAAAAAAATTCTCGAACGCCTCGAGCATGCGGGTATAAAAAAAGTCAAAGTCGCCGTCGCCGACATCGACGGCGTACTGCGTGGCAAATACCTGCACTTCGATAAATTCAAATCAGCCGCTGAATCCACGTTCGGTTTCTGCAATGTTGTCTTAGGCTGGGATTCCTCCGACGTCTGTTATGATAATATCACGTATACCGGCTGGCATTCGGGTTATCCCGACGCGTTGGTACAGCTCGACCCCGCAACCGAGCGCACGGTGCCCTGGGACAACAACGTACCGTTTTTCCTCGGGGGTTTTGTTGCTTCAGATATGAAGCCCCTCGATATCTGCCCGCGTCAGACTCTGGCTCGCGTCATCGAAAAAGCCGATGCCATGGGATTTTCCGCCAAGAATGGTATGGAGTTCGAGTGGTTCAACTTCCGCGAAACTGCGAAGAGTCTTTCTGAGAAGGGATACATCCGCCCTGAACCGATCACGCCCGGCATGTTCGGTTATTCGCTGATTCGCGCGGGGCAAGAGAAAGATTATTTCAACGCGCTCATGGACGAACTCACGGCGTTTCGGGTTCCCATCGAGGGATTGCACACCGAGACGGGGCCTGGGGTTTACGAAGCCGCGATTCTCTACAGCGATGCGATGGAAAGCGCCGATCGCGCGGTGCTCTTTAAGGCCGGCGCAAAAGATATCGCCGCGCGTTTTGGCATCATGCCGAGCTTTATGGCGAAGTGGCACAAGGATTTACCCGGCTGCTCGGGGCATATGCACCAATCGCTGTGGACAAAAAACGGCGACAATGCTTTCTTCGACGCTAAAGATCCGCACAAGATGAGCGCGACTTTCAAGAGTTATCTCGCGGGGCAGCTGAAACTGCTCCCTGAGATGCTGCCGTTTTTTGCGCCGACAGTGAATTCGTATAAGCGCCTTGTCGACGGTTACTGGGCGCCGGTGAAACCGACCTGGGGTATCGATAACCGCACAGTTTCGCACCGCGTGATTCCGGGTTCGGAAAAATCCACGCGTCTCGAAGTGCGTGTTTCGGGCTCCGATGTAAATCCGTATCTTTCGGTGGCGGCGTCGCTTGCTGCCGGGCTATGGGGCATCGAACAGAAGCTGAGCCTCGACGATGCGCCGGTCAGGGGCAGTGCGTATGCAGAGAGCAAGGTGCCGCGCCTGCCAGCAAATCTCATGGACGCGACGCGCAAGCTTGCCGACTCTAAGACCGCGCGGCAGGTTTTGGGTGATGCACTGGTCGACCACTTCGTTAAAACCCGCGAATGGGAATGGCGCCAGTTTCAGGACGCGGTGACCGATTGGGAGACAAAACGGTATTTTGAGATAATTTAAAGCTCTGTAACTATCTGCAGCGTATAGTTTCACAACAGCGCACCGCGGAATAGTAATATCATTGCTTCCTTGTTTCGGAGATAATTTTCGCTCGTTATGACTCAAGCGCGTTTTAGTTTTCCGACGCCGATTATTTTCGGTGCGGGTGTGCGCCACCAGGTGGCGGAGCATTTTAAAGGACAGAATATCACTTCTGTGCTCATCGTTACCGATGAGATGCTGTCGAAATTGCCTTTCTTTGTGGAGTATGCAGAGAGCCTGAAAAAAGCCGGCCTGAAGATCGAAATATTCAACGGCGTTAAGGGCAATCCTGTGAAGTCGCAGGTCATGGCCGGCGTCGACGCGTTTCGCACCCTTCGACAAGCTCAGGGCGAGATAGCTATACTCGGCATCGGCGGCGGTGCTGCGCTCGATGTCGCGAAGGCGATTGCGCTGATGGTGAACCACCCCGGCGATGTTTTCGACTACGAAGACGAAAAGCCGGGCGCGCTGCCATTCGATAAAGAAATACCGTATTGGATTGCCATCCCCACGACTGCCGGCACCGGTTCTGAAGTCGGGCGCAGTACTGTCGTGGCCGACGATACGACGCATGTCAAAAAAGTTATCTTCTCGCCGCGCCTTCTTGCAAAGGCCGTTTTTGCTGATCCCGAGCTGACGGTTGCGCTGCCTGCGCCTGTCACTGCCGCAACGGGCCTCGATGCCATGACGCATCTCATTGAGGCGTTTCTCGCGAAGGGTTGGCATCCGATGGCAGACGGCATCGCTCTCGAAGGTTTGCACCTTGCCGCATCGGCATTGCCCGTCGCCTGCGAAAAAGGTTCCGATTTAAATGCCCGCGCCGACATGCTTGTCGCTTCGATGATGGGCGCCGTTGCCTTCCAGAAGGATGAGCTTGTGCTCGGTTACCACAACCGGCACCTCCGCGCTATCGATCCGCATGTGGATAAACCGGGCGAGCTGGGGGATGCGCTGGTCGAGATAGGCTTCCAC
>JAFLED010000054.1 GCA_017302045.1 Spirochaetota bacterium
CCCTGTCCGTCCATCTTGAGACGTACACGTTTCAGGTTGAGAATGAGGCGAGTTACGTCTTCTTTGATGCCAGGCATCGTTGAGAATTCATGGCTAACGCCTTCGATCTTCACCGCGACAATGGCCGCGCCTTCGATATAAGACATCAGCACACGCCGCAGGCTGTTCGCCACCGTGACGCCAAAACCTTTTTCAAACGGTTCGGCGACAAACTTGCCGTAATCGGGGCGAGTTTCTACGTGCTGGAATTCCGCACTTTTAGGCCGCTTCAGACCTTTGAGTAGATTTTTCGGTGCTGCTTTTGCCATTCTTTCTCCTTCAGAAATTATTTCGAGTACAACTCCACGATCACGTTTTCCTTAATCGGAATATCTACGTTCTCGCGTGACGGCATTTTTACCACTTTTGCCGATTTTCCGTCTTCACCCAGTTCCATCCAGTCGGCGATGAGCCCGGCGTTTTTGGACATTTCTACGTTTTCAGCGATAACTTTGTTCGTTTTCAGCTTCTCGCCAAGCGAGATTGCATCACCGATAGAAACTTTATAGCTGGGGATATCCACACGGCGGTCGTTCACCTTGATGTGGCCATGCGTGATAAAGTTACGTGCCTGCGCGCGCGAAGATGCAACGCCCATGCGGTAGAGCGAGTTGTCGAGGCGGCGCTCAAGCAGAATCAACAGGTTTTCACCCGTGATGCCGCGCTGGCGCGAGGCCTTTTCAAAGTAATTCCGGAACGGCCGCTCGAGCAGACCGTACACACGCTTTACCTTTTGTTTCTCGCGCAACTGCGTCGCGTATCCCGACATCTTCGGCTTGCGCTTAGGCGCAGGGCCCGGAGGATTTTTTCTCTTGTTAAAAATGCATTTGTCTGTCATGCACTTTTGACCTTTGAGAAAGAGCTTTAAGCCCTCCCTTCTGCACAACTTACAAGCTGGTCCGATTGCTCTTGCCATTTCTTACACCCTTCTCTTCTTACGTGGCCGGCAGCCGTTATGTGGCACCGGTGTGATATCTTTAATGAGACTAACGCGCAGGCCCGAAGCGGCGAGCGTGCGGATTGCCTGCTCGCGGCCAACACCGGGGCCTTTGACGTAAATTTCTACTTCGTGCAGGCCACGTTCGCGCGCCTTGTCGAGAGCCGAACGCGCTGCGAGCTGCGCCGCATAAGGCGTCGCTTTACGCGAGCCTTTGAATTCAAGCGAACCACCTGACGCCCATGCGATCGAGTTACCGTTCATGTCGGTAATTGTGATGATCGTATTGTTAAAGGTCGCATTGATATAAACGCGGCCGCGGGGCACCTTGCCTTTATCTTTGATCTTTTTTGTCTTGGTCTCTTCTGTCGCCTGCTCTTTTACTTCTTCGCTCATATTAGTCCTTTATTTAGCCTTTGCTTGGAGCCTGTTTCTTGCCCGCAACGGTCACACGACGTCCTTTACGCGTGCGCGCATTGGTCTTTGTCCTCTGGCCCCTTGCCGGCAGGCCACGACGATGACGGCTACCGCGGTATGAACCCGTATCGATAAGACGCTTCATGTCGAGCTGCACTTTGCTGCGCAGCGCACCTTCTACGGTATAGGTTCCGTCGATGACGCGTTTGATTTTACCGATTTCATCTTCGGTCAGTTCGTGAACACGCTTGGTCAGCGGAATGCCCGCTTTCGCCACGATATCGTTCGCCGCTTTCGGGCCGATACCGTAGATATAAGTGAGTCCGATTACTACGCGCTTCTGATTCGGTAAATCGATACCTTCAATACGTGCCATTTAATTACCTCTGCCTCTGTTTATGACGCGGATTTGATTTACAAATCACGCGGATTATTCCCGCCCGACGGATTACTTTACACTGCGGGCATATTTTTCTGACCGATGCTCTGACCTTCATACACTTACTCCAGCTGTCTGCTTACCCGCGGCTTTCGCGGTCGAATGGCCCATCATTTCAAATACGTTGATACTTGCACCTTTGGGCAATGTGCAGATCACCGGGCCTGAACTCGTGACGGCAATCGTGTGCTCAAAATGAGCGCTGAGCTTGCCATCTTTCGTCTTGACCGTCCATTTATCCGAATCTGTGAATACGTCGTATGTACCGGCATTGATCATCGGCTCAATCGCGATGACCATACCCGCACGAATCTTGATGCCGTCTTTGCGGCGGCCGAAGTTTGGTACCTGCGGTTCTTCGTGGATAGCCTTACCGATGCCGTGTCCCACGAGTTGGCGCACAACGCCGAACCCGTTGCTTTCAGCGTGCTTCTGCACGGCTTCGCCGATCGCGCCGATACGGTTATCAGGTTTCGCTTCAGCAATCCCTTTGAACAGGCACTGCTGGGTGACCTCAACCAACTGACGCGCTTCGTCGCTGACATTGCCGACGGGCCATGTCCAGGCTGTATCGGAAAAATAACCGTTATAACTTACGCCGAGATCAACGCTTACGATGTCGCCATCGCGGATCACATCTTTTTTGTTTGGAATGCCGTGCACGACACTGTCGTTGAGGCAGGTGCAGATACACGCCGGGAAGCCATAGAGACCCAAAAAAGCAGGCTTGCCTTTTTTAGAATAGATAAACTCACGAGCGACCTCGTCGAGGTCAGCAGTCGACACACCGGGCTTAATATGCTCGCGGATGCGCATGTGTGTTTCGTACGAGATCATGCCTGATTCCATGATCTGCGAAACCTCTTTACTTGTGTAGATCTTAACCGCCACGTCATGCTCCGACTACGGCCTTGACCTTATCTGCAATCTCAGTTGTCGAACCAGTGCCTACAATGTGGCGCAGGATTTTCTTCTCTTCGTAGTAGCTGATGAGTGGCTGTGTCTTATCTTTGAAAACTTGCAAGCGATTTTTAATCGATTCGGGGTTGTCGTCCGAACGCCCTTCTTGCGCGGCACGGCCGAGCAGGCGTTTTACCAGTTCTTCATCAGGCACCTCAAAGTTGACCACATGGTCCATCTGAATGCCGAGCTTCGCGAGAATGCCGTCGAGAGCTTTTGCCTGCTCAATCGTGCGTGGAAAACCGTCGAGCACGAAGCCTTTTTTGCAGTCGGGCTCCTGGATGCGTTGTTCAATGATACCGATCACTACGCTGTCGGGCACGAGTTCGCCCTTATCCATAAACGATTTTGCCTGTTTGCCCAGATCTGTACCTTTGCCCACGGCTTCGCGCAGAATATCTCCCGTTGAAATCTGTACGATTCCCGCGCGCTCTAAAAAGATTTTCGCCTGCGTGCCTTTACCGGCGCCAGGCGGACCCAGAAAAATCAGTTGCACAGTTCAACCTTGCTCACTGCATGTGTGCTCATCGCACCACCCGTGGACGGCCCGCGCTTTTCTTGCTGCGATCCATAAAACCGTCGTAATGCCGCATAATCAGCTGGCTTTCGATCTGTTTGAGGGTGTCGAGGGCAACCCCAACGGTAATGAGAAGCGAAGTACCACCGAAAAGGTGAATCAGCTGCGAATACTTCTCGAGGCTCCAGAGCTTAATGAAGATATCAGGAGCGATAGCGACGAAGGCAAGAAAAATCGCACCAGACAGCGTGATTCTGTTCAAGATGCGCTCGAGCGTCTCTTCTGTATGTGCGCCCGGACGCACACCGGGAATATATCCGCCGTTTTTCTTCAATGCTTCAGCGATCTCTTTCGGGTTATACTGGATTGTTGTATAAAAATATGCAAAGAACAGAATCAGCAGGATGTAGATGATGAAATATGTCAGCGTACCAGGCGCAAGATACTTTTGAATCGTTTCGGCAAAGCCCTGGTAACGCGAACCAAAGTAGCTCGCGATCTGCGACGGGAAGATCATGAGCGACGATGCAAAGATAATTGGCATGACATTCGCCGCATTAACCTTAATAGGAAGGGTCTGGCTCGCGCCTTGAACCATACGTCGACCGACGATGCGCTTACCGTATTGCAAGGGAATCTTACGCTGCCCTTCGCTGAGCAGAATCGACATCCCGATCATGGCGATGAAGAGCACAAGAAGAATCAGTGCGAGAATCGCATCCGCCTGATTCGTACGAATATCGCCCAGAAATTGGCCTAATGCCGCCGGGGCACCGGCAATAATACCAGCAAAGATGATGAGAGAAGTACCGTTGCCGATACCACGCTCTGTCATGAGCTCGCCCATCCACATCAGCAGAATCGTACCCGCAGTGATCGTGAGCATCGTCATCGCAGTGAAAGACATGCCTGGGCCACCTGCAATCAGCAGCCCCTTGCCGCTCTGCTGCGCTTCGAAATGGAGAGAAGTGATATAAACCGTGATTCCATATGCCTGCAGAGCGCAGAGCAAAACTGTACCATAACGTGTGTACTGGTTGATCTTTTTGCGACCGAAATCGCCCTCTTTAGCGAGGCGCTGCAGAGAGGGCACAGCGACCATCATAATCTGCATGATGATCGATGCAGAGATGTATGGCATAATGCCAAGAGCAAATACCGACAGACGTTTGAAAGCCCCGCCGGCAAAGAGGTCGATATAATCCGTCAGGCTGCCACCAGCACCGGCCGCGGCTTTTGCGAAATAGTCCTGCAGCACCTTGAAGTCAAGGCCCGGCACGGTAATGTGCGCGCCGATGCGGAACAACAAAAGCATACCGAGCGTAAAAAGAATCTTCTTACGCAGGTCGGGAACGGTGAAGATGGTGACGATGCTTCGGATCATTTAGATTTTTTTTCCGCTTTTTTTCCCTTTTCGAGAACTTTCGACTTTACTTCAATAATTTCAACTTTTGCGCCTGCTGCTTCCGCGAGTTTTTTTGCCGCTTCGCTAATCGCATCGACTTTGATGCTCTTGCCTGCGAGTGAAACCTGTTTGCCATCGGTTTTCGCAAGTAGCTTCCACGCTTCTGAACTCTTGGGCAGTACGCCAGCCTTTTTCAGCGTTTCGAGGTTGATGGCGCTGTCAGTCAGCTTGCCTGCCGCGATGTATTTGGCCAGGCTCTGGATGTTTATCGGTGTGTATTCTACACGGAATGGGTTCTGGAAACCGCGTTTTGGAATACGGCGGTAGAGTGGCCACTGACCACCCTCAAAACGAGCGGGAATATTGCCGCCGTTACGGGCTGTCTGGCCCTTACCACCGCGACCGGATGTCTTACCGTGGCCCGAAGAAGTGCCGCGACCGACGATTTTAGGGCGCTTGTTTGCGCCTGCGTTTGGTTTCAGTTGGTTCATCAGATCGCCTCAACCTTCACGAGGAAGTTCACTTTTTTCAGCATGCCTTCGAGCTGCGGAGTTACCGCGTGTTCGCGTGTCATTCCGACTCGGCGCAGACCTAACGCCACGAGAGTAGCCTTTTGTTTATCCGATTTGCGGATATTGCTGCGGGTCTGTGTTACGCGTACTTTTTTCATTTAGTCCTTACCTCAGTTAGCAGCCGCTGCCGGGGCAGCCGCAACCGCTTTATCTGCCATCGCCTTGCGCTTCTCGTCGCGGCGCTGTTTCGCATAATTGCCAAAAAGCACCGGTAGTGGAATACCGCGGCGCAGTTTAGTTTCTTCGATACCGCCCAATTGTTTGAGACCGTCGAGGGTCGCTTTAACGATGTTCAGGGGGTTCGTTGAACCGATCGCTTTCGTCAGAATGTCATGAATACCCGAGAGCTCCACAACCGCACGTACCGAAGCACCCGCGATAATTCCCGTACCAGGCGCTGCCGGTTTCAGCATCACGCGAGCCGATTTAAAGCGGCCGATGACCTCGTGAGGGATAGTGTTGCCTTTTTTGCGAACTTTCATTACGCCTTTTTTAGCGTCTTCGATCGACTTGCGGATCGCTTCGGGAACTTCTTTAGCCTTACCGAAACCGAGACCAACATAGTTCTGACCATCACCGACAACTGTCAGTGCATTGAATGAGAAGCGGCGACCACCCTTCACAACTTTCGCCACGCGTGCCATATTGACGACACGCTCAGTGAGTTCGATCGTCTGACCGTCGATATCGATCAGGTTCTTTTTTACGCCTTCTTTCGGGCCATGCTTTTTACGGCCTGGCTTTCTGTTACCGCCGTGTTGTTGTTTAGCTTCTTCGCTCATTATTAGATCTTAACTCCCTTTTCGCGGAGCTTATCCGCAAAGCTTTGTACACGGCCGTGATAGAGCTTCGCGCCGCGGTCAAAAATATAACCCGCGTCGAGCTTCAGGTTCGCGCTCTGCATTTTACCTACAAGGGCCTCAGCGAGTTTCGCTGAGTATGTCTTGTTGGTGAATGATTTTGTTTCTTTAGACTGGATCGCCTTGTCGAGGGTCGAGCAGCTGATCAGGGTTTTGCCTGCCGCGTCGTCGAACACCTGAGCGTAGAGGTGCTTGCCTGAAACGTGGAAATAAATGCGCGCTTTTCCGGCGCGATTGCCCTTGCGTAAGCCAGCGCGCACGCGCGCGATACGCTTTGTTTTCTGGCGGTTAAGTCTTGCTACCGATGCCATCTAGTTCCCCTTATTTCTTGGCGCCCGCTTTACCGGCTTTGCGGCGTACGTGCTCGTTCTCATAACGGATGCCTTTGCCTTTATAAGGCTCTGGCTCTTTAAATCCGCGGATCTGCGCTGCCACCTGGCCGACGCGTTGTTTATCGATACCGCTCACTTTCAGTTTCGTGTTCTCAAGAACCTCGACAGTAACGTCAGCCGGCTCCTTAAAAATAACATCGTGCGAAAAGCCGAGGCTGAACACCACGTCTTTACCTTTCTTCTGAGCGCGGTATCCCACTCCCTGAAGCAGTAGCACTTTCGAATAACCAGTTGTTGCACCGACGACACTGTTCTGAATCAGCGAACGCACGAGACCGTGCTTCGCGCGCAGTTCTTTTTCGTCGTTCGCGCGGCTAAGTTTCGCCGTGTTGCCAGTCACCTCGAGTGTGAGGCCTGGGAACATGGGGGCGGTCAGCGAACCCTTTGGGCCTTTCACCGTAACGCTGTCTGCAGCCGCGGTGATGGTTACACCTGCGGGCACATCGATGATTTTGTTTCCTATGCGCGACATTTTATTTCCTTAGTAGATGCGGCAGAGATACTCGCCGCCGACATGTTGAAATTTCGCTTCTTTTTCAGAAAGCACACCCTTTGGTGTGGAGAAAATACTCAAACCCATATTGTTACGCGTTGGTTTGATTTCTTTCCATGGCAGGTAGATGCGGCGGCCGGGCTTAGAGATGCGCTCGATCGCGGAGAATACCGCCTGGTTTTGGTAGTATTTCAGGTCGATCTTAGCCATGCGTGCTGCACCGCTCTTGAAAACCACGAAACCTTCGATAAAACCTTCGGTCTTGAGAATACCGAGAATTTTTTCGCAGGTGTTATTGATCTTCACCTCGACGTTTTCGTGTCCTGCGCGGCCCGCGTTGCGAACCCGCGTTAACATATCTGCTATTAAATCGTTTGTCATATTGTTCTCACCACGATGATTTGCTGACGCCCGGAATCAACCCGCGCGACGCGTTTTCACGGAAACAAATACGGCACATTTCGAAACGGCGCATATAACCATGCGCGCGACCGCAGAGCGGGCACCGGTTGTATCCGCGGGACGTAAACTTCGGCTTACGTGCCGCTTTGATTGCCATCGATTTCTTTGCCATAAGTCCTATTTACCTTTCCGAATCGGGAAATTGAATTTTTCGAGAAGTTTCGCTGAGTGCTCGGGGCCTTCAGACTGGATTACCAGGGTAACATCCATACCGTGGATCTGTTCGACATCGTCGAATGTGATCTCCGGGAAGATGATCTGTTCTTTAATACCGAGGCTGTAGTTGCCGCGCGCGTCGAATGATTTCGGGCTCAGACCGTTGAAGTCACGTACACGCGGCAGCGCCACGTTGATCAGGCGATCGAGAAATTCATACATGCGATCGCCGCGCAGGGTCACAGTCACACCGATTGCAAGGCCTTCGCGCAGTTTGAAGTTTGAAATCGCTTCTTTCGCGCGCGTCTTCACAGGAGCCTGACCTGTGATTGCCGCGATTTCCGTGACAACGCCGTCGATTGACTTAGGGTTCGCTACCGCGAAGCCCGCGCCGACATTGAGTACGATCTTCTTCAGTACGGGAACTTGCATGATTGAGCTGACGCCCAGTTCTTGCTTGAGTTCTCCGCGGATTTTCTCGCTATAAAGCTTTCTTAAACGAGAAGGTGCTTTTGTTGCCGTTGCCATAATTAATCCAGCGCCCGCTTACGCTCAGAAGCAACGGAGAAACGGGCTTTTTTACCGTTTTTATCCGCAGCGTATGCGATACGCGTGGCTTTTTTCTCTTTAGAATCGTAATACTGCACGTTCGAGAGTGAAATCGGCATTTCGATTTCAACAATACCGCCCTTGGGGTTTTCTTGTGACGGTCGAGAAAAACGTTTTCTCAGGTTTACACCCTTGATAACGATCTGCTGCTTCTCGCGGTCGATACGGAGGATCTCACCGCGCGACTTCTTATGTTTGCCAGCGATGACGATGACTTCGTCTTTGACCTTGAGGCGTGTTTTAACTTTTACGGGTGCTGCTTTCATTTACAATACCTCGGGAGCCAGTGAAATAATTTTCATAAACTGGCGATCGCGCAGCTCGCGGGCGACCGGTCCGAAGATACGCGTACCTTTCGGGTTGTTCTGGTTGTCGATCAGAGCACACGCGTTTTCGTCGAAACGGATGTATGAACCGTCGGGACGGCGGAGTTCTTTTTTCGTACGCACGATTACCGCGCGCTGAACCTGTTTCTTATGGTCTTTTTTACCCATAGAATCTTTAATACCGTACGCAGGCGTGGCTGATTTTACCGCGACGACGATGATATCGCCGACGCCAGCATAACGCTTCTTCGAACCACCGAGTACTTTAATGAGTTGAACCTGGCGCGCTCCGGTGTTATCCGCAACTTTGAGCCATGAGAGCATCTGCAACATAGTTTATCCTACCACCGGGAGGTCTTCCGCTTTGCGGGAGACGATTTTCTGCAGCGCGAAACGCTTGCGTTTTGAATGAGGGCGCGACTCTTCGATGATCACTGTATCGCCTTCTTTAGCTTCTGTCTTCTCATCATGCGCCATGATCTTTTTGGTCTGGCGGATGGTTTTCTTGAAGCGGGAATCCTGCTTACGGAATGCGATCGACACAACGATCGTCTTAGGCGTCTTTGCCGAAACGACGACGCCCTGAACCGACTTCTTGGCTTTTTTTACTGTTTCACTCATGCTTTAACCGCCGCACCGGCTTGTTTCTGCCGTTGGTTTTGCACCGTTAAGATGCGCGCAATGTCTTTTTTCAGAATGCCGACACGCGCATTGTTTGTATATGATGAAGTTACCATGCTGAAGCGGATTTCCTGCAGTTCTTTGCGAAAATCGCCGTGGTAACGGGTCAGTTCTGCATCTGAAAGCTCAGTAAAATTGACCTTTTTTGCCGCTTTTTTCTTATCCGCTTTAGCCATGGGAGACGTCCATTTTCTGATTTTGAGACATGCCGTCAACGAGAGTCATTTACTTGGCCCTCTTCACGATTTTGGTCTTAATAGGCAGCTTCGCAGCCGCACGGGTCAGCGCTTCTGCCATCACTTTTTCCTCGGCACCGCCCATTTCGAACATGACTTTGCCTGGTTTTACGATGGCTACGTAGTATTCTACGTTACCCTTACCTTTACCTTGGCGGGTCTCTGCCGCTTTTTTAGTAACAGGGCGATCGGGGAAAATGCGGATCCACACTTTGGCGCCGCGGCGCACGTGGCGCATCATGGCAACACGAGCCGCTTCGATTTGGCGGGACGTGATGCGCTCGCCCGATACAGCCTTGAGGCCCATATCGCCGAAAGATACCGCATTACCCCCTTTCGAGAAGCCCCGGAGGTTCAGCGTATGTGGCTTGCGCCACTTGAGTCGTTTAGGTGCCAGCATGATTAATCCTTATGCCTCGCGGCGTTTTACTGTGTATTTGTCTTCGTCGCTTTCTTTCGCTTCGAGGTAGTCACCGGTGTAGATCCACACCTTTACACCGATCTTACCGAATGTGGTATCAGCTTCAGCCGTACCGTAGTCGATGATAGCGCGGAGTGTGTGGAGAGGCACACGGCCTTCTAAGTACTGTTCGCGGCGCGCCATGTCGGCGCCGTTAAGACGACCCGAGACCATGACACGCACACCCAAGGCGCCAGCGCGAATCGCTGAACGCAGAGCCATCTTCATGGCGCGGCGGAATGCCATACGATCTTCGAGTTGCAGCGCCACCGATTCGGCCAGAGCTTGGGCTGAACCGTCTGGTTTCGCGACTTCGATAATTTTAACCTCGAGGGGCTTGGTCACCATGGTGCGGAGCGTTGCCTTGAGGGCTTCGATCTTCTTACCTTGCTGGCCAATGACGAGGCCTGGCTTCGTGCTGTGCAGCTTTACGTGCACTTTCTCAGGGAAGCGCTCGATACCAACTTTCACGATACCGCTCTTATTGAAGCGGTCTTTGATATGCTTACGGATCTTAAGATCTTCGTGCAGAGTCGATGCGTAGGTTTCTTTTTTGTGATACCAGACGCTGTCCCATGTACGGGTGATTTTAAGGCGGAGTCCGACCGGATTTACTTTTTGTCCCATTGCTTATTAACCTTCGTCTGACAGTACGATTGTCAGTTTGGATGTCTTCTTTTGGATACGATCTGCACGACCGCGCGCGCGCGGCATGAAGCGTTTCATGAGCGGGCCACCATCGACAAAAATCTTCTTAATAAAGAGAGAACGCTCATCAACACCAGGGTTGATGACGCGTGCGTTGGCCGCCGCGCTGATGAGCGCTTTCAGGATAATACGCGAGCTCTTGCGCGGGATATGCTTGAGGATATCCACCGCTTCGGGGTATTCGTAACCACGGACTTCGTTCGCCACAAGACGCATCTTGCGGGCTGACATTCTGACCTGGTCTACTGAGGCTTTTGATTCCATTTAGCTTTCCATTAAGCGGCTGGTGCCGCTGTCTTTTTCTTATCGAGGCTGGTGTGCCCTTTGTACGTGCGTGTTGGCGCGAATTCACCGAGCTTGTGGCCGACGATGTTCTCGTTCACATAAACCGGAATGAACTTGTTCCCGTTGTGCACGAGGAAGGTCATACCCACCATTTCAGGGAAGATGGTAGAACGGCGCGACCAGGTTTTGATCGGCTTCTTGTCGTTTGTTGCTTTCGCCTTTTCAACTTTCTTGAAAAGGTGTTGGTCGATAAAGGGACCCTTTTTCAGCGAGCGAGACATTATTCACCACCTCTTGTGCGTACTTTGCGCGAAACGATGAATCTTTCTGATGTTTTGCGCTTATTGCGTGTTTTCTTACCGCGTGTCGGTTTACCCCATGGGCTCACCGGATGGCGACCGCCCGAAGTCTTACCTTCACCACCACCCAGCGGGTGATCGACAGGGTTCATCGCCACACCACGAACGCGGGGGCGCAGGCCCAGCCAGCGTGAGCGGCCGGCTTTACCGATGGAGACGAGTTCGTGTTCGTGGTTACCGACGATACCAATCGTCGCGATACAGCGATTATGTACCTTACGGGTTTCACCTGAAGGCAATTTGATAATTGTGTAGTCGCCGTCACGACCAGAGATGATCGCAAAGGTGCCAGCTGAACGAGCCAGCTGCGCGCCGCGACCCAGAGTCAACTCGATGTTGTGTACGTTCGCACCGATGGGCAATGTGCCGATGGGCGCTGCGTTACCAACTTCGATCTCTACTTTATCGCCAGAAATAATTTTCTGACCGACTTTGAGACCTTGCGGAGCGATGATGTAAGAGCGTGCACCATCTGCATAGCAGACGAGCGCGATATTCGCGGAGCGGTTTGGATCGTATTCGATCGTTTCTACCGTTGCTGGAATATTCAGTTTATTGCGACGGAAATCAATAACACGGTAGCGGCGTTTGTGCCCGCCTCCGCGACGGCGGCTTGTAATGCGACCCTGGTTATTGCGGCCAGCGGTTTCTTTCAGATATTTGAGCAACGGCTTATGCGGTTCTGCCGCCGTCACTTCATTCGACTGCAGAACCGTTTTATAACGGAGCGTCGGGGTTTTTGGTCTGAATCGTTTAATTGGCATCGTTATACACCTTCAAAGAGTGCGATCTTGTCGTTTTTATTCAGAAATACATACGCTTTTTTACGGCGATTTGTGTAACCGATGTTAAAACGGTTTGCTTTTCCATCAGAACGGGAAACCAGCGTGTTAACCTTGAGCGGGGTAACGCCGAAGATCTTGCGGATCGCCTGCTTCACGAGAGTCTTATTCGCGTTAATATCCACTTCGAACACATAACAATTTTGTGCACGCAGGCCTTCTGCTTTTTCAGAGACCAGCGGCTTCTTGATGACGTCGTACAGATTCATATTTCCTCTTATAACAGCGCCGAGAACTTCTTGTCGAGTTCAGCGAGTGCGGCTTTGCTGACCACGAGGCCTGCATTATAGAACAGCGATGTCGCCGGAATGCGCGCGGCGCTGACCGGTTTCACCCATGGAATATTGCGCAGTGATTTTGCGTCTTTGCCTTCTGTCGAGGCCATGATTACGGCGATGGAATGGCGCGCCGCATTGCTGTTTTTGCGCAGTTTTTTCTTCGCGCGACCTTCTGTTTGCAGCTTTGCGCCCTCGGTAATCTTGCTGATTGTCTGGAACGCGGCCTTTGTCGAAGCCTTGTCGAGATTCAGGCCATCGTATACAACGACTTGTTTATCCTGCACTTTTTTTGCGAGAATATGTGCAACGCCGACTTGCTTCTTTTGGCGCGAAATCGAATCGCGGTATGAACGTGGCAGTGGTCCGAAAACAATACCGCCATGGCGCCACTGCGGTGAGCGCGTCGAACCCTGACGGGCATTGCCGGTGCCTTTCTGTTTCCATGGTTTTTTACCGCCACCCGAAACCTCGGCCTTGGTTTTTGTTTTATGCGTGCCCTGGCGCTGGTTTGCCTGCTCTGCCTTGATCACTTCCCAGATGAGGTTTTCATTCACCTTGAGTGACGCAATCTTGTCAGAGATCTGCGCGTCGCCTGCGGCTGAGCCGGTATTCGAATATACTTTCAGTGATGCCATATTTACCTTAATTCTTATAAAGGAACAGCGTAGTGCCCTGGTGTCCTGGAACTGCGCCTTTCAGCAGTACAACGTTTTGCTCTGGCAGAATGCGAAAGACTTCTACGTTTTTAACCGTAGCGAGCTTCGCACCTTTGTGACCAGGCATGCGCTTGCCCTTCTGGACTTCGCCGGGAATCTTGCGGTTACCGATCGAACCAGGGGCGCGGTGAAACTTCGAACCGTGCGTCATGCGACCACCGCCGAAGTTATACCGCTTCACGACACCCGCAAAACCTTTACCTTTGCTGATGCCTGAAACATAGAGCTTCTCGCCTGCGGCAAAAAGGTCTACGGTCAGTGCATCGCCAGCCTGCTTGTCGGTGGTAAAGTCGCGGAGCTCAATCGCCTCACGTACGTACTTGCCGGCCTTTTCTTTTGCAGTTTTTTGGTGGCCCTTCTGGGCCTTGCTGACGAGCTTCTCGGCGATATCGCCGAAACCGATCTGCACGGATGAATATCCGTCTTTTTCTTTCGTCTTCACCTGCAATACCGGGCATGGACCTGCCTGAACTGCAGTGACGGCGACTTGCTCACCGGCATCGCTCCAAACACTGAGCATACCGATTTTTTTTCCGAGAAGACCCTTTTGCATTTTCTAATCCCTTTAGTTTTTATGACTTGATATAGACCATGACGCCTGCGGGAAGCTGGAGCTTCATGAGCGCATCGATGGTATCTTCTGTCGGTTCAAGGATGTCGATCAGACGCGAATGCGTGCGCATTTCGTACTGGTCGCGGGCATCTTTGTACACGAACGTCGAACGGAGGACGGTGAATTTCTCCACCTTCGTCGGCAGCGGCACCGGACCCGCGATTTTCGCGCGGGTACGCTGCACTGTGCCGACGATGTCGCCCGTCGACTGATCTAACAGCCGCTGGTCGAACGACTTGAGTTTTACGCGTATCTTCTGAGCGGCCATCTGCTGTTACTCGATGATTTTACCGACAACACCCGCACCGATAGTACGGCCACCTTCGCGAATAGCGAAGCGGAGACCTTCTTCCATCGCGATCGGGCTGATCAGCTCAGCCGTGATCGTTACGTTGTCGCCAGGGTTTACCATTTCAACGCCTGTGGGCAGGTTGACGGTACCGGTTACGTCTGTTGTTCTGAAGTAGAACTGCGGACGGTACTTGTCAAAGAATGGCGTGTGACGGCCACCTTCGTCTTTTGTCAGAACGAGAACTTCGCCCGAGAACTTCTTGTGCGGAGTTACAGTACCTGGTTTTACGATAACCTGGCCGCGCTCTACGTCTTCTTTCTTCGTACCGCGGAGCAGAAGACCTACGTTGTCGCCCGCCTGACCGAAGTCGAGGAGCTTACGGAACATTTCGATACCGGTCACAATCGTCTTTTGCGTATCGCGGATACCGACGATTTCGATCTCTTCGTTCACGTTAATCTTACCGCGCTCAACACGGCCCGTGCACACTGTTCCACGGCCTGTGATCGAGAACACGTCTTCGATCGGCATGAGGAACGGTTTATCGGTAATACGTACCGGGTCTTTCACATATGAGTCGAGAACTTCTGCGAGTTTGAGAATCGCGCCTTCGCCAAGTTCGCCTGTATCGCCTTCAACAGCTTTGAGGCCTGAACCCGGAACAAACGGGATTTCGCCGCCGGGGAAGCCGTATTTTGTCAGCAGGTCGCGGACTTCCATCTCAACGAGCTCTTGCATCTCTTTACGGTCGCCTTCGGGGAGCATGTCGACTTTATTCAGGAACACAACGATCTGAGGAACGCCGACCTGCTTCGCGAGCAGAATGTGCTCACGTGTCTGTGGCATCGGGCCGTCAACGGCTGATACAACGAGAATCGCTGCGTCCATCTGCGCGGCGCCGGTGATCATGTTCTTCACATAGTCAGCGTGGCCAGGGCAGTCAACGTGTGCATAGTGACGGTTTGCTGTTTCGTATTCCTGGTGCGATGTCGCGATGGTAATACCGCGCGCGCGCTCTTCTGGAGCGTTGTCGATCTCAGCGTATGATACCGCTTTGTTTTTACCGCCGAATTTGCGCGCGAGTACAGTTGTGATCGCCGCAGTCAGCGTGGTTTTGCCGTGGTCAACGTGGCCGATAGTGCCTACGTTTACGTGTGGTTTACTTCTGTCAAATTTCTCTTTTGCCATTTACGTTCTCCTCAATATATTTGGCTCTGCCGCATACAGCGCCGAGTGACCTCGCGGTTCGTCTCAGCCGTTTACACGACAAAGCCTCAAATGTTAAAAGTTCGCACTGGTTTTGTGATCCAGGCCTTCATCGCGGTTTTCTACCGGATTCGGCCACCAAGTACAGGCAGTCAGTTTTTGAAGTTGCGTCATGGTGACAATAAAAATAGGATTTTTGGCATTCGGCCCTTTCTCATGCGAAAACCGGGATTTTTGTCCATTCTGGATGTTATGTCTCTTCTTGGCTGATATTTTAGCGACATAATAAGCCAATGCCCCAGACGAAAACTGCTGTCACAAGTCGAGCCCGCTTGTAAGCGCAAAACACTCTGAACTGCAAAGATAAACCAGAAAAGTAGACGATCCGCATGCGGAGACATAATTTTGTCGCAACTTTTGGCGCCGTACCAGCGTCTAAATCGTAGAGTTACCGACACAATGAGCCGATCTACAACGAATCTTCTCCTTTATACAGTCATGCCCGCGATGGCACTGCTGGTTAGCTGCAAGAAACTTGATTTAGATGCCAACTGCCTGAACCCGCTCGCGCCATGCTTTAAAAACGATCAGACCACCCCCACCTTAGCCGGATTCACCCCTCTGCCGAACCAGGGCTCGAATACAGTGAGCGTTCTCACAGGCATACAGATCACCTTTTCTGAAGAAATGAAAGGATGGACCGAGAAATCCAACTATTTGCTGACGAATTCGAATTCTGGCACCCTCGCCATCGGCTCGGTCAGCATTTCCGGCGGGTATACGGTGACCCTCAATCTTACGGGTGTCGTCGATAACGGCCCGATTACTGTTACATTCCCGGGATTATCAGATTATGGCGGTAATAAACTGCCCGCAGGCACCGCGGTAAACCTGACCGGTAATGTCGACATACCCGTGAAGTTTGCGGGCAACCTCACGCAGATTACCCGGTATGTAAGCGGCGTGGGTGGCAGCATCGCCTCGGCCAATTTTACCTGGTGGCATGAATATACTACCGACTCTGGCAATAATTATAAAATAAAGAAAGGCGGCGCCAGTTGCAGTGATCCGGCTGCGGTCGATATTACGGCGAACGGTTCAGGACTCTCAGGTACAAACCTTGCGGCGGGCGGTGAAAACCCGGCAGTAAACCAGATTACGACGCAGCTGCAGCTTGCCAATTTTCCCAACGAAGAAACTTATATTGTCTGGATATGCCTCGATAACCAGAACATGAATAAGACGGGCACAGGTAAAGTCACAGTCATCCGCGATAATACCCCACCGACGATTATCCCGAGCATCGGCGCCGGCGCGTATGGGCAACCGCAAACAGTGGCGTTTGCCTGCAACGATAACTGCAACAAGATCGCGTACAACATTGCAACGGGAAGCACCCCGCAGGCAGATCCCGGCGCACCGACATTTACCGATACTGCCGGCAGTACGGTATCTGCGGTGCTTTCGGGCACATGGCTTTCGCCGAACTCTTTTTCGCCAACGACCTATACGACGATCAATTTGATCGCCATCGATCTCGCGGGTAATAAGAGCGCGCCCCTGCCCCTGTCTTACACAATCGACCCGAATATTCCGACGATTTCTTTCGGCACGCCCGGTTCTACTCACGATTATGTCAGCACGACCGGGTATACATCCACACATGTGAACTGGCAGGCCGATCAGGGTAACAGCTATGCGATATGCGTGGGCAGTACCGGTTGTAATGCCGTACAACCGCCGACCTGCATCGGGGGTACACAATTACAATCCGTGAATTCCATGACCAGCGGCGGATCTGACATCGCGGCATCGTCTCTCGCCGCGGGCCAGAATACGATTCGTATCTGCGTCAAGTCGGCGGCACAGTTGGGCCAGGCTACCTATACGTTGTTTCGCGACAACAATGCACCGGTGCTGCTGGCGACCGTACCCGCCGAAAACGCCACAGGCGTTTTGCCGAACGGAACCATTACCGTGAACTTCACCGAAGCGCTGGGTCTCGACGAAAGCACAGTGACCACAAATGTGAACGGCGACACAACCTGTTCAGGCCGCATTCAGGTGTCCGCGGATAATTTTTCGAGCTGTATCGAAATGGTTGTCACCGACGCTGTCAATCCGATGCGGGCGAAGAAAAATTCGCCGACCTCGTATGAAGTCAAACCCCGTTTCAGTATGACGCCGGGGCAATATAAGATAAGGGTCATCGGCGGCGCCGGCGGCATCAAGGATCTTGCCGGTAACAACCTGCCTGCAACGGTAGTGCAGACGAATGGTTTCAGCGTGATCGGACTCTTGCGCCAGTTCACATTCAATAACGACGCCGGCGATCTGGTCGATCAGGCGCAGAGCGGCTACAACCT
>JAFLED010000055.1 GCA_017302045.1 Spirochaetota bacterium
CTATATCAGCATTGCTTCTTTCTATGAAAACTTTAAAGAGATGCGCGCTAAACGCGAATTCTCTATGACTGCAGCCGCAGCAGCGGCGATCGTCGGCAACTCTCTCAAGAAATAACCCGGGCGGTTTTAAGAAGCAGCAACCCAGCGCGCATTTGTCAGCAAATGCACGCTGGCACTCGCGGCCTAAACCGCGCATGACCTTTTAAAACTTTTGTTATGGCCGCTACGCGGCCCAGCCCCTGACCAGATAAAGCAACAGATACCCGATGCCGAGAAAGACGCCAAAGGGTATCTGCGTTTCCGACGGTGCATAGATGAGCAGCGAACGCCGCCGCAACAGGTAGAAGATAATCGCCAGTGCCGCAGCAAAACCCGGCAAATACATCGCATAGGGATGCCCAAGAAGAAATCCTAATGCGAGCACGAGACGCACATCGGCGAGACCCATCTTATAACCCGAGAGAATGCGCAACAGGTGAAAGAAAAAATACCAGACAAAGCTGACCGCAAGATCGAGCGCGAGATCGAAGTTGTTAAACAAAAACCACTGCGGATAACGCACGACCAGAAGATTAAAAATGCCGAGCAATAAGAGGCCAAGAATCGCTTCGGTGGGTATGAGCAGCACGCGGTAGTCGACGTTGATGACGATCCACAGCAGCAGGTAGGCAACGAGGATCACCGCAAATTCCAAAGGCGCGGTATTCATGGACCCGACACAGAGGCCAAAAACAAAAGCCAGCGCCTCAAAAACCGGGAAACGCCATGAGATCGGCCGGGTACAATTCTGGCATCTGCGGCCGACGAGAAAAAAACCAGCGACCGGAATCAACCCCAGCCATGAAACCTTCGCCGCACAGTACTCACAGACAGAGGACTGCGAAAAGATAAACGAAACTTTTTGCGGGATGCTTTTGCGCTGCGGCGAATAGTATGCCGCATAGATACGCCATGCCAGCGCATCGGCAAACGAATGCCAGATGGCGAACAGAATGCCGATGCCCGCCGGGATCAGGGTTTTTGCGAAGATAACATCCATATGGGCAAAAACCTCGGGACGTCCTGTATCCTAACTCGCGCGCGTGACGAGATATTTTTGCAGGTATTCGGTGATATCTTTGATATTGCGATCGACCATGTGGCGAAACTCGGTGGGTATCTGCTGCTCGCGTATCACCCGGTAATAATTGAGCGCGCGCGTAATCTGCTTGCGCTTAATGAACTGGTGCGCCTTGACCAGCATGGGTTTGTACTTGTAATAGGCGTATTCAAAAATGCCGTTATCTTTCGCCAACCGGTAGGCATGCGGTATCTTGGTAAAGTCATACGTCAGGGTCAGAAACGGCGTATCTTCCTGGTCTGGCGTCTTGAGTTCGAGAACGCCGCGGATTTCCTGTACTTTGTTCTCTTCTTCTTTTTCTTCGCCCGAACCGCCGTCTTCGTCCCCACCTGCCGGCGCCATAGCCTGGCCGTCTGGCGACATCTCGGGAATTTTTGGCGGCTCCATGACCCCGTCTGCCGGAGGGTCTTCTTCTTCGGCAGCCGCTGCTTGTCCATCGGTCGGCTGAGCCGCTTCAGCGGCCGCTAAGGGCGGTGGTGGTGCATTCTCGGCCAACGGTTCTTCCCGCCGGTCACGGCCAGAGCGGCGGTCTTCGGCGCCTTCACCCCGCGGATCGGGTGCACCCTTACGGCGGTCGCCGTCGGCGACACGCTGGTCTTCGTCGGCAGATTTGTCTTCTGCCGCAGCGGCAGCCGCGTCATCGCCTGCCCCTTCACCGTCTTCGGCCCTGCGGCCCGCGCCACTGCGCCGCTCTTCTGCACCTTCGCCGCGCGGGTCAGGCCCACCCTTACGCCGATCTTCACCTTTGCGGCGATCTTCTTTTTGTGCTTCGCCCTTCGCCGCAGCGTCCTCGTCGTTGCTCTCACCCTTCTTTTCCATCAGGGTTTCTTTGAGTTCGAAAATCGCGCGCGCGATTTCGAAGAACCCCTTATCCATGTTGATGGTGATATTCTTCGCCTCAACCGGCATCTCAGAGACGCTGACCTGCGGCGGCTGCATGTCTTGCCAGGGGTTTCTTTGCCACTGATTCCACGGCGGAATCGGCATAAAATTGCCCCAGTCGTGCGATTTCTTGTAGTTATCGAGTGCGTCCAGGTTTGCGCGTATCTTGCGTTTGGCTTCTTCGTCGACGATGATTTTTATCAGGCGTTCGTAAATCGCACGCGTCAGTTGTAGTTCGCCCTCGCCAATGAAAAGCTCCGCGTTTTTAAGATTGCGTGTGAAATGCGAAATATCGCTTTCAGACGGAGCGATATCTTCGGCGAGATACGGTAACTGGAATGGCCCGGGTACGACCGAAACCGTGCCGTCGGCGTTGATCTTGATATCGCGCGACGGTAAATCGAGCGGCAGATCGCGGGGCCAGAACACATCGCGCGGTTTTTCCTGCGCGGCGGCCGGTGCTGCCGCGGCCGTCTGGGTTTGAGGCACCGCTCCGGGGGGATATCCCCCTGTGCTCACCGCACCGGCTGCAACCGGGGCACCCGGTTGCAGGGCGGTACCGGTTGTTTCAACGGGTACATGGTGGCTAATAAGAGGTGGCGGCGCCACTGGCGCAGGGGCGGAGCGATCGACCTGAACATCGCGGATAAAATTGCCCGCGTCGAGCTGTACATGCAGATTCTTCAGGTTTTCGGTAATGCGCTCCATCGTCTCGGCAAATTCAGAGAGCGGAGATTTCGGTTCAGCGGGCGCGAGCGGTACGGCAGTGCTTTCGACATCGGCCAGATGCGCGGGGTGCGGCTCTTCGCCGAATGTAATCTGCGATTGTAAGGTACCGTCTTCGCTGAGCGCATGCCAGGGAAAAAAACCGAAATGCGGAATTTCATCTTCTGCCGAAAGCGCCTCGCTCGTGGGTTTCGCCGCCGTCGGAGCCGAACCCGATTCACCCTGAACCGGCGTACCACCCGATTCGCCACCGCCCTTGCCGCTCAGCTTGCGCATCAGCAGTGCAGCCTTTTGGCGCAGGCTCAGTTTTGGTTCTGGTGCCGCTGGTACCGCGTCGGGCAGATTTTTGACCGGGGCCGCAATACCGCTCAGAAACCGCTTCGCGCGGTCACGCAGCGATGGTTTTGGCGGTGGCGGTACATGGGCTTCTTTAGTCAGCGCTTCGAGGCGCGCATACTGCGATTCGAGGTCGATTTTATCGGCGAGCGCCTTGGTGCGTTCGCTGAACGTGCGGCCCAGCCAGCCGACCGAAGGCTTTTCTTCGACCGGCGTCGCCGCCTGGGGCTTTGGAGACCTTTGCTGGCCTGTCTTTTTGAGTGATTTGGAGAGCAGCCCCACAGCTATTTATCGGCCTCGCAGAGGGGCAAACTTGCGGCCCGCGTGCCTCTCTACCCCCCTTTTAGCTGGTTTTCGAGGCGTTTCACGCGTTCTTTCGCCTGGTCGCGGCTCAGGCCCTCTTGGCTCAGCATCTGCTCATAGCGGGTTTTGAACTGCGTCGCATCCTGGGGTTTTTTAAGCTTTTCGCTCGTGGCCCAGAGAAAATAAACCACGTCGACATCTTTGTTATTGAGCGAACGTGCCTGCTCAAAATTCTCGAAAGCCTGCTTGAAGTCTTTGATTCCGCTGTAATAAATCTGCCCCATTACCGAATAAGCGTTCGAATTGCGGTTATCTACCGCAACGGCTTTCTGCGCCGTTTCGAGCGCGGCTTTATAGTCGCGCTTATAATAATAGTATTTCGCCATCTCTTCGATGCCGACACCAAAATTCGGGTTTTGTGTGTAGACTTTTTTGAACCACTTGTTGGCCTCATCGAGCAAAGACTCGTTACCCTTGCCGTTATCGTCAAGCGTTAGCTCGTATTTCTTGAGCGCAACAACCGCCATATTAAACTCGGCGTTGATGTAAGTTGCATCTACCCCCAGCGCTTTCTTATAATGGCCCTCGGCTTCGCCGAGATTCTGTTCGCCTAAAAGAAATACATTACCCAGTTCTTTATAGACCTCGGCCGTTTGCTTTTTCTCGGCGGCAGCGAACAGCGTCTGCTTCGCGTCGGCCCATTTCTGGTTTCGGCGCTGCTCGGTGCCTTCTTTGAGCAGCTCTTCGTAACTTTTGCCGCAGGCTACGGATGCAAGGCATGCGGCGAATAAAACCAAATTAAATTTCATAAACACCCGTGGCTTTGGGGGCAATGTGGTCAAGAAAAAACGGCCCGTAAGCGGAGAATTTACTCCGCCTGAACGGATTTTACACGCGGTGGCGGCGGCAGTTTTTTTTGCGTCACGGTTATTTTCTGCGGTATGGTTGAAGCCAGCGGGCGGGTGCCAGCAGCCTTGCGCATGTCGACACGGTAATAATACGTGCCCGGCCCCAAAGGCAGGGTTGCCTGTCCTTTGCCGCTCACATCGCGCGAAGCGAGCTCTTCTGAAAAATCTTTGCTTTCAGAGATGCGCACCCGATATTGCATTTTCTTGTTTACAGGAGTCCAGGCGATGCGTACCGGCGCGGTTTTTGCGTCGGGTTCGATGATAAATTTGCTTTCGGAGCGCGCGGTAATACGCAGGTTTTCCGGTTTTTCGTTCTTATCGGTTTTTGGTTTTTTCCCGTTTTTTTCGTCGCTCTGAGCAAGTAACTCACCCTTGTCTGAAACCGTAAACGACGACGACAAAGCCTGGTTTTTATCTCCCGCCGGGGAAACACGCCAGTAATATTTACCGGGTTTCAGGTTCGGTACGGCGAGACTCTGGCCGCTGGTATCGGCCGTCTTGACCGGTGCCGAAAAATCAGCCGAACGCGAAAGCTCTGCCTTGACCGGGCCGTTACTGCGCCAGCGCAGCGCCAGACCTTCGGTCTGATTTGCGTAAACCACCTGCCCCGGGGCGGGTGAAAGCAGCGCAAAGTTCTGGCCGGGTCGCACTCTAAATGTGCCTGTAGGTGAAGAGACCGTCTGGCCTTTCAGCGAACAGGTGACGCGCCACTTATACGTGCCGTCGCCGAGCTTCTCGCTGCGCGCGCCGCCTTTTACTGCGAGCAACCGCTTCGTTTTATTTCCTGAAAGGGATATTTTACAGTCTTCAGAACCCGGAGGCGCATCGAAGGCAAACTGCACTGGTGTTGCGGCGCTCTCTTGCACCGCGCCCACAGCCGGGGATTTCAGAACGATAGAAGTTTTTTCTTTGGTGAAGCCCGAGCTGCTCAGGTTACCGATCTCGCCGGCACCGACTTTCGATTCTTTGTCGTGGCTTTTGAGAGTTGCATTGCCCTCTTTCACATCGACCGAAACATTCTTACCATCGGTGGTAATCTGCGCGTCTGCTCCCGAAAGATCGATCTTTGTACCGTCTGCGGCGGTGATACTGCCGTTCTTCGACCCACGCGTGTCAGCGCGAATTGTCCCGTCGCGCAGCGTCAAACCGACACCGTCGCGTGTCTCGTCGATCTCGACCATCGACTCGGGATCCATATCGACCTTCATGCCATTGTTGAGCGTGATACGGGCATCGGATTTATCTTTCGTCATGACCCAGTCATACGCATAGATCGCCGACTTGGTCTCGACGTCTTCCCACAACATACGGTCGGAGTACTTGCGTTGTACCTGATGGTATTTGTATTCGACGGTGCCGACGGGCTTTGCTTCGCCGCGGTCGCCGAAGCGGTTACGCCAGTGGCACTGCATGATGTAGATCAGTATCAGAATGATGACGACGAGAATTACGGTGACGACTTTATCGCGGCGGCTGAGTTTCATGCTTCCCTTATTTTATCGCTTTTTTCTGTGGATACATATCGATGAGTTTATGCAGTTCCGCAAGTGTTTTCGGCGCCTTTGGATCTCCGGCTTTGCCGAGCACCGCGTAGACCCGCTGCGCCTCGTCTTTACCCTTCACCTTGATTTTCTGTAACTGCACGCAGCTGAATTTCTTCTTCACCAGCTCATAGGTGTGCTCGCTGATCAGAATGTCGGTCCCAAATGCCTTGTTCAGACCCTCGATACGCGATGCCAGGTTCACCGTATCGCCGATGACAGTATACTCGAGGCGGTCATTCGAACCGATCTGCCCCGCAAGCAGGTCGCCGGTATTCAGCCCCATGCCGATACGGATGATCGGTTTACTTTTACTGCCTCGACCGACATTGAACTTTTGTAAGGCCGTGCGCATTTCAAGCGTTGCGTTGACCGCATTCTCGACGTCATTGGGGCGTGTCACGGGAGCTCCCCAGATGGCCATAATCGCATCGCCGATGAACTTATCGACGACGCCGTTGTACTTATGCACAATCTCGACCATGAGCGTCATGTATTCGTTCAGAAATCCGACAACTTCATGCGGCGTCAGCTTTTCTGAAATCGAAGTAAAGGAGCGAATGTCAGAGAAAAACACCGTCGCTGTTTTGGTTTCGCCGCCCAGAGCGAGATCGCCACGCATGACCATCTTCGCTACCTCTTCGTTAACGAATTTGCCGAAAGCGCCTTTGAGGTGCTCGCGTTCTTTGAGGCCCGAAGCCATTTCATTGAAGGCATTCGTCAGCTCGCCGGTTTCGTCGCGCGAAGTGGTTTCGAGTTTCAGGTCATAGTTACCGGCGCGGATCGTCTGCGTCGCACCCACGAGTCGCTTCAACGGATCGGAAATCGAACGCGAGAAGAAGTAGATGAAGAGAATCGCGATAACGATGATGAGAAAGGCAATGAGGATCGTCAGAATGCGCGCCCAGCGCACGTCTTCGAGCGCGATATCTTCGTTTACCGTTGTAATGAGCGCCGCGCCGCCAAATGCCAGCCGCCGAAAGCTGCCGTATTCGCTCGTATCGTTGAGCGTATAACGCACCACACCGGTTGCGACATTCTTGGTATTCTTGAATGCAACATCGACTGCCGGGTGATCGGCCATGTTTTGCGAGGGTTTGAACTTGCGATTATCGGAATGCGCAACAAGCTTCTTGTCGGCGTCGACCAGCATCGCTGCATAGAGCGAAGAAGAGGTACCCTTCGATTTCACCGCAGAGAAGAGCCCCGACAGCGTGTCGCCGTTCATGATCGCCGCAATACCGTGCTCGCTGCCTTTTTCTGCCAGCGGGACTACGTAGAGCCAGACATTCTGCCGCGGCGAGGGCAATGCGCGGATAATCGCGCGGCCCTGCTGTATACTTTTCGCGTCGGCTGCGCTGAACTTCAGGTATTGTTGCAACGCGCCTGCCGTCAGGTTAAAACGCGAAAGTTTTTCTTCGCGGTAAATTGTTTTCGACGGCTCGCCAGCCATTGTCTTAAAATCGGCGACGAGCAGAAAATCGCTGTCGTCTTTGAAATAGGCGTTCATCACCGAGCTGCCTTTGCCCGAAAGTGTACTCAAAAGGCGCAGCTGGTCTGCATAACCGCGCAATTCGCCCTCGACCTTGTCTGAAAGCATTTTCGCGTTATTGCCGTTATTCAGCTTCACCATCTCAGACATCTTGGACTGGAAGAGGTTAAGCGAGATGCCGGTGAAGAGCAAAAGGCTCGTCAGAATGATCAGCGAAATAATCGCGATGAGCTTCGCGCGTATTGTTGTAAAAAGCGAATTATAGAGTTCGCGGATTTTACTGAACATGAGTTACTTCCTTGCCGGCGGCGATGCGGCTTACGAAATCAGACCGGAATTTTTTGACGATCGGGGTAACGCCCATCACCACCGCGTCTGAAAACGGGCAGATGGTGGTGCCATTACCCATGTTACCGGCGAAACTCAGCAGCGTATCGAGATCTTTTTCCTCCGCATGGTTATCGCGCACACGATGAACGACGTCGGCGACCCAGCGGCTGCCTTCGCGGCACGGCGTACACTGGCCGCAGCTTTCGTGACCATAAAAATGCGCAACACGGTGAGTAAGTTCGACCATGTCGGTGGTATCGTCGAGAATCATGAGACCGCCCGAGCCCAGAAACGTGCCGACGGCCGCAAGCCCTTCGTAATCGAGCACGGCTTTTTCTACCTCGGCCGGCGTGAGAATCGGTGTCGACGAGCCGCCCGGAATCACGGCCTTGAGGCTGCGCCCGGGTTTTAATCCGCCCGCGATTTCAATAACCTCTAAAAGGGGTAATCCCAATGGGACTTCATACACACCCGGGTTTTGCACATGCCCCGAGATGGAGAAAACTTTGGTGCCGCCCGACTTCTCATTGCCCTTGCACAGTTTTGCATAGGTTTCGGCGCCAAGGCGAAAAATCGCCGGTACCGTGGCGAAGGTTTCTACGTTGTTCACCACCGTCGGCGAAGCATAGAGCCCCTTAAACGCAGGGAAAGGCGGCTTGAGGCGCGGATGGCCTCTTTTGCCCTCGAGGCTTTCGAGGAGTGCGGTCTCTTCACCGCAGATATACGCGCCTGCGCCGCGGTAGGTGGCGAGGTGAAACTTTCTACCTGTGCCCAGAATATTGTCGCCGAGATAGCCCGCACCATACGCTTCGGCAAGAGCGGCTTCAATGCGTTCCCAGCCTTTATAGAATTCGCCGCGCACATAGATATAACCCTGCTCGCTATTGAGCGCAAGGCCCGCGATAATCATGCCTTCGATAATCGAATGCGGAATCTCTTCGAGCATGAAACGATCTTTGAATGTGCCGGGTTCTGATTCATCGGCGTTGCAGACGACGTATTTCGGCTCGGGATTATCTTTCGGTACGAACGACCATTTCATGCCGGTCGCAAAACCTGCGCCGCCGCGGCCGCGCAGATTCGATTTTTTAACCTCTTCGATGATCGCGTTCGGATTCCATTTTTCTTTTTCGTCACGCGCAAGGCGCTTCAACTGTACATAACCGCCTTCGGCCTCATAGACCTTTAGCGTATGCGAGTTTTCTTTATGGAAGTAGCTGAGTACAATCCGGTGTTCTTTGGGATGGGGAACACGCGTTTTCGCGGGATGCATATGGACTCATCCGCGGAATGGCGAAACAGGCGTAAATCAAAAGATATACTTCGGGTTACCCTGGAAAACCGGAATTCAGAAAGCATAACCGATAGAAAGCTCGGCATCGAAACCCGCCAAGGCCTGGAGTATCGGTTTGATATCGCTCAGAAAATTGTTCACATTGGGGTCGTTTGTGTTCGCAGTCATGCTGAGGATAGCATAACCGTAACCAATTCGGACAACGACATTGATACCGCTGTCCCAAACCCAACGTTTGCCTATATTGAGGCCAAAGGTCGTTGTTTTCATATCAACATCGAAATTCGATTTGGTGGACACGCTGCCAGACGTCGCCGTAACCGTGCCCGTACCCACGGCGCTCGAATAACGCGCAAAAACACCCAGAAAACCCGATTCCATCGCATTCGACCAATGCCAGCGATAGTTGAAACTCAACCCCCAACCTTTGCTCCTGGATTCATTGGAGCCAGAAGAATAGTTGATATTCGCATAAGCACCCTCAAATACAAGCCCATGGGTTTGAGCCAATAGCAGCTCATAATTGCCGCCATAAGAACCGAAGGCAATACCGATCGGATTCAAATTTATGGCATGGGAGAAGTTTTTTGTGCCCGAGGCATCGGGAGCTGCCGTCAGCGACAAAAACCCCGAAACGAAGAACAACAGCGCAACAATCTTAGCCTTCATCTTAACTCCTTACCCGCAAACAGGCAACGGTTAGCGAAACCCACGGCCCATAAAGGGTCAATCGAAATCGAAGGCTTTAAGATTAAAGGCGAAGGTTATTCGGCGTTAATGCTTTTGATGATACCCGAAAGCAGGTTCTGGAAATCGACCTTTCTTTTCTCGGCGATCTCGACGACCTCGCTGTGGTGCAGCGGCGAAGCCATACCGGCACCCATATTCGTAATGATACTGAGCCCCAGCACCCGCATGCCGCACTGCCGCGCCACAATCACCTCAGGCACCGTGCTCATACCACAGGCGTCAGCACCCAGCGTGCGCAACATACGAATTTCAGCGGGCGTCTCATAGGTGGGCCCTGTCAATGCCGCATAAACACCCTCGCGCAAAGTGACATTCAATGCCTTGCCAACGCCGCGCGCACGCGCCATGAGCTCGGGTGTGTAGGTATCGCTCTGGTCGACAAAACGCTCGCCCCACTCGCTGTAATGTTTACCGATAAGGGGATTTACACCCATGAAGTTCAGGTGGTCCTGAATCAGCATGAAATCCCCCGGGGTAAAGTTAGGGTTCACGGCGCCGGCAGCATTGGTGACGATGAGGGTTCTCACCCCCAGCGCCGCCATGAGACGCACGCCCATCGCCACCTGTGGCATCGCATACCCTTCGTAAAAATGCACGCGCCCCTGCATCATGAGCACCGAGGTCTCTTCGATAAAACCACCGACGAATTTACCGCTATGCCCCTCGACCGTCGATTGCGGAAAATGCGGTATCGTCCCATAAGGCACCGCAATACTCTTCTCGGCGCGGTCGGCGAGGCCTGACAAACCTGAACCCAGAATGATTCCCAACTGTAGCGGAAAGTTGACTTTGGCGCGCAAAAAATTAGCGGCGCCCTCGATTTCCTGAGGCGTAATCTGTGACATCTTATTCCCTGAGCAGCGTTATTTTTTCGCCGGGAAGGTTTTTCTTCAGCGATTCGAGGATACAATATTCGGTAATTTTTTGCTCGTTGGGAGACATTTTTTCCCACGCGGCTTTTTCTGTAGAAATATAGAGTGTCTGCTGGTATGTCCAGAGCGAACGCAAAAATAACTTTTCTTTTAACAGGTTACGCGCCTTGAGCGACTCCTTTTCGCCGGCAGGCCCTGCGATGAGTTCGTAGATCACGCGCCGCGCCATCGCCTCTGAGCGCGTCAGTTCTAGGTCGCCGATTTTACTCTGCGGCTGGCCTACCTTTTTCTTGATCAGGATTACCTCTGCCTGCACTGCGGCATCGTCGAGAGGTTTCGCGGCCTCTCGCGCGGGGGGCTGATTTGTTTCTTGCGGCAACACCGCTTCATCTTCGGCATAGATTTTTTCAATTCCGGTCAGCGACAGCGAGCGGGGAAAATAGAGTTCGATACGCTGGCGCTTGTCGCCTTCGGGTACCGATAGAAAAGCCGCCGGATTCAGCAATTGCAGATAGCTGCTTTTACTCAGCGACATAAAGGCGATAAAATCGACTGCGAGTAACAACGTCAGAAAACGAAAGCGGTTCAGCGGATTTTTAAGCCAGAGTAAAAAGGCATTGAGCCTTTCGGGCAGACCGAGAATCTTATTTTTCAGCTTTTGAAAGTTCACCTAAGAAAGCTCCGATACCGCGGCTGACCCCGCTGACAAAGGCCTTGGCATATTCGCTGCTGCGTAATTTCTTCAAGTCGTCCCTGTTCGTCAGATAGCCTGTTTCTATGAGGATTGCGGGCATGAGCGAGCCCCGTAACACCGCAAAATCCGCCTTCTTCACTTTTCGCGGTTTAATCATACCGTCAAGGCGATTGCTGAGGCCTTTAAACACCTGCCGCGCGAGGGTTTTACTCTCACGCTGAATCTGCGCGTTCATGAGCCGGCTCGTCAGCCTTTTGATATAACCGTTTTTTTCAGAGCCCTGGTTCTCGCGCAGCGCGAGTTCGCGCGCCTGCTTGTTATCGGGGTTTTGCGCGAGATAATAGATCTCAAAACCCTTGACTTTGGGCGACAGGTGGGAATTACAATGGATACTGATAAAGATACCGAAATTGCCGGGCGTACTCTTTTTGTTCGCAAGTTCGCTACGCTTTTCGAGGCGGATAAACTTATCGCCGCCGCGGGTCATATAGATTTTCAGCTTAGGGTAATCGGCGGCAAGCTGCTTGCGTAACTCATGCGCCAGGCTCAGCGTAATGTCTTTTTCAGCGGCGTCGAAATACCCCAGGGCGCCCGAATCGCGGCCGCCATGCCCGGCGTCTATGAAGATGAAATCGAGCTTTTGCAGACCCTCCCGCTCTTTATCGCGCACAATGATGAGGTGATTCTTCTGGAACCGGTATGAGACTGGCAGACTAAGTTCGGTCAGAATTTCTTCGATAAATTCGCGCGAGAAAAATAAACCATCGTCGTCGATGACACCCTCGCTGTCGAGCTCGCGGATTTCATTCTGCGACTGGTATTCGGCCTTACCCAGCGAGAACAGAACGATTCTTTTGCCGAAGCGGATTTCTCCCTGTTCTTCGCCGTCGTTATAGTTGACAGTGAGATCACTGTGCAGCAATTTCAGGTTAGCGAGCGAAAGGTAACTGCGCTTTTCTATCTGTACCAGCGTAAAACGGATTTTTTCCTTCGCGCCCCAGGCCTGCCCGGTGGCCACGATAAAAGCAACGACTAACGAAGAAATTTTAAGATAAGAAAACCATCCTGAACTGCGCGGCAGGTCGCAAAGAGCTGTGATCACAGGAAAAGTTCCGCGATTTTCAGGAAAAAATCGCTCCATGAACCGGCAAGTGCCTGCTTTTCCTGAATCTCAGCTCTTCGCATTTTATAGAGACTAATCTCAGCGTGACCCGCCGCGCAGCTCTCGCTACCGCTTTTAGATTGTCCCGCGCCGCCGCAAAGCAGTTTTGACCCGGTGAAGAGAGGCGTGGTCGACCCGTACCACCAGATCGTTGTCAACACCTATGTGCGCCGCTCGCGGCTGACGTATAAAGAATACTTCGATCAGGCGCAAACCCGCCCGCTCGCCGATTATTTCTTTGAAAAGATCTATACGCTCGAAGGCAAGGCCGAGCGCGACGAACTCGCGATGAAAACGTATAACCGCTTCAAGGGTATGTTGTCCGAAAAAAGCCGCGGCCGCATCGAAAATCTGTTGCTGCTGAACGAGGTCACCGACAAGCTCGACCAGCAGATGGCAGATTACCTGCGCGATAATAAAAAACTCATCGTCGAGCATGACGGCATTAAACACATCGATCTGAAAAAACTGCCGCAGATTTACAAAAAATGTAACCGCTTCGAAGACCGGGTTGAACAGCTGAAACTCGTGGTGCACAACCTGGAGTCGTTTTTCGAACTTTCAAAGCACCCGCTCGCAGGTGTCGTGATGCGGCCCGTATCTCTCGCTGCGCGCACCGTCGGATTCACCTCGCTCTACAAAGTCTTCGAAGAGGGCTACAATGCGACGAAACCGGTTTCTAAAGAAGTTTTTTTCGAATTCACGCAATACGTGCGGGGGCATGAAACGCAGTTTCTCGAAAAGGCGTATAAAAAACACATTCACCTGTTATGAACGAGCTAAAAATCCGCGGGGTTAAAAAAGACAAAGGTGGATTCACCCATCTGTCATTTCCGAAACCCGAAAATTACGCCTTTACGCCTGGCCAGTACGCAATACTGACTTTCACTGCCGGCGATAAACCGAAATATCTCGCGTTTGCATCGCATACAACAGAGGCAGACCTGCTCTTTGTGCTGCGCGGCGATTTTTCAGCGGGGACAGAGGTTGCCGTTTCGGCGCCGCAGGGCAAAGGTTTCAGCTGCGACTTCGGCGATACGAAACCCATGCTGTTTCTCACGCATGGCACCGGTATTTCGGCGATTCGGCCGGCATTGATTGAGCGCAAAAAGCGCGGCTTCGAGAATGATGTGCTGCTCTATGGCATCGCCTCGGCGGCGCAAGAACCCGAACTCGATTGCCTCGCAGCGGACTTCGGTGTGGAACAACTGCGCGCATTTTCTGCGGCAGAGTATAAGGCCTATGTACAAGATCGCGCGCATACGCTCGCCGTCGAACATTTCGGCGCGGTGCTGCTCGTCGGCTCGAAAGAGATGATGGCAAGCTGCCGCGAGGTTTTGGCGGCGAAGGGATTTCCGGCGGAGAAAGTTTTTTCAAACTACTGAGGTTGGACTCGCAAGGGTCCGAACCATGCCGCTTACGCCAACCGCGATGGTTGACACTCCGGACAAAAAAAACTGCTGCGCGCGCTTTGTACCATTTTCTGTATCGTGGCGCCGCATACTTTGCACGGCTCGCCGTCGCGGCTGTAGACGAGAAACTTCTTCTGGTAATTCCCGGTCGAGTATTCTTTCTCACCCGGTAACGCATAAACAAAGTCAGAAATACTCGACCCCTTCGACTCAATGGCTTTTTGCAGAACTTTCGGTATCGCTTTGAAAATACATGCGACCGCAACGTCACCGAGATCGATCCCCCTTGTTGCCGGATGCACCTTCGCGAGAAATAAAATTTCAGAGACGTAAATATTGCCAAGACCCGCGAGAATTTTCTGGTCGAGCAGAATGGATTTTACCGGCGCCCTGCTCGCCCGTATACGCTGCGCGACAATCTTTTTGTCGAAACCCCGGTAAGCATCTTCGCCTTTGGGCAGAGCATTCGCCGCAGCCGCGCCCGAGAGCACAAAACCGAATCGGCGTACGTCGATGAAATCGAGCTGGTCTCTTTCAAATTGCAGGCGCAGCTTGAGATAAGGCGATTTTTCTTTCTGACCGATGAGGATTCGCCCCGTCATACCCAGATGAAAAAGTAAAAAGTCGGATGGAAAACGCAGCAGAAGATATTTGCCGATACGCTCGATGACCCGCAAGCGCTCACCGGCAACTTTCTGCGTGAGCTTCGTCGTGACACGATAGCGCAGTCGACCATCTTCGACATGGATTTCTTTCAGCCGCTGACCCTCGAGCGGTAACAGTGAGCGCCTGACGGTTTCGACTTCGGGAAGTTCGGGCACACCTTGCGGTGATTAAAGGCCGTGGGCCGCGAAAAGAATTAAACGGTTCCCAAAACCGGATTTTTTTTGCCGGGTTTATGAACGCACTGTAAATTAACCAAATGGTTAAAAAACTACTACCTCTGCTTTTAATCCCGATCTCTGTCTTTGCCGACTAGGCCTATGACATTGCCGCTAAAGCCGAAAAGACACAGCGCAATTTTGGCGACGAAACCGTCGAGTCGACGATGTCTCTCATCGCGGCCAACGGTTCCGTTGTCACGCGCAAGACCAAGAATTTTACCCTCGAGCGCGCGGGCAACCGCGACCACCAACTGATCCAGTTTCTCGAACCCGCCGACGTGCGCGGTACTTCGCTCTTAACGCACCAGGATCCCAAAGGCGACGATAACCAGTGGCTTTACCTGCCCGAACTGCGCCGTGTGAAGCGTATTTCATCGACCGGTAAAACCGGTTCTTTCATGGGCAGTGAATTTACATACGAAGACATCGGCGGCAACACGCTCGAGAAATTCACGTATAAAAAACTCGCCGATGAAAACTATAAAGGCAAAGATTGCTACGTGCTCGAAAAGACCCCGACTTATGCGAACAGCGGTTACACTAAAATCAAAATGTGGGTTTCAAAAGACAACAATCTCGTTCTGCGCCAGGACTTCTTCGACCGTAAGAACTCCCTGCTCAAAATCATGACTTTCGAAGGCCACCAGAAATACGGCAACACCTGGCGCAGCGGCAAGATCGCCGTTGAAAACCTGCAGACTAAAAAGAAATCAGTGCTCGATTTCACCAGCCGGAAGATGAAGACCGGCCTTGCCGCCGATCTCTTTACCGAGCGCAACCTGCAGCGTATTCAGTAAACTTCACTAAACAAGGAGCGGGCTATGCCAAAGCAAACTCTGAGGGGATTCCTCGCTCTCACGGGACTTGCGCTCTCGCCGCTTCTGGCGCAGAGCGTCGATATTTCAGAAAACACCAAGCTTAACTACAAGGGCAATATCGGCATGAGCTACTGGTATTTCCCGAAAGACGCACCTAAGGCAGAGATGCCGACGCATGTCGGCACCTTCGACGGTCAGATCGACCTCAACCTGAAAACAGGTAAATACCTCGAGTTCCGCGCGAACCCGCGCGGCATAGTAGACGTCTATGACGCAAACCGCCGCCGCTTTTTACCGCAGGATATCTACGCCGATTTCGTCACGAGTAAGTTTGAGCTGCGCGCGGGGTATCAGGTATTTTCGTGGAAAACCGTCGAATCGGTTGCGCACTCCGACATTCTCAATCAGACAGACCCCTCCCTCGACTTCTTCGATGCGCCCAAGGTGGGCGAACCCGCGCTGCGCTCGCGGATTATCTTCGGCGATGAAAATCCGCACACCCTCGAATTTTATTATCTGCCCTACTTCACGCCGGCAAAGCTGCCCATTGCCGGAAACCGTTTCGATTTTTCCGGAGCCCTTCCTTCCACAACGGCATTCGGTCAAACCATTACACCCAATGTAATCTACGACCCCGACCTCAATCGCTATGAGACACCTTATAATCGCTGGCGCCCCCAGGGAGCTATCCGTTACCAAAAACAAATTTTCGGAAAAGTCGATACTTCAGTCTACTACTTCAACGGCTATAAAAGATTTCCCCAACTTTACCCGGTTGCGGCCACCGCGTTTACGCCGGTTCCCGGGGTTTCTATCCCTACGCAGTATGCGCAGGCATATAATCCGATTCACCAGGCCGGCTTAACATGGCAGGGTACAATCGATGCGCTTCTCGTCAAAGGTGATGTGGCGTACATTCAGTACGTCAACGATACCAAAGCACAAAACGGTGTGGATACTGTGAGACCCTATGCGCAATATACAGTCGGCGCAGAATATACGTTTAATAGCCTCTTCGTCGACAGCCAGGATCTCGGCGTCATCGTCGAAATGCTGGGCGATAGCGATACCGGGCGCAACGCCACCGAACTCGATATCTTTCGCCCCTTCCAGAACCATGTTTTCGCCGGTCTGCGCTACACCTTCAACAACACGGGGGATCGCTCCCTGTTACTCGGGACATTTACCGATTACAAAAAAGGGGACGTGATCGCCCGCCTCGAATACGAAGAGCGCTTCTTCGAGCGTGTGAAGGTGAAAGCGCAGTTCTTTGGTTTTGCGACGTCTAAGACAAGCCAGCTGAGTTCGTTCGATCACACGACGCGCGCGAGCTTATTAGTATCCTATTATTTCTAATCGTTTCAAGGAGATAAAAATGTCAAAGGAATCGACCGGTCTTAAAATCGCTCACTTCGTACTCAAACGTAAATGGTGGATCATCGGCGCCAACGTGCTGCTGCTCGCCATCATCTTTGCCGGCATGGGCATCCGCGGCAAAAAATTCGGCGATCACATCAAGTATATGACCGAAATACGCAATGACCCGACCAAACGTATCGAGGGCTACAAGGGCCAGAAACCGATGTTCGATTCCGATTACCGGGTCTGGTTCGACAGCGAAGACCCGAACCTCAAGGCGATGGACGAACACCAGGCGATCTATAACCGCGAAGACATTCTCATCGTGCTCGTGAAATCAAAGTCGGGTAACCTGTGGACAAATACGAACCTGCAAACGCTCTCGAAGCTCACCAAAGAATTATGGACCGTCGATTACACCAACCGGGTCGACGGCCTCGCGAACTTTAATTACACCCAGGCGAAAGGCGACGACCTCAAAGTCGCCGAGTTTTTGTCTGATCTGCCCTACGATGCGAAAAAGCTCGAAGAGAAAAAGAAACTCG
>JAFLED010000056.1 GCA_017302045.1 Spirochaetota bacterium
ATACAGGCTGACGCCGCGCTCTCGGGGATATCCGATCTTGCGGTCTTTTTGGTCGTACTTTCGGCCGGCCTCGAGATGCAGTTTAAGGATATTCTCGACGCGCTCAAAGGCCGTGGCCTCATTCTCGCGATTCTGGCTTTTTTTATACCGATGGCCGCGGGCATCGCGGTCGGTATCGCATACGAGCTCGATACGATGCGTGTCGTCTTTCTCGGGCTCTGCGTGTCCATTACGGCGCTGCCTGTTGCGGTACGAATTTTACAATCCTTCAACATGCTCGATTCCGAGATCGCGCGCTACTCTGTCGCAACGGCGGTTCTGAACGATATCACGGCGCTTTTAGTGCTCGGTGTCATTCTTAACCTCCCCGGCTACCTCTCTTTCGAATCTATCGGTATCTCGGTACTCAATACCGGCTGGAAGCTTCTCGCCCTCGTCGCGCTGATTCTGGGTTTCAACTGGGGGTTGCAGAAACTGATTGCCCGCGGCGTCAATCTGCACCGCTGGTCTGAGAAACTGGTCGAGGTTGTCGGCACCGAAGCTCTCTTCGGCATTCTCATCGTTTTCGTACTCTCCTTCGGTTCAGCCAGCGAAGCGCTGGGTTTTCACTTTGTCATCGGCGCTTTTTTCGGAGCGCTGCTCATCGATCAGAAATTCTTTCTCGCCTCGCGCTTTAATGAACTCGATCACACCTTGCGAGCGATTACCGACGGTTTTTTAGGTCCGGTGTTTTTTGCGACACTGGGTCTTGAGTTCAAAGCAACATCGGTTAAATCGGCCGACTTCGTTGCTGTTGTTTTGGCGATCTCGATCGCATCGAAAATGATTTCGGGTTGGGTCGGCGGGCGTATTATCGGCCTCGACAATGTAAAATCATTCGGTGTGGGGATTATCCTCAACGGGCGGGGTGTCATGGAACTGGTGATTGCGTCGATCGCATACAAACGCGGTTTTATCACACAGGGATTATTTTCAGCACTGATCATTATGGGTGTCGCCACCACCATCTTCACGCCGCTGATGTTCCGCAGGTGGGTATTGCCCCGATTGCCAAAAAAAGACCACAGTCTCCAGGGGTAATCCGCCTTTTGGGCCTTTTTTTGCTTAGTTAACCCCAATATCCGCCGGTGGCACCTTCACCCAGGTAGCCCCCGATGTGAATACGGGACTCTCGACGACGCGCTGATCGGCACGACGGCGCATGACCGTAAGAACGGCATCAGCACGTGGGAACTGTGGAAATCCTCGAACTCGGGAAGTTCGTGGACAAAAGTGGGTGGCACTGTCACGACGAGTTCGACGACGCTTTCCGCCGCGACTTTTACGGTGAACCAGGGCCCCACCCTAGCCCTCGCCAAGTCTGGGGAGGGGATTTCTGGCTCCCTTCCCCCAGACTTGGGGAAGAGCAGGGGGTTAGGGGCGGGCGCCGGCCATCGTATCGGGTTATTTTTTAATCAGCTTAAAGGTGACGCGGCGGTTATCGCTGTGCGATAAGTTCGGATCGGGCTCCGAACTTCCCACACCTGTATAAGTCATCTTGTTCTTATCGATGCCTTTTGACACAAAATAGGTATAAACGTATTTTGCGCGCTGCGTCGAGAGCGACTTGGTGAATGCCGCCGATTTCGACGGGTGCTGGTTCGCATGACCGACAATCTGGAGCAGGTAGCCTTCTGGCATCGACGCAATGACAGTCTTTGCTACGGTGGCGGCGTTTTCTCCGTATTGGTCAAACTGTGTGATCGGCATTTTCGTTGTAAACGGGGGAAATCCGACAACAGGAACTTTCGCCAGCTGTGCATTGGCTGCGTCGATAGCGACGCCATCGCCCAGGGAACGGGATTCTTTAGCCGGCGCAGAACCGCAGGCGATCACCATAATCGCAGTCAATAATGCGCAGAGCGCCAGGAAAAATTTTCTTCTCTTATATTTCATTCAACCTCTCTTTTTGGTGTTTATTAGTTAACCGCAAAAAGAGGGGAATGGTTCCCGGTAGAAAATAAAATGGCCCCAAGGTCAGGCGACCTCAGGGCCCGGATTGTCCATCAACCTGCTTTTTTTTCGAAAAACTTCTGGTTCGCGTTGAAATAATCGATCGCAAGCTGGTCGTTATTCATTTGATCGGGGTGAAAGTCGGGCCGAAAATACTGCAGAATTTTCGGTACCATTGCGGCGACGACCTTCGCGAGGCGCGGCGCTTTTTCGGCGATCGAGCCCGGAATGTCGCTGAGTTTGATGTCTTTATCTTCGGCGAGAAATTTTACCGTACCGACCGCGCCGTACCACAGTAGTGCCCAGGTGCCGACGACCATGCCGATATTCTTTGTCAGCTGGCTGCCGTCGACCTGCTGCATAACGTCGAAGGCGACCGACTTGTGTTCGATCTCTTCTGCGGCATGCCACATGAGCAGCGCCTTCATTTTTTCATCAAAGCCTTCCATGGCATTGATCTCAGGGTCGATCGCGACTTCGGCGAGCGTCGCGGTATAATGTTCGAGCGCACAAGTAACGGAAAGCTGCAGACGCTTATACATTTCGGGACCAACGAGCTTTTCGATCGCGCCTTCGACAGTTTCGTAAGCGTTCTTCGCATACCACGCGTCATATTCGCGCGCCTTGACACCCTGGCTTTCGAGGGTATCCCAGATGCGCTCGTGCTGAGCCATGTGCTGCGTTTCTTGCCCGATAAAACCCTTCACGCGCGCCTTGAGCTGCGGGTCGGTGATTTCGTCGGCATAGTTCTTTACCGCGCGGATGAACAGCTTTTCGCCTTCGGGAAAAACCACGTGCAGGCTGTTCAGAAGCTGCGTTAAGAAGACATTGCCGTCGGCATAATACTTGGTGAAATTGTTCTCCAGGCCGAAATCGGGCCGCCGCACCTGCGGCATATTCATAGGAATTACATTGTTATTTGCCATATTTACTCCTCTGCACTAATTCGCTTTAGTGCAGTGCAAATATAAGCAAAGTCGAACAAGGCGTCAAATTATTTTTGAACGTTTGTTCACCATTTGGTTGATACGCTTGGCTGCCATCTGCACCTAACTCTTCTTTTTGACTTCAAACGTGGCGGCGCCAGTGACATTGCTACAGGTGAACTGCTCCGCCTCTTTCGGCATGAGCAGGCTTGTTTTCCCGTGGATCTCCAACGTTATGCCGGCACCCTCTTTAAAGTAGACCTGCCCCTTGCGCACCGTAAATTTATCGTTATGCGTGCCATAACCTTCGCAGTGGTTCACGATGTATTTCACACTACCGTCGGCAGCAAAGGTGAAGGATTGCTCGCTGTAGCCCTCGGCCTTAATGGTATAAGGGCTGCCATATTCGAGGGCATTGGGGCCTGGCGGCGACGAGAGAAAGACATCAAATACCCAGCCGACCTTACCCTTGAGATTCGCCTTCACCCAATGCCCCGCTTCACCGCCGACTGTATCCGCGACCGGAGGCGCGGCGGCAGCCGAAAGCACATCGATCTCTTCACCACGCGGTACCAGCGCCAGCTGTTTCGAAGAGCGGTTCGGCTCCTCACGCAAAATCACGCCATCGGATGACCAGACCCAGCGCTTCCCCCCCGCCGCATCGGGTTTTGCTTCACCCGTCGACGCGGGCGCGGCGGGTTTGTCGAAAGCGGGTGTGGCATCCTGTTTTTCTTTGCAATGCACGACCGCAAGGCTTAGCAGCAGGGGGATAACCCCCGTGGCGAAATATTTTTTCATAGAGGGTAATCCGCCCCGAACCGACCGGCGTCAATAATTCTTTTGCAGCCATTCGGGTTTACGCGACCAAGAGGGTCTCTAAGCCCGGATATTCGCGCGTAACCGTTATGAAGATACTGGTAGTGGAAGACGACGATGTGCAACAGACGCTGTTGCAGGCGATGTTCGGCAAAATCGGCGTCGACGCACTCTTCGTGCACACCGGTGAAGCGGGTTTAGAAAAGCTGCGCACACATTTTTTCGACGCCATGCTGCTCGACCTGAACCTGCCTGGTAAAAGCGGCGTGCAGATACTTAAAATGATACGCGAGAATGTCATGATATCCGATATGCCGGTGGTGATCTTCACCGGAGATAAGACGCGCGAGACACTCGCCCAATGTATGCAAATCGGCATCACCGATTATATCGCCAAACCCGTAGACATGCACCAGTTCGGCGTTAAGTTCGCTCGCTTAAGAAAGATTGTCGCACAGATGGCGGCGACGCGCGGCAAAGCCGACACCGTTAAAATAAATTTCGAACGTAACGGCGGTATTCTGCGCATCAGTTTCGGCGGGTTACTCAATGAAGAAGCCGTGAAGCGCTTCGACAGCCAGTACACACCGCCCTTTAAATCGATCACCAAAACCGATACGATCATTCTGAGCCTCGCTGCGATGCCCGGTCTGAACGATGCGCAGATCCGCTGCTTCAATCTGATTCTCGCTCTGATCGAACCCAAGAAACCGCTCATCGTTGCAGGTCGCAGTTTCGGTCCGCTGCTCGATGTTTTACCCGATTACGAAGAGCGCCTGTTCATGACCGAAGCCGATGCGCTGAAAATGGCAGAACGCTAACTCAGGCGGTCTTGTGCCGCTCGCGAAACTCGCTCGGAGTAAATCCGGTGATTTCTTTAAATACTTTATTAAACCCCGCTTTCGATTGAAAGCCGGCCATGAGGCCAATATCGAGCACGGTCTCGTCGAACATATCGGCGCGCGTCAGTAAGGCTTTCGCCTCTTCAACGCGATACGCGTTAATAAAGTGATAGAAGTTCGTATTGCGCTCGATATTAATCACCATCGAAAAGTGGTGTGCGGGAATACCGAGTTCGCGCGCCAGCGAAGCGAGCGTCACCTTGTCGTCGAGAAAGGGTTTTTCTTCGGTAAGATATTTCTCGATTTTTGCAAGAAAGGCCTTGCGCTCGGCCTCTGACAGATTTTGTTTCTGGTATTTGCTGCTGGTCTTTGTGCCCGCATCGCCGGGTTTGGGTAGAGTAAAAATCTCCGGCTTGCGGATAAAATAATAGAGAATCACATAGATCATGATCAGCGCTACGATGCCCTCGACGGGGGTAGAAGGCACTTTGAGATCGCGCACCGCGATAACGATCAGACCGCCGCTGAAACTAATCACGAGAAACAGATTCAGAAACAACAAAGTCTTAAACCACTGCAGCTGGTCGCGCCCGGCGGCGGCGAAGTTGTCCTGGTAAGCCCGGTCGTACAGCCGTATGTTTCGCCACGAAAGCAGCAGAAACGCGAGGCTATAGGCTATGGCAAACGCGAATAAAACACGGCTGTACGGAGCGACAACACCCGCCTGTGCGACGATGCTTGCAGCATCGCGTATTTCGGGAAAATAAATGTGGAAAACCGTATGCACAGCGAAAGCCATAACGGGCGCCGCGGTGAACCCCACGCGCAGCGCAATGCCCGGACTGCGGTTGAAAAGCGCTGCCTCGCAATAAAGATAGATGGCAGGCGCATAACAGAAAATACCCGGAAAAACGAGAAATGGCATGTAGACCAAAAGCTCGCTGCCGAGATAAAATAACAGGCGGTTAGCGATGATTGCGGTCAGAATGATGAGCAGGGCAATGAGATACCGCGTACCCGGTGCACGGCGGCGGTCGACGGCGAGTAACACCGCAAGAAAAATCAGCACGCCGATACTGATCGCCGAAACATAAGGTGTCAGAATCAGACATCCACCTTGAGAACGACAAAGGCCACGTCGTCATCAAAACCACCCGCGCGGGTTTTACCAGAGAACATTTCAAGGGCAATCAATAGTTTTTCTGAAAGCGCATGCGCCGATAAGGCCGCGCCTGTTTCGAGCAACGCTTCGACTCTTTCGAGGCCGAAATCGACCCCCCGTTCCGCACCCTGCTCGATGATGCCGTCGGTGTAGATGAGAACAATGTCGCCCTGCATAAGCTGCGCACGGTCTGCAGCGTACACCGTTGCAGGCTCGGCGACACCGAGCGGCTGCCCTTTGGGTTTATAACGGATACATTTGCCGTCTGCCGCGTGAAAAATAATCACCGGTGGGTGTCCAGCCGACGAGATTACCAGCTCACCAGTTTTCAGCGAAAAATGCGCCGAACTTGCGGTGACGAATGCGCTATCGGGTAAGGCATCCATATCTGCATTCAGGCGAGCCAACCGTGCGGCAGGCTCGCGGTATTTGTCACCCTCGCCGTCGAGCGCAAGTTTCATCGTCGTCGCAATCATCGCCGCGGCAAGACCATGACCACTGACATCGCCGATAAAGAACGAGATGCCCTCTTCGGTGATACGTATGTCCATAAAGTCGCCACCAACCGCAAGCATCGGAATATAACGGTGTGCGATGTCGACGCGCGGCGCGGTCATCGAGACGGGGGGCACCAGCGCCATTTGCATCTTACGGGCAATTTCAAGCTCGCGCTCGACCTCTTTGAGTTTTAGCGAATCTTCGCGCAGCTGGTTGAAACGGTCCCCGAGCGCCAGGGAAAAAAGCATGACCTCGGTTGCAGAAAAAATCTGCATGGCATAGGCTGTGAAAAAATTATGCGGCAGAATACCGAGATTGCGCAGCAGCATCGCGGAAATACCAGCGTAAAGCGATAACCAACCGAGCAGAAAATAACGCGCGCTGCGCTGCCCGTCCATGAGACGCCGTATGCCACAGTACGTGAGTCCCAGAATCGAAATCAGCGTCGCATAAGTGGCCGCACGCATCGCCATGGTGTAAGGAGCAAAAAATGCCGCCGCCACGGCCGCAGCGAAGAGCAGTGCGAGAATGACGCTCAGCCGGTTTAAATATCCCCCCAGGGCATCGAGCCCCAGAATCTTTCGGGTGAACAGCACCGAAAAAAAACCGGCCGAAGAGATAAAGAAAGGGGTAAAAAGATGCGGCAAAGGTTTTTGCCGGGGAAACGCATATTCAGCGATATAGCCGTTGATGCTGAGATGCAGCATGGTAAAACACAGCGCATAACAGACATACCAGAGATACGAGGCCTCACGTGTGGCAAGAAACAGGAAGAGGTTGTATCCCACCATAATAAACATGATGCCGAAATAGATGCCGAAGGCAAACTGAGAATCGTGGTCGAGCGCGGCAAACGTCTCGAGATCGACCATTTCGAGATCGACTGTCACGTTTCCGTTGCTACGGAACTTCATGAAAAAAGTTTCGGGACGCGCGGAGCTTTCGGCGAGACGAAAGATCAGATCCCGGTTTGCGACTTCGCGGCCCGCAAACGGGTCAAAACGACCTAACGTTCTTTCTTTCCAGACACCGTTTTCCATTCGAAACAGCGAGACGGCGTCGACCAGCGCACCCAGACGCAGGTACCAGACGGGTATGCGGCCGGTATTCTCTACCGTAAAAGTCACCCAAATATGATCTTTGGTATAACCAAAATTCATGGGTGCCTGGGGTATTTCATTCGGCTTGAATATTTTCTTCTGCACCTCGGCAACCGACAGCATGCCCGACGGGTCACGCTGGTAGCGTAAGAACGGCGATAGCTTGTAAGCGCCGGCCTGCTGCAACAAGAGAACGGGTGAAGACGCGTCACTGGCAGCGGAAATTTTAGCAAACGCCAGAAAAATCAACAGGCCTGAAACAAAACGACGCGACATATAAGGGCAACCGGCAATCTCGCGCTTTGCCGCATACGGCAAAGTTAATTTTCACGACGGGCGTGTTTTTGAGCCTGCCGCATGGGCAGTTCGATCGGAAGACTTTTCCGAGTCACAACCTACGGTGAATCTCACGGCGAAGCCCTCGGCTGCGTTATCGAAAATTGCCCCGCAGGTCTTCACCTCACCGAAGTCGACATACAGCCCGATATGGATCGCCGTCGCCCCGGGCAGAGCCGCATCACAACGCCGCGCGACGAAGCAGACCGCGTCAAGATTCTCTCTGGCACCTTTGAAGAAAAAACCGTCGGCAGCCCGATCGCCGTCGCGGTCTTTAACGAAAACGCGCGAGAAAAAGATTATAGCGACATCAAAGAAATATTCAGGCCGAGCCACGCCGACTTCACCTACCACGAAAGGTATCAACACCGCGCCTGGCGAGGCGGCGGGCGCTCTTCGGCGCGCGCAACCATCGGTGTCGTCGCGGCAGGCGCCGTAGCCAAAAAAATACTGCGCGAAAAGGCCGGCGTTGAAATCGTCGGTTATGTCTCGCAGATTAAAGATCTGATCTATAAAGAAAACCTGAATCTGGGGGATATCCCCACGGCACGCGCCAGCATCGAAAGTAATGCCGTGCGCGTACCCGATGCCGGGCTCGCAGAAAAAATGACACGCCTCATTCAAGACACCCGTCAGGCGGGCGACTCTTTGGGCGGTGTCGTCACCTGCCATGCGGTCGGCGTACCCGCAGGCTGGGGCGATCCCGTATTCGACCGCCTCGATGCACTCATCGCGCATGCGATGCTCGCCATACCTGCGACAAAGGGCATTGAAATCGGTAGCGGATTTTCTTCTGCGACGATGACCGGCAGCCAGCACAACGACATCTTCGAAATGGAAGACGGCAAGGTGCGCACGAAAACAAACCGGTCGGGTGGCATACAGGGCGGCATTTCAAACGGTATGCCTATCGACATACGCGTTGCATTTAAACCCACCGCAACGATCAGCCAGGAGCAACCCTCGGTCAACGAGCGTGGTGAAAATGTCACACTGAAAGTGAAAGGCCGGCACGATCCATGCGTATTGCCGCGCGCGGTGCCTATCGTCGAAGCGATGCTTGCGCTCGTTCTCGTCGACCAGTTTTTGATCGCGCAGACCGCACGCTACGAAAACCTGCGTTAGATTTGCTCAGGCCGAAGCGATGTCGGCATAACGGATTTTGTCCGTGCCCTGTTTCTGCGCGGTTTCGAGCGCTTCTATCGCCTTACCCAGCAGTTTTTCAGCCGCGCTGGATGCGGCGGCGATGCTCGATATGCCATAAGATAAGGTCAGCAGATCTTTATCGTAACGAATCTGTAACTTGTGGATTTCCATGCGCAAGAGTTCGGCAATTTCAATGGCATTCTCACGCGACTTCTCGGGTAACACAACGATAAAGCGATCGCGGCTGTAGCGAAAGGTCATACCGCGCGGCCACTTGGGATAATCGGCAAGACATTTCGCCACGGCCTTGAGCGCGGACATTTGCCCCTGTGTGCGCATTATTTTTGCTGTAAACTCTGAAACAAATTCCCGAACCGGTGACATCCATGCCGATTCTTGCCCTCATCATCGTCAGCTTTCTCGCCGGCATTTTACTGCGCCGCTTCAAGAAAATGCCTGAGAACGCGCATGTCGCGTTAAACAGCTTTATTATTTATGTCTCTTTGCCGGCACTGGTGCTCAAATCGCTGCGCGTGATTCCTATGACTTCGACGTATTTCGCCGCGGCGCTCATGCCCTGGGTCATGTTTGCCCTTGCCGTTATCCTGTTTTTGACGCTCGAGCGCTTCAAGGTCTTCAACCGCAACACCACACTCGCGCTGATACTAACTGCGGGGCTCGCGAATACGTCGTTTGTCGGCATGCCGGTGATTGAGGCGCTTTATGGAAAACAATATCTCGCGGTAGCGGTGATTCTGGATCAACTCGGTACTTTCTTGTTGCTGGTCATCGTCGCCATACCGCTCGTCGATTTTTTGCGCATCGGCGAATTCAACATGCGCACTGCGGTCAAAGACCTCTTCCTCTTTCCGCCATTTATCGCGCTGATACTGGCGTTTATTTTTCAGAAATTGCGCCCGGTTGAAATCGTCTACACGGTCATCGACCGGTTCGCCGAGACTCTGGGCCCACTGGCGCTGGTGTCGGTGGGACTGCAATGGCAAGCGAGCCATCTGAAGAAATTCGTGAAAGAACTCTCGTGGGGGCTTGGCTTCAAGCTGTTGCTGGCGCCGGTCTTGATTTTTTTCATCTATTCGGCGTTTAGTTACCATCCCGATTTAAAGAAGATAGTGGTTCTCGAGGCGGCGATGGGTCCCATGATTACGGGTGGTATCATTGCCATGCAGAAGAACATAAATCCGCCGCTGGTGGCCGCTATGCTCTCCGTGGGAATCCCCCTTTCCCTGCTGACCTCGCTCCTGGTTAGACTTTTTTTCCGCTAAACCTAAAAAAATGGGAACTTTATCCCATTTGCTCCGGTCTAAGCATATATAGACCCGAATTCAGGCTCGCTTGCCCTGCAGGCTGTGATGGCTGGAATTTTCGGTGCTGTGTTTGCCGTGCGAACATGGGGCCGAAAATTTCTTCCGTTTTTGAATAAATCCTCCGCGGCGAAAAGCGACGACCGGCACGAAGACTGACCTTTTACCGAATGCAACCGATGCGCGTCCTCATAAAAGTATGAGGCGCGAAATGCTCTCCGACATTTGGTCGGGCTTTGCCCTGTGCGGCGTTTTCTTTTATCCGCTCTCGTGCGCTATAAAAGACGAGCCGTTTTTCATGCAATGGCAGAGAATCCATTCGATCGACGCATTGCTGACATATGGCTGGCTCAGCCTGTGCTGTGCGTTGCTGTTCTGGCTGATCCGCCGGATACCCAACCCCGCGGTGCAGATCATACCGCTGGCGCTGCTGCTCACGGTGCCCTTTCTCTCTTTTTTAGGTTACCTGCTGCGCCAGGTGGGCATTAAGGCATGGCTTACCCAAGTGCATACGCAGCCTTTTTTTCAGAATTCGTTTTTTGTTTTAGCAGGCCTCTGCACGGTCGTATTCTGCCGCTATGCAAGGCGGCGTCCGCAACGCCTCGTGTACCTGGGATATCGTATACCAAAAATTTTTACGCCGCTGGCGTTTGTCTGGCTCTATGCTGCGGTATCCGGTTCTTTTGATGCTCCCGCCATCTGGGCCGATTCACCCGGAACGCGCGTTATCCCTTCTGAAAAACCGCGAAATCATGTATTCATCCTCTTATTCGATGAGCTAGATCGTAATTTTCTTTTTGATAAACAGGGCAATGTCGCGGTGCGCTTTCCCCATATCCGCAAATTCGCGGCAGCGGGTTCGGTTTACCGCGCCGCTTCTTCGCCGGCAGACAACACACTGGAGTCGATTTACAACTTCATACGCGAACAGCGCGGTATCAAATTGCACATCGAGAAAAGCGCCTTGTTTGAAACCGCGCCCAAAACCGCGTGGGTGACGGGCATGGAAAAAAATATTTTTGCCGACGCGCGCCGCCTGGGCTACCGCGTTTCGGCCATGGGTTGGTACCTGCCATACTGCGAGATCTGGGGCAAGCACCTCGACTACTGCCGGTCGTTCAGCGCGTATAATCTTTCGGCCAGCCGCAGGCAGTCCACCCTACCCGATCTGTACGACCCAATTCTGACCGTTTTTAACCTGTGGCCAAACCAAAGTATATTCGGCTATTTTAAAAACCCCGCGAGCGGCATTTTGCACCAGGAACTGCTTTCGGCAATTGGCGTCAGATTCCGAAAGGCTGTTCTGCTGGCCCCCCGCGATAATCATTTTATTTTTGCACACTTTGGTATTCCGCATGCTCCCTTTGTCTTCGACGCGGAGGACACCGCGCTGTTTGGCGACCATTTTCAACCCGACGCGAACAGCTACCTGAAACAGGTCGAAAGGGTCGACGTCGAATTCGGCCACCTGCTGGCATTTCTCGCCGAAAACGGCATGTACGAAAACGCCACGATTGTGCTGATGTCAGACCACGCGCTGCGGTGTATCGATACGGGCGGCATCAAGACGGATGTCCCGGTTATTGTAAAACTCCCCCACCAGGCGCAGGGTCGGCAGGTCGCCGCGACGACTTTTACCGAAAAGCTGGCCCCCGCATTGCTGATTCGCTAGAACAGCCGCTTTTTGGCGCCGGTTCGGGTTGGTATCAACATTGCTGTTGGTATATACCCTGAATTATCAGTTTGCAACCGATTGACGCGGTGTGTCAAAAGCATTTTATGATGAATTTTGAGCCTGATAAGTTTGCGCGGCAAACCGCAAACAGAAGGGAGGGAACATGAGCAACACAGAAATACAGCTTAACCCGTACATTCCCGGGCAAAACGGTATGTACGACCCGCAATTCGAGAAAGACTCGTGCGGCGTCGGCTTTATTGCCGACCTAAAGGGCGGCAAGAGCCGGGAAATCGTCGAAAAGGCGCTCTCGATGCTCATGAACCTGGAACACCGCGGCGCGGTGGGTGCCGACCCCGAGACCGGCGACGGTGCGGGTATTCTGATGCAGATGCCGCATGACTTTATGAAAATCGCGGCTGCCGAGGCGAAAATCAGCCTGCCGAATCCGGGCGATTACGGCGTAGCCTTCATATTTATGCCGCAAGATAAAGGCCTGCGTAAACAGGTTGAGAATATCTTCGAAAAAATTGTCGTCGACGAAGACCTCGAATTTCTCGGCTGGCGCAAAGTGCCTGTCGACGAAAACGTTCCGGGTTATGGCGCGAAGCTCACGCTGCCGTATGTCGTGCACGGCTTCGTCGGCCGCGGCAAATTCAAAGGCAGCGCCGACGATTTCGAACGCCGCCTCTACCTCGTGCGCCGCGTGATCGACCACCGCATCCGCGCCGAACTCAAACTCAACCGCGCACAATATTACGTGCCGTCGTTCTCGAGCCGCACGATTGTTTATAAGGGCATGCTGCTTGCCGCGCAGGTTCCTTCTTTCTTCAAAGATCTGCGCAATAAAGAAATGAAATCGGCGCTCGCGCTGATTCACATGCGCTTTTCGACAAACACTTTCCCAACGTGGGATCTCGCGCATCCATTCCGTATGATCGCCCACAACGGCGAGATTAACACGCTGCGCGGTAACATGAACTGGATGCGCACGCGCGAAGCCGTCATGGAGTCGCCGCACTATGGTCCCGATCTGAAGCGCATGCTGCCGATCGTCATGGAAGGCCAGTCTGACTCCGCGACATTCGATACCGTGCTCGAGCTGCTCGTGATGAGCGGGCGTTCGTTGCCGCATGCGATCATGATGATGATCCCCGAAGCATGGTCGAAGAATGACCTCATGTCTGAAGAGCGCCGTGCGTTCTACGAATACCATGCGACGATGATGGAACCATGGGATGGCCCCGCCGCCGTCGCGTTCACCGACGGCAATGTTATCGGTGCAACACTCGACCGCAATGGGTTACGCCCCGCACGTTACATCAAGACCAAAGACGATATCGTCATCATGGCATCAGAGGTGGGATTACTCCCCGTGCCGCCCGAAGACATCGTGTTGTCGGGCAAACTCGAACCGGGGCGCATGTTCCTGATCGATATTTCAGAGCACCGCATTATCTCTGACGAAGAAGTCAAAGACAAGATTGTAAAACAACAACCTTATGGCAAATGGGTCAAAGACAATATGATCAAATTTGCCGATCTGCCGCAACCCAAGGCGATCACTCCGCCCGAGCATAAAACAATGCTCGAGCGCCAGCGCATCTTCGGCTACACTAAAGAAGATTTGCTGACTGTGATGAAACCGATGGTTGTCACCGGGCAAGAAGCCGTTGGTTCGATGGGTACCGATGCCGCTTTGGCAGTGCTTTCTGAAAAACCGCAGCTGCTCTACCGCTATTTCAAGCAACTGTTTGCGCAGGTCACAAACCCGCCGGTCGACGCGATACGCGAAGAGCTGGTGATGGAGCTCACAACCTATATCGGGCCCGAGCAGAACCTGCTCGACGAAACGCCGCAGCATGCACACCGCATCGAACTGCCGCACCCGATCTTAGAGAACAATCAGCTGCAACAGCTAAAAGAGATCGCCGAAGGCGAGTTCTCGGCAAAGGTCTTCGAGCTGCATTTCAATCCCGCGAAAAAGAACGACATGCGCACGCAGATGGATAAAATCTGCGCGGCGGTCTGCGAAGCCGTCAAACAGGGCACGAATATCGTGATTCTGACCGACCGCGGTGTGAATAAAGAAATCGCTCCGATACCCAGTCTTTTGGGCGTCGCTGCCGTACACCACGCTCTTATTCGTGCAGGTCTCAGAACCCGCACGGGCATTGTACTCGAATCGGGCGAAGCGCGCGAGGTGCATCACTTTGCGCTGCTGTTAGGCTATGGCGCCAACGCGATCAATCCTTACCTCGCTTACGAGACGCTGCACGACCTCTACAAGATCGGCTTTATGCCCGAACTCAAAGAAGAGGCATACATCGAGAAAAATTACCGCAAGGCCATCGGCAAGGGTCTCTACAAGATCTTCAGCAAAATGGGTATCTCGACGTTGCAATCGTATTGCGGCGCGCAGATCTTCGAAGCCGTCGGTCTCGACACCGAAGTCGTCGAACAGTACTTTACGGGTACGCCGAGCCGCGTCGAAGGCGTGAGCCTTGAGATGCTCGAAGAAGAGGCGCGCCGCCGCCACTACGAGGCATTCGCAGAACTGCGCGAGGGCATTCTGCCTTCGGGCGGTCTCTACCACTACCGCGTCGACGGTGAAGCACACCTTTGGAACCCGACAACCATTGCGAAACTGCAGATCAGTACGCGCAACGGGGATTACAAAACTTTCAAAGAATATACTTCTGCGATCAACGACCAGTCGAAGCGCCGCGTGACGCTGCGCTCGCTCTTAGACTTTGACTATGCCGCGACGCCTATTCCGATCGAAGAAGTCGAACCGGCGAAAGATATCGTGAAACGTTTCGCGACCGGCGCGATGAGCTTCGGCTCCATCTCGTGGGAAGCGCACACGAACCTCGCGATTGCGATGAACCGCATCGGCGGTAAGTCGAATACCGGCGAAGGCGGCGAAGGCGCAGAGCGCTTTGTCACGCTGCCCAACGGCGACAGTTTACGCTCGGCGATCAAACAGGTTGCGTCCGGACGCTTTGGTGTAACCGCGAGTTACCTCATTAACGCCGACGAGCTACAGATTAAGATGGCGCAGGGCGCGAAGCCCGGCGAAGGCGGGCAGTTGCCTGGCTTCAAGGTCGACAAGATCATCGGCAAAGTGCGTCACTCGACCCCCGGTGTGACGCTGATTTCACCGCCGCCGCACCACGACATCTATTCGATCGAAGATCTCAAGCAGCTGATCTTCGACCTCAAGAACATCAACCCGCGCGCACGCATTTCAGTGAAACTCGTCTCTGAAAGCGGCGTGGGCACGGTTGCGGCCGGTGTCGCGAAAGCGCATGCCGATCACATTCTCATCAGCGGCCATGACGGCGGCACCGGCGCATCACCGATCAGTTCGATCCAGTACGCGGGCACGCCGTGGGAACTCGGCCTCGCTGAGACACACCAGGTACTCGTCGTCAACGGCCTCAGAGACCGCGTCTATGTTCAGGCCGACGGCCAGATGAAGACCGGCCGCGACGTCGTGATTGCCGCGCTCCTGGGTGCCGAAGAGTTCGGCTTCGCGACAGCGCCGCTCGTGACACTCGGCTGCATCATGATGCGCAAGTGCCACCTCAACACCTGCCCCGTCGGCGTTGCAACACAGGATCCCGAACTGCGCAAAAAATTCAACGGCAAACCAGAGCATGTGGTGAACTTCATGTTCTACATCGCCGAAGAAGTGCGCGAATATATGGCGAAACTCGGCTTCCGCAAGCTGACCGAAATGGTCGGCCGCACCGATAAACTCGTGACCACTCGCCCGAAAGACCACTGGAAAGCGCGCGGTCTCGATCTCTCGAAGCTCTTGGTGTCACAGAAACCTGTCTATAAGACTGATCTCTACCGCACGAAGGCGCAGAACCACGAGATTGATAAACAGATCGACAACCGCATCATCGAGATGGCGAAACCCGCGCTCGACAGAAAAGAACCGGTGTCGATGCAGCTGCCCGTCACGAATGTCGACCGCACAGTCGGCGCGATGCTGTCAGGCGAAGTCGCGAAACGTTATGGCGACGAGGGTCTTCCGCATAACACCATTCAGATTCAGATGAAAGGTTATGCAGGTCAGAGCTTCGGCTGCTTTCTTGCGAAAGGCGTGACCTTAAAGCTCACGGGCCAGGCGAACGACTATTGCGGTAAGGGACTCTCGGGTGGTAAGCTGGTCGTCCGCACGCCGGAGAAAACTTCGTTCGGCCCGGCCGAAAACATCATCATCGGCAACACTTGCCTTTACGGCGCGACATCGGGCGAGGCCTACTTCGAAGGCCGCGCGGGCGAACGTTTTGCGGTACGCAACTCGGGCGCGCATGCCGTTATCGAAGGCACGGGTGACCACGGTGTTGAATACATGACCGGTGGCCGCGTCGTTGTATTGGGTGACATCGGCCGCAACTTTGCGGCAGGTATGTCGGGCGGCATCGCCTACATCTGGGACCCTAAAAAGGTCCATACAAAATTCGTGAACATGGAACTCGTCGACATCGAAGACGTCACCGACGAGCGCGATGCGGATGAACTTCTGCACATGATCACACGTCACAAAGAATATACCGGTTCGAAACGCGCCGCAGAGATTCTCGGCGACTGGAAGAACCAGATCAAGAATTTCAAAAAGATCATTCCGGGCGAGTACAAAAAAGCCCTCGCCGCGCTCGAAGATGAAGCGCAGAAAGAGAATGAAATGGTCGACGAATCGAAGCTGAAGGTGGGTGCGAAGAATGGGTAAACCGACGGGGTTCATGGAATATGCGCGGGCAACGCAGGTTTCCGACGCGGTTGTTGAAAGGGTAAAGAACTACAAAGAGTTCGAGCACACGTTTGAACAGGACACGGCAAAGATTCAGGGTGCCCGCTGCATGGATTGCGGCATCCCGTTTTGTCACGGCGACACGGGTTGCCCGGTCGATAACTATATTCCCGAATTCAACGACCTCGTCTACCGTGGTCGTTATGAAGACGCGCTCGAAAACCTGCACTCGACGAATAATTTTCCCGAGTTCACGGGTCGTCTCTGCCCCGCGCCGTGCGAGGGCGCATGCACGCTCGGCATCAACGAACCGCCCGTTGCTATCAAAGGCATCGAGCGCTTTATCATCGATACCGGTTTCAAGAATGGTTGGGTAAAACCCCAGCCGGCGAAACATAAAACCGGTAAGAAGGTGGCAGTTGTAGGCTCGGGCCCCGCAGGTATGGCGGCATCGCAGCAGCTTGCCCGTATGGGCCATTCGGTGACACTCTTCGAGAAGAACGAAAAGATCGGCGGTCTCATCCGTTTTGGCATTCCCGACTTTAAATTTGAAAAATGGCAGATCGACCGCCGTGCCGAGCAAATGGTCGCCGAAGGTGTCGAGATCAAAACCGGCGTTACCGTG
>JAFLED010000057.1 GCA_017302045.1 Spirochaetota bacterium
CTTTCAGCTCGGCCCACATCAGATCGGCGGCGAGGCCTATAAAACGCTCATAATAGCTGAGGTCGAAATCCGCAGGCCCGCCGGTTTTCTGGCTCAGAATAAAGCGTCGGTTCATCTCAAAATAAATCGCCTCGGTGTCGACCAGTACACCGTCGCAATCGAAGATCACCAACGCAGGGCGCAATTATTCCGGCCTGATCTTGAGAAAATAATGCGGGTAGCGCAGCGCAAATATCAAAAACGAAACAATAAGCAACGTGATAATGCAGGAATCTGCATAAAAATGGCGGATATCACGCGACACATAAGCAAAGATGCCATAGAGATTAATAAAGGATATAATACCGAAGAACAGCAGAAACGCGGTGAGGCCGCCGTTCTTCTGCATCTCGGGATTCGACTTTATAATCGGGCGCGTCACAAGAAACAACTTCACATAGTAGCCCGCGTTATGCAGCATCGCAATGGTAAAGATAATATCGATAAAACTGGGCTTGCCGGTGTAAAAAAACTGGCGCGGGTCGGTCGGCATCGCCTGCGGCGCGACGAGGTTGATCAGCGGAATCAAAAGCGTTGCCGCGATGCCGGGTGCAAAAGTCCACTGCACCTTGCGCGTCGGATTAAAATTTTCATCGCCAGTTGCCTTATAGAAATAATACACACCGGGACCGATAAAAAAATTGATGCCGACAAAGATGTAATTCGTCCACTGCGGCGAAAAGAAAATCGTGTTCAGGTTCAGCCAGGCATAGAGCTGCGTGACTCCCATAACGAAACAAAGCAGAGTCAGGTACGACGAAGAGCGCCGCGGATGTTTAAACGCCAACGTGCTGATGGCGAGTACAAAACACAAAAAGGCGCCACCGCTGATCAGCGCATTAAAAATCACATTCAGGTAGGGATTCGTGAGAATATCCATGGTTAAATAGAAATCTGGCCCGGCGCGGGTCAACTCATTCTATTTATCCGGCTTTTCGCCTTTCATCTCTTCCCATGCGCGCATCAGCTGGTCGGCCTCGGACTTTTGCCCCGTGAAACGTAGCAAGTAATGGTATTCACCCACAAAATACGGATTCTGCGGAGCAAATTCGGGAAAACGAATCTGCTTATAATAAGACAACTGATCTTTCGCACGCTTGTCTTTGCCGCTCAGATATCCCAGAATATACAGCGCATGGTCGCGCGCAAAGGCGTCTGCCTGGTTTTTCGCAAGATCGCGGAAATTCGAGATACTGAGCGGAGAGTTACCGGAGCGCGCGTAATACACACCCTTGGCAAATGCCGCAAGCGTCGCGCCATACGCCGTCTTGATGAGTTCGAAATCCGGAGTTTCGCGCGCAAGCCCCGCCTGGATCAAATGCCATGACGGCAGCTTCTTGGCGGCCGCACCGGCGGCAATGATGTCGTTCGCGCTTTCCCACCAGGGCCTGCCGCCGATGAGGTACGCGTCAATCTCCGCTTCGGCAAGTTTCTGCGAAAGCACGTCGGGTAATCCCAATGCGCGTGCGCGTCGCCCTGTCAGAATCGTGCGTTGCCAGAGCTCGTGGTCGAACTCGCGCGGGAAAACCGGCCGGTTGATGAATTCGCGGAACAACAGAAAAATCAGCGCGGTGGTATTTTCATTCGCCTGTTTACGCACGGCTTCGGCGAGCACGGTCGCCTCGTGAAAATGCAGAATCGGATCTTCGCGGTGGTCTTTTTGCAGGGTGTGCGCGAGATCGAGAAACTCCGAAACTTCGAGTAACTGCAGCGCTTCAGACGTTTTAGCGGCGGTACCCGGCGCCGCGGGTTGCAGATTATGTATCGCTTCGAGCGCGCGCCCATGCGCTTTCTCAATCTCGGAGTACTTATTCTCGCGGAAATAGAACAGGATACGCGGCGAATTCAGAACCACGTAGTAAATAAAAGCCGCGAAAGCCGCGACAAGCAAGAAGATAAAGGTGTAGCTGAAATAACGGCTTTTGTCGCGTTTTACCGTCTTGTTGTGGGTTCCGAAGTCATAGGCACGCATGTAGCCGCATTACACCGGAGAACGAAAAGTCTCCAGCACTTTGCGGATGCTTTCTGTTTCTTCCATGAAGAGTAAAGCAACCGGCTGGCTGGTGCGAAACGTCAGCGCCACGCAATTTGGATAAAAACCTACGGTCTTTAGATTCGCCAGCGGAAAACGTTCCTGACCGCTGGTATGATCGAAATAAAAACTGAACCCGTCATAGGCAAAAACGCCGCGGCCGAAACGGCGTATACCGCTTACTTCAGAGAGGTCGAAGGCGACCGCCGAACCTGCGCCGTCATAGATATTGCGCTGGCTTGAATCGAGGTAGAGATAGGCGAATTTTTCAAAAAGCCGCGGATTGTTTTGCTGCACCTTCACCGCCACGGGCGGCTGCACAGGTTGTGGCGGCGGTGGCGGTGGTTCATCTTTCACGAACTGGAATGGCCCGGGCACAGCATGCCCCGCATAGGCTGGCACCGCTGGTTCCGGTTGCGCCGCGGCAAGAGGCGCAATGACGGGTTGCGGTTGCGCGGCGGGGGTGGTCGCGAGCGCCTTAAATGGTTCGATTTTTACTGCGCTGGAGCCGGTTTTATTGAGATAATCGTCGAACGGGGTTGATCCGCCGTTCTGCTTTTCGCGCACCTGTAACAGCACACCTGCCAGCACCAGCAGCACCCCTAAACCGAGGAATAAAAACGCGACATATTCCACGATTATATTATCGTGGAGTTATGTCGTTTGTTTAAGCAATTAAATCCGGTTTGGTAGTTTCCCGGGTGTTTTCAGCTTGGGAAGTTCTGCAAAAGTCATGCGCGGCCAGTGCCGCGCGCGTGAATGCGCGCAAATGCGGACATTTGCGCTCTGGATTTCAGCTTTTGCAGAACATCCCTTGCTTAATCCCTGAACTGCACCGAGCGCGCGAGCGCAAAGGTTTCGGCGATTCGCTCAATCGCATCGTCGAGGTTTTTGCCCTCTTCAATGACATCGTGTATCGCCTTCGCGATCGGATACTTCTCTTCGCGCAACTTCACGAGCCGCGGCAGCGCCTTGACGCCATAAACTCCCGAAAGCATCTTCGATTTGTCATGCGTTTCGAAGACAAAATCATGCCCGTACTGGCGGTCATGGCTGTCCTGGCCGAAACAACTGAGCATCAGGTCGGTAATCCCCGCGACACCCGCGAGCGTCGATTTGCGCCCCCCCATCTCAACCACCATATTCGCCATTTCGGCAGAAATGCGGTGTGCGAGGTGAAAGAGCGTCGAGTCGTTGTTACCGCCGAGATTTTTCTCGTAGTAGCCGTCGACCAGACCGACCCCCAGCGCATAAATGTTTTTCAGCGCACCACCGAGTTGCAGGCCGCGCACGTCGTAGGGATTCACCGCAGGCCGGGTAAAGACATAGCCCGTGGTGAAAAAATCGATGAGTTCGTTGATGAGCGAGGTGTTAACCGCTGCAAGCTCAAAACCACCAGGCTTGCGTTCGAGAATCTGCTCGGGGTAATTTGCACCAGACATCACCGCAAAGCGCGCCGGGTTAATTTTAAAGATTTTTTCGAGATCATCGAAAATGATACCGTACTTTGAACCGGTAAACCCTTTCACAATACCGATAATCGTTGCATAACTCTCGTTCAATACCGGAGTGATTTTGTCATAATACTGCTCCAATTCCCAGGGCCGCACCCCCTGTATATAGAGGCTGCATTTAGAAAGATCTTTAGGTTCGGCGGTAAAAGAGATGTTCGGCGGTAACTTAAACAGCGGAAAATTACCGAGATCGGTATTCACCTCGTTAAAGGCCTTCGCCTTCTCAGCGCTCGGTAAATAGATGCGGATGTTCACCTGTTTGTTGGCGAGCACCGCTGCCATCGCCGTCGCCCCCGGGCTATGCCCGATAATACCAATCTCGGCCTGCGGCGACGCCGCGGCACGAATCAGGATGTTCTTCTTTTTGGTCTTGCCGTCGTCGAGATAGAGATTACGGTAGGTACCGTGCATGTGGCGGTCGAGGTTCTGCCCGATGAGCAGCGCGAGCGAATCAATGACAAACTGTTTCTTGTTTTCGACCTCGGGAATCTCGAGCCGGCGGATGGACTCCGGCAGGGTTTTATTCTGCTCGCCATGCAGCTTGCCGACGAGAATCGGCTTACCAATCACCAGCTTACCCGTCGCCTGTTGAAACAAGAAACTCTCTGCCGGTAATATCTTGTCCGTGCCCACTAGCGAAATTGGCACAATCACCTTATTCATGACATAGTGGTAAACCGTATCGACGAAGGTGATGAGGCGGCCTGTACGCGAGCGTGTGCCTTCAGGGAAAATACAAATGACCTTGCCCTGCTTCTGCAGTTCAGCCGCCTGGCGGAACGAACGCATATTGATACGCGTCATCATGTCGGCCATACCGGGGTTGTCCGTCATGTCGCGCTTCGAGCAGACGAGAAGGCTTTCGATCGTATAGAGACCCAGGCGCGTGAAGTCGGCGAGAAACACGAGGCGCCCGGCGATAAACACCATCGAATCGGCCAGCTTGCGCGCCTCTTTGCTGTGGTTATACAGCAGGCCATACATGGCAGCGGTATCGAAGTGGCTCAGGTGGTTCGAAACCAATGTGACCGGGTATTTGCCTAAAAGCGGCAAAATCTCTTCGAGGTTTTCTTCGCCTTCGATGTGAAATTTTTTCAGCATCGGCGACAAGAACTCGATCATGAAGTCGCGCAAGCCGTCTTCGCGCTTGGTAAAGACGCCGACTTCTTCGAGTTTACTTTCGTCTTTGAAGGTCTCCATGACGCGCGGTACGGGCGTTTCAGACGAGAGTTTCAGGTATTTCACCAGTAACTCGCGGGCTTTTTCTTCTTTCAATCCGGCTTTGACAAAAATGTCAATATTCTTAAAAAACTCGCGCTGCCAGGGCGCATAGGTACCGCTTTCGGGAGAAGCTTCTTTGGGCTCTTTAGACATAAGACGCATCGTGATAAAATGGCGGCAGACGAGTCAAGAAAATTTGACAAGCGGTATTGGCCGAAGTGGTTCCGCGGATCATCCACGCGAGTGCCTCTCTTTTGAAGACAATTCTCACTCGCAGATGCACGGCATAACACCGCTTTTTAGTCGCCAGTGCATTTTACTTTATTAACCTAGCGCTATGAAAGGCGACAAGAAAGTCATCGAACTTCTGAACAACCACCTCAAAAACGAACTCACGGCAATTAACCAGTATTTTCTGCATGCAAAAATGCTCAAAAACTGGGGCATGGATAAACTCGCGAGCCACGAACACAAAGAATCCATCGACGAAATGAAACATGCCGACCGCGTGATCGAACGCATTCTGTTTCTCGAGGGGCTGCCCAACCTGCAAGACCTGGGCCGCCTGCGCATCGGCGAAAACGTGCAAGAGATTCTCAAAGCAGATCTGCAACTCGAACTCGATGTTTTACCGACGCTGAAAGAAGCGGTGTCGTTTTGCGAAACCGTGAACGATTATGTAACACGCTCTCTCTTCGCAGAGATTCTCGCCTCAGAAGAAGAACACATCGACTTCCTCGAAACCCAGCTGGGGCTAATTGAGAAAATGGGGCTGCAGAATTACGTGCAGCTGCAGTCGCCTGCCGCGGGGTAACCCGCGGGCGCGGCAAGGGTTATCAGCCAGCTAAGCCGGCTTATCCAGCTCCATGCGCGCAAACAGCATGGGCCAGGTGTCGAGTTTCTGCGCGGGGAAGCCGATTTCGCCGAGGCTTTGCGGCAAGGCCGATGCCGACGTCACCTGTAAGAGCCCGAGCAACGCTTCGGTTTTTTCAGGCAACACCGGTCTTAGGTAAATCAGTACTGCACTGATCGCCCTAAAAAGCGTATTTAATAACAGAGCGCAATCCGCCATATTTTCTTTGGCGAGCGACCAGGGCTTATAGTCGTCCACCACCTTGTTCAGGCTACGGATGACCACAGATACCGCTTCGATGGCATTGTGAAATTCGAAATTCTCAAAATACTTCTGGTAATCCGCGTGCATAGTTTTCAGGGAAGCATCGATGCCTGCTGCGCTCGCATGCGCCGCAGAATCGGGATTCGGCCCACATTCGTACTTTTTCAGCATCGACAGCGTGCGCTGCACCAGGTTGCCGAGGTCATTGGCAAGATTTGCATTGAGGCGGTTCACCATGATCTCTTCCGAGAAACGCGCATCCGAACCGAAATTCATTTCACGCATCAAAAAGAAACGCAGCGCATCGTTACCGATTTTACCCGCAAGTTCAACCGGGTCTTTAGCATTGCCGAGGGATTTCGACATTTTCTGGTCGGCGAAGCCCAGCCAATAACCATGCACCGAAAGCCGTTTGTAGACCGGTAGCCCCATTGCAATCAGCATCGTCGGCCAGTAGACGCCGTGGGGTTTCAGAATATCTTTGGCGATCATGTGATGCGAAACCGACCACCAGTCATTGAAAGAATCAAAGTCAACCTGCCCTGAGCCTGTCGAAGGGTAACCGATCGCCGTCACATAGTTAATAAGAGCGTCGAACCAGACATACGTGACGTAATCTGTATCGAACGGGATTTCGATACCCCATTCGAGGCGGGTTTTCGGGCGCGAGATCGAGAGGTCTTCGCCATTTTTGATAAGCTCATCGATTGTTCCCAGAACCTCATTGCAGTACCCCTGCGGTTCGACATACGAGCGGTTTTTGAGCAGCATGTCTTTCCAGATGGGCAGGTATTTTTGCATGCGAAAGAAATAGTTTTTCTCTGAAATAACCTGCGGCACCGTAAGGTGGATTTCACACTCACCCTTATCGTTCAGCTCTTTATCTGTCAGATAACGCTCACAGCCGAAGCAGTATTTGCCCGAATATTCGCCGGCATAGATGTCGCCCGCATCGTAGATCTTTTGCAGAATCTGCTGCACGACTTTTTTGTGACGCCCCTCGGTCGTGCGGATAAAATCGTCGGGGGTCAGGCCGAGTTTCGCCCAGGTATTCTTAAAGGCCCCCGAGATCTCGTCGCAATAAGCCGCGGGCGTCTTGCCTTCGGCGGCAGCGGCCTTCACGATCTTGTCACCATGTTCATCGGTGCCCGTGAGAAATTTTACCTCACGGCCTTGCAGCCGCTGGTACCGCGCCCAGGTGTCGCAGGCGATTGTCGTGTACGCGTGGCCAATATGCGGGCGCGCATTGACATAATAAATCGGGGTGGTAATGAATACTTTTTTCATGGATCTGGGCCGAAGCGGTTCAAAACCGCGTTCTGAAACAGCGCGTCATCCTTTATACAATCTGGTTTACCCGGCATTACAAGCCACAAAGCCACCCCATGAAACGAATCATGGTCGACATGTCGGCTACCCTGATACACCACGGGCATGTGCGGCTCTTAAAAAAGGCGAAAGAACTGGGTTATGTCATCGTCGCACTCACCACCGACGAAGAAGTAAAATCGAAAAAAGGCTACGAACCCGAACTGCGCTTCGAAGAACGCAAAGAGGTGCTTGAGGCGATCCGCTATGTCGACGAAGTCGTGCCAAGCCCGTGGCTGATCGAAGAGTCGTTTCTCGACCAGCATAAAATCGACCAGCTGGTGCATGGCCACGACAACTCGAACAAGATAAGCGAAAACCGCCTGGCGATTTTACCGCGTACCCATGGCATCTCGAGCACCCTGCTGCGCAGCCGCACGCTGATGGCGGTAGCCAACATCATGCAGAAAGAGAGCAAAGACCTTTAAGGCACGACAGCCGAGCAGCGTTCGCAAAGACCTTTACCTGTCAGGTCGCGGTAAAGCCAGCAACGCGGGCATTTCGACTTTTCGGATTTTCGCACCTTGAGACCGGCGGCCCCCGCCTTGAGGCTTGAAACGCCCAGAAAACGCAGCGCCGTACCCTCTTCGACTGCCTGCAGAATTTCGACTTCGACTTCGGTATTCGAGCCGACTTCACCCGCCTTGCGCATGGGCTCGGCCGCAGTGTTGACTTCGTCACGGATCTTTTTTAACGCCTCGAACTCCTCGATGAGTTGCGGGTTGGCAAAACGCGTGAGATCCGGCCAGGTGTTTTCAAAGACGCTCACTGTCGGGTTGATCGCGCGCTGCGTTTCTTCGGCAGTAAAGCTGAGAACAGGCGCGAGTAATGTAACCAGGGTTTCGGTGAGAATGTACAGCGTCCGTACGGTGGATATCCGCCTGGGGTCGCTCAATGCATCGCAATAGAGGCTGTCCCGAACCATATCGAGATAGAGGTTCGAAAGGGTTACGGTACAGAATTGCAGCGTACGGTGATAGACGAGGTGAAACTCTGACCGATCATATGCCTCGGTCACCTGGCGCACCAGCTCTGCCGTCTCAGCCAAAACCCACTGATCGAGCTTTTGCGTTATCGCCGCATCCGTCAGATTCTGCGCGTCTTTACCGTCTTTCGTATTGCCCAACAGGTACCGCAGCGTATTGCGGATCTTGCGATACGCGTCACCGAGCTGATTGATCATCTCGGGGCCGATCTTGTTGTCGGTGCGGTAATCCTCAGAACTCACCCACAGGCGCAGAATGTCGGCGCCGAACTTGTTAATGATGTCGGTGCGCGGGTTCATACCGTTGCCCAGGGACTTCGACATCGCGCGACCCTGCGGATCCAGAATATAGCCATGCGTCACCACCTTCTTAAAGGGGGCCTGCCCTGTGAGAGCGAGCGCGGGCCAGAGCGACGACTGAAACCAGCCGCGGTGCTGGTCAGACCCCTCGAGGTAGACGTCGGCGGGGTAACCGAGCTCGGGGTTTTGTTTCAAAACCGCGTACCAACTGACACCGCTGTCGAACCAGACATCGAGAATATCGCTTTCTTTTTCGAAGTTGGATGACCCGCACTCCTCGCACTTGGTACCAGAAGGCAGAAGCTCTGCCGCCGGTTTCTCATACCAGACTTCGACACCCGATTTTTCTACCTGGTCGATGACGTAATTGAGACCCTTTTCGTCGAGGTGCACGTGGCCACAGTCCTTGCACTGGAACGCTGGAATCGGCACTCCCCAATAACGCTGGCGGCTGAGGCACCAGTCTGGACGGGTTTTGACAGCGGCAGTGAAACGACTCTCACCCCAGTCGGGAATCCACTCTACCTTTTTAATCTCTTCGAGCGCTTTTTCACGCAAAGGGTCTATTTTCAAAAACCATTGCGGCGTCGCCCGCATGATAAGAGGTTTATGCGACCGCCACGAATGCGGGTACTGATGCTTAAAGGTCGATGCCTGCAGCAAGAGGCCGAGGCCGCGCAGCTTCTCGATAATCAGGGGATTCGCTTCGAAGACACTCTTGCCTTCCATTTCGGCAAACTCTTTTGTATAACGACCACGGTGGTCGACCGGCGAGAGGACATCCAAACCATACTTGAGGCCGACATTATAGTCGTCTTGCCCATGGCCTGGCGCTGTATGCACGATGCCCGTACCGGCTTCTACGGTGACATGGTCGCCGAAGACAACCTTCGATTCCCGGTCGATGAAGGGGTGGCGCACCCTGAGTTTTTGAATATCGGCGATCGAAACCGCGGTTTCGGCCGAGGCCTTGAGACCCGCGACCTCCAGCACTTTCGGCGCGAGTTCTTTTGCTAAGAGGAGCTTCCCCTGCTCTGTCGTTACGCTGACGTATTCTATTTTCTCGCCGAAGCAGACCGCGAGGTTCGCAGGCAATGTCCAGGGGGTGGTTGTCCAGATGACGACAAAGGAATCTTTCTCACCTTCAATCGGAAACTTCACATAGACAGATGGTGACTCATGCTCCTCGTATTCGATCTCAGCCTCGGCATGCGCCGAGGCCGTCGTGGCATCCCAGTAAACGGGCTTCTTGCCTTTGTAGATCAGATCTTTAAGGAAAAGGTCACGAAAGGCCTTGAGAATCGAGGCCTCATACTTGGGCGACATCGTCGCATAGTAATCCGGCGAATCAAATGTCTCCGCGGAATCTGCGTCCGGCTTTCGCCCTCCTTGGCTCGCCGTACCTCGCCCCATCCATGGGTCGAGCCAAAACACCCCGAAGCGTGTCTGGTCTTCTGCCTGAATCTTAATATACTCAGCCGCATACTCACGGCAGGCCTTGCGGATGCGGATCGGGTCTTTATCGGAACCGTCTTTTTTGTTCGCGAGTTTTTTGATTGCGGCCAGTTCAATCGGCAGACCGTGGCAATCCCACCCCGGCACATAGGGCACACGGCGGCCACGCAGCAAATTGTACTTATTGAAGATGTCTTTGAGAACTTTATTGAGCCCATGGCCCGTGTGAAACTCGCCGTTCGCATAGGGAGGTCCGTCGTGGAGCAAGAACAGCGGGGCATTCGCGGCCTTGCGCTTGGTATTGATCGACTTAAAGAGGTTCTCTTTTTTCCAAAGCGCGAGAATATCGTTCTCACGCTTCGCCAGGTCGGCGCGCATCGGGTATGCCGTCTGGGGTAATTGTATTGTGTGTTCCCAGGGATTCTTCTCTTTTTCTGCTTTTTCCATTGTGGCCCGCAGGGATAAAACGGACAAAGAGACATAGCGACGAGCGATATAAGGGGCTTTACATCACGGCGCGCCGCTTTAACATGCGCCCCGGTTCATCATGGCAGATAAACTACAGTTCGAAGTCGGTTATGCGGCGGGTATCATCACTGCGAAAGCCGAAGGCGTACTCGGTTTCATGACAGCGCCCGAGCTAAAGAAAAAACTGAACGCGTGGATTGAACCCGGAGTCAAAGGCATCGTACTTGATCTGCGCGAAATTAACCATGTCGATTCCGCAGGGATAGCCGCCGCGCTGCAGGCGATCAAAACATGCGAAGCGGCAGAAGTACCTTTCACGATAAAAAATCCGCCATCGTCTTTGAGAACGGTTCTCACTAAGAGCGGTCTTAACGCTCACCTCGCCGAAGGATGATTTCTTTGTCAGCGTTTTGTCAAAAAAAAATCGACGCGCTATTTCACTGACAAACTCAGACCGAGTGGCAAAACGCAAGTTTTTGCCGGGAGAGCCTACAATGAAAAAAACAATCCTCATGATTTCAGCACTCGCTTTCGTCGCCTGCGGTAAGAAAACCGAGACAGAATCGACAGCGGCAGCCGCTGCGGCACCTGCAGCGATCTCAGGCGAAGCCCTGTTCAACGAAAAAGGCTGCGCGACCTGCCATGGCGCACAAGGTAAAGGCGACGGCCCTGTGGGCGCCGCTCTCAAACCCAAGCCACGTAACTTTTCAGACGCAAAATGGAAATTCGGCTACGATCTGGCAACCGTCATTAAAACCATCAGCAATGGCAGCACCGGCACAGGCATGGCTCCTTATAAGGGAGTTCTGACTGACGCTGAAATTCAGGCTGTTGCTGAGCACGTGCGCAAGCTCGGCGGTAAAAACTAATTTAATACCTTAGGAGTTCCGATGGATCCCAAACTTTTTAAAGCAATCAAGTACGGAACTCCCGTATTTCTGGTAGCGGCTGCAGCCTGGATTATCTGGGCGCCCCCTGCGCGTATTGGTTATGCGCCGGAGCAGCCGATTGCGTATCGCCACGATATCCACGCGGGCGTCGCAGGCCAGAAGACTTTTGACGGTAAAGAGCAATACGGTATCGATTGCCAGTATTGCCATACCGGTGTAACGGTGAGCAAAAAAGCCGGTGTGCCGAGTATGAATACCTGTATCAACTGCCACATTCTTGTCGGTTCAGATAAACCGGGCGTCAAAAAGCTTAAAAAGTTCTACGAAGATAAAAAGCCGCTCGAGTGGGTTCGTATACACAACCTTCCCGACCATGTGCGCTTTCCGCATGCGCCGCACATCAAACAACTCCTGAAAGACGGGCAACCCACGAAAACTGCCTGTCTGCCATGCCACGGCGATGTTTCGACGATGAAAGTCGTCGAGCAGACGAAGTCGCTCAACATGGGCTTCTGCGTGAACTGCCACCGCGACTACCGCAACGAAGCCGAATACAAGAACCACGGCGTGAATATCAACTGCAATACCTGCCATTACTAAGGGAGAAAACGTGAAAGAACATTCTATAACGGTCGAAGAGAACGGCGCTACTCAGCCCACCCAGCCCTCGGCAGCCAAAGCGGCGCAGCGGGTTTTCCGCTCCTTTGAAGAGACAGCGGCTGCAACTCCCGAAGAGGCGAAAGCAGAACTCGAACTCTGGAACGGTAAAAGCGAATTCCCGGCAAACGTCGAAGAGATGATCGAGCGTGGCATGAACGCCAACCTCGATCGCAAAAGCTTCCTGACCTTCATGGGCGCTTCGATCTCTATGGCGGCACTGGCGGCATGCCGCGAGCCGGTCGAAAAGATTGTCCCTTATGTAGACCGCCCCATGGAATACGTTCCAGGTCAGGCGCGCTGGTTTGCAAGTACACAAATCAGTGCCCGCGGCATCACGCCTGTATTGGTTAAAACACGCGAAGGCAAACCCATCAAGGTAGAAGGTCTGCATTCGCATCCCGTGTATGGCGGGGCGGCTTCTGCCGACGCCTATGCATCCATCTGGGATCTGTACGATCCAGACCGCGTCAAGGCTCCCCTCAAAAAAGACGGCGGCAAGTTTGTCGACGCCAAGTGGGATGACCTCATTGCTGAAATCGCACCTGCACTGAAAGGGAATGCGCGTGTGCTTTCGCGCTCGACCTTCTCACCCGCTGAATCTGCGGCGCGTGCCCGTCTCGGCAAAGTTGTCGTTTATGACCCGACCAGCACGCTGAGCGATATCGCTCTCGGTAACAAGGCCAGCTTTGGTACGGCTACGATTCCTGCTCACCGTATCGATGAAGCCGACCTGATTCTGGCGATCGAAGCCGACTTTATCGGTACCTGGCTTGCTCCCGAATATTACACAAAACAATGGGCTGCGCGCCGCGAACCTTCGTCGGGCCGCATGAACCGCCTGATATCGGCAGAAGCAGCGATGTCGCTCACCGGTAGTAACGCCGATCAGCGCCTCGCAATCTCGGCGGGTAGCCATACCGCTTTTGCTTTGGGTCTCGCAAACCTGTTGCTGCCCGGTTCGGCGCTCGCAGGCGACGGCACGGCACGCGCTGCGGTGCAGGCATATACGCCTGCAGCGGTGGCAAAAGTGACCGGGTTGACAGAAAAACAAATCATAGAAGTCGCTGAAGAACTCAAAAACTACAAGGGCCGTTCACTCGTTTTAGGCGGCGGTATCAACGCCAGTACGCTGGTTGCGGGCGAGCTGCAAATCGCTGTAAACCTGCTGAATGCGCTGCTCGGCAACGAAGGTAAAACAGTCTCAACGAAAGGCGCATTACAGGCGAACTCAGATATCAGCGACGCAAGCGCTCTCGAAGCGCTGATCGCCGAAATGAAAGCCGGTAAGATTGAAACACTGGTCATCGACCGGGCAAACCCGGTCTATGAACTTCCGGTTGCCTCGGGTTTTGCCGAGGCGCTCAAGAATGTCAAAAAAATCATATTCATCGGCGACCACCTGAACGATACTGCGGTGCTTGCAACGCATGTTCTGCCTGCGAGCCATTATCTCGAATCGTGGTCAGATGCTCTGTCACACGGTTCCTATGGCATTGTGCAGCCGGTCATCCGCCAGCTCTTTGATACCCTGCCGGTACTCGAGATCTATGGGCGTCTCGTCGGCGACAAGACCTCTGCGTATGAGCAGGTCAAAAAGAGCCATGCGGCAAACGCGAAAGGCCAGGCCTGGAACTCAACTCTTGCCTCAGGTTATGCGGTCGTTGAGGCACCGGGTGCAGGGGCTGCGCGGACTTTCCGCTCTGCCGCGCTCAAAGATGTCAAACCAAGCCTCGAGCCGAAAGCCGGTTATACACTGAACCTGATTGAAAGTGTCGGTCTCGGCGACGGCGTGGGTGGTAATATCTCATTCCGCCACGAACTTCCCGATGCTATCACAAAGATTACCTGGGACAACGTGCTCTTGATGAGCCCGGCTGATGCCAAGACTCTCAACATCAAGACGCAGGATCTCATCAAGCTCAGCGCCGGTAAGGTTGCGTTTGAAATTCCCGCTTTTATTCAACCCGGTATGCGCCGTGGTTCGCTCGCGCTTGCGATTGGTTTCGGCCAGGCGAACCTGGGTAAAGTCGGTGCAGGTGTGGGTCAAAACGCCTACGCGCTGCAGGGTTATGCTGCGGGCCAGACTTCTTCGTCGGGTCTCAGCGTCACCATCGAGAAAATCGGTAAATACGATATGCTCGCTTCGACGCAGCGCCATTATGAGTTCGCGGTGATCCGCGGTCTCGCGCGTCAGGTAGACCTCAAGACCTACGAGAAAGCGATCAAAGAAAAGAAATACGAACTTCTGCATGAGCATGAAGAGAAGCCACATGGCGGCAAAGCCAAAGGCCTCTATGAAAAGCACAACTATGAAGAAGGCTACCGCTGGAATCTGAACATCGACCTCAATAAATGTAACGGTTGCTCGGCCTGCGTGATGGCTTGTTATTCTGAGAATAACATTCCCGCTGTAGGTAAGTCAGAGGTCAACCGCGGCCGCGAAATGAGCTGGCTGCGCATCGATCGTTACTACATCTACGAAAACGATGCGGCTGAAAAAGCCGATCCAGACATGGTATCACCCGATGTGTTCTTTCAGCCGGTGATGTGCCAGCATTGCGAAAATGCGCCCTGCGAAAACGTTTGCCCGGTTGGTGCCACTGGCCACAGCCAGGAAGGCCTCAACTACATGGCTTACAACCGCTGCATCGGCACGCGCTATTGCTCGAACAACTGCCCTTACAAAGTGCGCCGCTACAACTGGTTTGAAAACTGGGAAAACAAACTGCGCGATCCGCAGCAATATGCCCTGAACCCTGATGTGACCGTACGTTCGCGCGGCGTCATTGAGAAATGCTCATTCTGCCAGCAACGCATCTCAGAGAAACGCCAACTGGCAAAAGTCGAAGGTCGTTCCGTACGGGACGGCGAGATTCAGACAGCCTGCCAGGAAGCCTGCTCTGCCGGTGCGATCACATTCGGTAACATTAACAGCGCCGATTCGCAGGTCGTGAAGGCGAACAATAATCCCCGCACCTATAAGATTCTTGCGCAGATTAACGTCGAACCGTCGGTGAAATACATGGTGCGCGTGAAAAACAGAAACGAGGCGAAGGCTTAACATGGCGACAGAACAAAATATTTATCACATCGGTAAGCCGTTCGCGGCGATGGACGACGATGTTATGCGTCCGATCGAAGCGTTCCCCACAAAACTGTGGTGGGGCGCTTTCGGAATTTCGGCTTTTGCCGCGGCTATCGGCATTGCGACGATCGTCTATTCCTGGTTTGTAGGTCTCGGTATCTTCGCGATCAACAATCCGGTCGGCTGGGGTTTCTTCATTGTAAACTTCGTCTTTTGGGTAGGTATCGGTCACGCCGGCACGCTGATTTCGGCGATTTTGTTCCTTTTCCGCCAGAAGTGGCGCACGTCGATCAACCGTGCTGCCGAAGCGATGACCATTTTTGCGGTGATCGTGGCTGCGATTTTCCCATTGATTCACATTGGCCGTCCGTGGTTCGTTTATTGGGCATTCCCTTACCCGAATGAGCGCGGTCCGCTGTGGGCAAACTTTCGCTCACCGCTGCTGTGGGATCTCTTTGCGATTTCGACATATTTCTCTGTTTCATTGATTTTCTGGTATATGGGCCTTGTGCCCGACTTTGCCACTCTGCGCGACCGCTTTGAACGCTACAAAGCAAAAAGCAAACTGGGGGCGTTTCTGCTCCAGGTCAAAGCGGTTTCATACCGCGTGATGGCCTTAGGTTGGGTGGGCTCTGCAAAGACATGGCACCATTATGAAAAAATGGTGATGTTGCTTTCTGCCCTCGCCACCCCGCTGGTACTTTCGGTTCACACTATCGTTTCGTTCGACTTTGCTACGTCGGTTATTCCCGGCTGGCATGCCACGATCTTTCCCCCCTACTTCGTCGCCGGCGCGATTTACTCAGGCTTTGCGATGGTAATGACGCTTATGATCATCACGCGCGAAGTATTTAAATTGAAAGAATACATCACGCTAAAGCACTTAGAAAACATGGCAATCGTGATTCTCGTAACTGGTATGATGGTTTCATTCGCCTATACAGTAGAATTCGTCATGGCGGCATATTCGGCGAGCCATGTTGAACAATACGCATTTATTAACCGCCTCAAAGGCCCGTTTGCCTGGGCGTTCTGGATCATGTTTACCTGCAACGTGGTCTCTCCACACTTCATGTGGTTCAAGAAGCTCAGAACCAACATCAAGGTTTTGTTCGTGATCTCTATCGTTGTAAACATCGGTATGTGGTTCGAACGCTTCGTTATCGTGATTATTTCGCTGCACCGCGATTACCTGCCCTCCAGCTGGGATTCCTATGACCCGACCTGGGCGGACTACTCTATCATGGTGGGCAGCTTCGGGATATTCTTCACGCTGTTCCTGATGTTCATCCGTACGATTCCATCGATTGCGCTCGCCGAAGTCAAAGCGGACGAGACAAACGACGCTTTAAGTAAGCAACACCACT
>JAFLED010000058.1:0-6315 GCA_017302045.1 Spirochaetota bacterium
CGGTTGTCCCGGGATTTCCCGCGATGGCCGGCGGGGCAGTCGTCGTTGTCGCAGTGGCAGCAGGGTTCGTTGTCGCGTGGGCGACCGCCACCGCGGCAGTTCCCATTGCCGCACTCAAAGCCGGTGCCGACGTTTTGCTCTACACCTCGTGGCAAGAAGAACCCATCGAGGGAGTGAAGAGAATTGCAGCCGAATTCGGCGCTTTACCGCGCGCCAATGCCGAGAAAAAGACCGAAGCCTCGACACTCGAGCGCGCGGCGCGTAACCAGCTCAGGGCGAAACTTCCGTATCTGAAAATTGAAAACTACCTGCCCGGCGATGAAGCCGCATGGTATCGGGATTACGACAAGGCGCTGCAAACAAAGCGCACACAGCAGCCGGTCGCTCACGATCCCGAAACGTTAAAAAAGAAATACGCGGATATCCGCTGGTCGGCAAAACAAAAACGCAATCAGCCGCAATGGCTTGCGGGGCAAAAAAACCAGGCGAACTGAAGCCGGCGCTATTTATCCTGGCTTGAGGGTTTGAAGCGCACGAGTTCGTAGTTGCCGTACTTCTTATAATACGCCCGCTTCTGCGCAAAGGCCTTCTCGGTGAGACGGTTATAGAGCTCAGAGACTGCCGGTTCTTTGTCGGCGAGGTTCACCTGCTCGCCCGCGTCGGCGGTTAAATCGAAAAGCTCGCGCGCGCCCGTTTCTTTGCGGATAAACTTGTAACGCTGGTCGACAATGCCCGAGAACTCTTCTTGCCAAAATGCCTGAATATGCGCTACGGAAGCCGCACCACCCTTCAGCATCGAATGCCCGACATGCATCGGGCTTAATTGTGCTTTGAGATCGAGCAGGTCGAGTACCGTCGGCAATATATCTACGTGGCTCGTCACGCGCGTCACCTCGCCGGGTTTGATACCCTCGAACCAGATGAAGAGCGGTACGCGTATATTCTCTTCGTAGATAAAAAACGGATGGTTGTAGTTGCCGCGATGCTCGTAAAACGCTTCGCCGTGGTCGCCGAAAGCGATGAGTATCGTATCTTTCATGAGTCCCTTTTGGGTTAAGTCGGCGAGAATCGTACCGAAAGCCTCGTCGGCAAAGTGCAGCGAATTGAAATAAGTGCGCTGCTGCTTTTTAAATCCGCCATCGTCGTTCAGAAGTTCGGGATAATCTTCGGGCGTGTTGTACGGGTGATGCGGGGCAAAAGCGAACAGTGTCGCAAAGAATGGCTTTTGCGGATCGGCTGCGATAAATTCTGTCAGGGGCTTCATGAGCGCACGCTCGTCGGCGGCCCCCCATGGCCCCATGCCTTTTTCATACGGTGGCTTTTTTACCGTTTCCGCGTCCATGAGCAGATCGAAATCGCGTTTTTGCATAAAACGCTTTTGTTTCGCATAACCCAGATAACCCGCGTGCAGGCCCACGGTGCGGTAGCCCTTTTTTTTGAGTATCTGCGAAAGGCACGGCACAGGAAAATCCGGTAGCGCAAGCGATATCCACGCGCCGTCGGGTAAGGCATAGGCGCTGCAGCTGGCATTATAAAACGCATTGATGCTGAGCGGAAAATTTGCATAATGCCGGTCAAAAAACAGCGAACGCTGCTTTAACCTGTTCAGGTGCGGTGTGAGCTCTTTACCCTGCACCTTTTTATCAATGACCGAGCGCGGCGTCGATTCGATGAAATAGAGAATGACATTTTTCTTCTTACCGCGCGGCACATCGGGCGGCAGCATTAACCTGCCTTCGGGAGAGTCGAGGTCGGGAATAACATCGTCTGCCGACACGGTAACCGCAACCGCCGCCGCACGCGGTTTGCCGCCGAACGATGCAACCAAAGGATTCGAAAACATTCCCGGCGGTTTTTGTTGTATGAGCCATGCGCCGATGATACCGCTACAGGCTACGCCCAGCATTGTGGCCGCATGGCGCGGGCCAGAGTGCGGTGAATTGCGACGCGCGATGAGATAAAACACCGCCACGAGCGTGACCAGCAGCAAAAAATGTGGCAGGCCGAACTCATAGAGCGCCGAAATAAAATTTTCGCGCCAGATCGACAGCGAATCGGTACGAATGAAGCTCCAGGTAAATGGCCTTTCATAGAGTCTGGTAAAGCCGAATGTAAAAAGTAGAAAAGCGCCGGTGCCGAGGAGCATCCCCCCGGTTGCTACCCTGCGCATGTGGGTCTGCCGCACCGCAGCGAGGGCGGTATCGAGTGCAAGAGCGCACGCCGCGTCGCCGATGAGCGCGCTTAAAATATCGCGGATTCCCGGCGCACCACCAGAAGCAAAAACAAACACAAAGAAATGATAGAGAAGAAAAACACCGAACCAAAGGAGAAGCGTCGCCACAACGGAAAGGGTGAAAACCGGTACACGGCGGCAATTTGATTCCCGAACCGCGGGGCAAAGCACCACGATAACAGAGTGCTATCGCGCCGCTCAGGGGTCGCCGATACTCAAATATGCGCTACAAGTGGGCAAATGTCAAACAGCCGGCATGGGAATACCCCGAGGTCTATACGACAATGACCATGCACTATGACCAGATCAAGGTCGAAGCCAACCGCGCGGCAGGCCAGGTGCGTCTCGAAGTCAAGACACTGCGTGGTGAGCACTATGAGAGTATCATTAAGCAGGGCGTCGTGCTGCGCGAAAAAGATGTGAAGACCGGGGCGCTCACCGACCTTACCGATATACTCAGCATTTACCGCAAAGATTTCAGTTCGTTGCCAGATACACCCCTGCTCGAGCTCATCGGGGGTAACTACGGTATCTTAACCGAGTTTCTCGGCACCGCAGAACGCATCGTCGTTAAAGAAGGCCGCGCAGCCACGCGGCTCTGGAAGCTAATTAAAGGCATACCCGCGGCCATACGCCGGGGCATGGCCAATCTCTGGCGTAACTTTCGTTATTACAACGCCTCGGCGCGCCCCGCAGATTTTGTCGACATGGCGCTCATCGCCGGCGCAACCTACGCCGCATTTACCTACAATTTCGATTATCTGAATGCCGGTTTCACCCTCTGCGTGATGGCTGCCCTCACGGGCCTCGTCGACTGGCTCATACGCAAACGCGAACCGTGGCTCTTAAAAGTCTATGCGTCTGTGGCCTTGGGTTCCGTCGCAGTTTACCGCGGCTACTTTTTCCAGTAGATCCGGCGCCTCAAAAGGGGGATTACCCCCGGCGCGCGTAATAGAGTTTCAGGACAAAAATAACGACGACGAGCGTGAACGTGACGGCGTTGGCGGCGATAATCGGCACGCCACCGATCTGTATACCATAGATCAGCCAGAGCATTGTGCCTGCAGCAAGCAGAAGCATCATCCAGGCAGAGACATCGCGGCCTGACTTATTCTTATACACACGGATCACCTGCGGCACGAATGAAATAGTCGTGATTGTGCCCGCGATGAAGCCCAGGTGTTCGGCGGTCACCGGCGGCCCCGCGCGCGTTTGGGCAGAGATACCTGCCAGCAGGTCGGATTCATACAGGTCTTGCCCTTGCAGATATTTTTGAGGCGTTCTTTGGCAGAAAGTTTGCGCACATAGATTTCATAGGCGAAGCGGTGTGCTTTTACAACCTTAAAATCGTTCAGCCAAAACTGGCCATAACCGTCGCTTGTGCACGAGCCTTTCCAGCTCCAGCATTTACGTTTACGTTTGTCGAGATAATCTTCGAAGCGTTTGCGCACCTGCGGCGAAATTTTGAGCGGTGCCGGTTTTTTATTTTTTTTGCGGGCAATGGATGCAGTTGGCGTCGACGGCTGCCAGATGCGCATCGGGTAAAACGCCGGTCGCAAGACACGCCGAAAAGAAAAATCCGTTACGCACGCAGGGCTTTTTTCGCCGCCTCAATTCCCTGGTATTGCGCCTCTTCGAAGTTGCTCATGCCCGAGAGGTCGCTGTGCGCGCCGAAAAAATTGCGGTCGATGTCACCGAGGCTTTCGCGCGGGGCACCCCAGATAAAACCAGGTACAGGACGCACCATCGCATGCGCCCAGCGGTAGATGCCGACCTCTTCGATATAATCTTCGATCATGGGGTGTGGTCTTTTTAATTCTGCGAGCGCAAAATCGTAAACATCGTGTGCACTCATCTGCAACAGTTGCCGCCGGCTTTGCAGCGTATCGTCGGCATCGTAGGCATGAAAAAAAGTCAGCGTGCGCGCATGCGGCAACTTACCCGCTTTCTGGTGCTGCGCCACGACATACCCCAGCGATTTTGAACCGAAGGTGACATTGTCCCATGCCGGTTCGAGCGCACCGAAATGATTCACCAATGCATTGACGGTAAGCCAGGGCGAATATTGAAAACTGCGGGCTGCGGCGACCCTGCCGCCAGCAAGCGCGGGGTAGACATAGGGGAGGATAAATTTCGGCGCGGCGAAAATCAGTTTGCGGCTGAAAATTTTACGGACGCGGCCCGCGGCGAAATCATCGAAATAGAGCGCATACCCGCCCTGCTCTTTATCGACGCGCCTGAGGCTATGCCGCGAGACGATGCGCTCCCCAAGTTTTGCGCGCAGATATTCAGAAATAAAGCCGTTACCCTCGGGCCAGACGAGGTTATGCGATTCGGAGCGGGCGCTGAAGTAGTGTAAGAACGCCCAGGCACTGGTGTTCATCCGGCTTGAACCGTACTCATCGCGCAGCACATAATCGACATACCACAGCAGGCGCTGCGAGCTAAACCCACGCTCGCGTAAAAATTCGCCCGCCGTGATGCGGTCGAAGGCGAGCAACTTCGGGTCGCGCGACGAGGCCGCGAGCGGAATCGTAAATGCCTTGCGACCGTCGCTGCCGCGCAGCTCGCGGTAAGACCTCATCAGCGCGCTGAATTTTTCAAACTCACTGCGGTCAGCGGTGCGTGCGCCCAGAAGCGGCACAAGCCCCTGCTGCCACTGGCCATAAATGAAGAGGCGTTCTTCGGGCTCATGCACAAGAAATTCTTCGCCGAAAGCACCGTCTTTGTAGACGCCCATCTCTGACAAAAGTTCGCGCACATAAACGGCATCGGGCCCCGGCGTCGGTAAATAGTGCGCGCCCCACGGGTAACGGCCGATACGATTCTCACCCCATTGGGCGTTGCCGCCCGCACGGTCTTCGAGTTCAAAAAGCGTAAAGTCGGATGTCCCCTGTTTCTGCAGGTACCAGCCCGCCGACATGCCGCTGATGCCCCCACCGACGATCGCGATGTCGATTTTGCTTTCGGCGGTTATCGCCGGTTTTTGCAGCGGCATACGCAGTGCGTGGCCTCTTGCCATCGCGGGGCCGGCAAAAACAACAGGCGGCCGTTTGCGGCGCAGTTTCAGCCAGAGTGCCCCCGAGAACAGAACGGCGAGACCGCCGAGAAAAGCGAGAAATCCCCGCCGGCTTAAATCTTTCATGGCGCGGCGAAAAGATCCATTTGCCGCGGCGTGTAATCGCGTTTACCCGCGAGCGGAAACTCTTCGATCAGTTTCCAGCCGCGATCCTGATGCATGAGGCAAAGCGAAGCGATCTGCATCACCGCGTGGAATTCACGCTTGCGGAACTCGGGGATCGCCAGCCGGTAATTTTCAGAACTCAAATCGCGGTACGCGACTGTCAGGTGCGGCGTCGCCATAAAACCGGGACTGCGGCCAATTCTGAGTTTCAGAAGCGCACTGATCGCACGCCCTAGTTCGACGAAAGGCTTTTGGTTCATGACACGAATAAAGATCGTATGCTCGTCGAAACCGTCGAAGCCCGAAAGCTCGGAGGCAAACGCCGTGTATTCGGCCAGTCGGCCCCGCAGCGCAAACCGCACCTGCGGCAAAAGCGCGGGAGCAATGCGGAAAATCCCACTGACAGAAATATTCGGTATATTGCGGAAAGACGCCGAGGCGGCGAAGCGGTCTTTGAATTCGCGCGCAATAGCTTTGGCGCGCTCGGCGATACCAGGGTCGGGAATAGCGGCGATAAAATAACTCTGGGGCTTCGCCGGCTCTGTCATGGTTTTACATGCCCCAGTCGCGCGGTGTACGAAACTCGCGGCCGATCGTTACCGGGGAAATTTTGGCGATGACTGGCATCACACGTTTGTAAGCATTGCGTTCGACGCGTTTGAGAACTTTATCGACGATGGCTTCATCTGCACCTTCGCCGCGGACAAGATCTTTGAGAGCAGAAGCCGTATAATGGCGTTCGAGCCAGTGGAAAAGAATGAGATCTGCGAGAGCATAACTAAAGCCCATCTCACCTTCGTCGGTCTGCCCCGACCATAAATCGGCACTCGGTGCTTTATCGAGAATTTCTGAGATAACACCCAGATGCCGAGAGAGCGCAAAGACCTGGTATTTATAG
>JAFLED010000058.1:6325-16488 GCA_017302045.1 Spirochaetota bacterium
CAGGGGATTCACTGCCGAAGCCATGTCGCCCCACAACGTCGAATACCCCAGTAAAATCTCCGTCTTGTTGCTGGTACCAATCACGAGCGCATTGTCGCGTGCCGAAAGGTCGTAGAGCACGATCATGCGCAATCGCGCCATGACATTGCCCCGGCGCGTCGGCGTAATATCGCCGGCGTTGTTGAAATAGGCATCAGCCATCGGCGTAATTTCGACCGTCTCATGCGCGACAGCGAATTTTTCGCAGAGTTTCAGCGCGTCGCCGAGCGAATCCGGATTACTCGACTTATATGGCATCATAACCGCGCGCACGTTTTCTGCACCGAGCGCCTTGACGGCGAGTGCAAGCGATAGCGCCGAATCTACACCGCCTGAAACACCGAGAATCGCCTTTCTGAGCCCGGTTTTGGTCACCTCGGCACGAACGATCTCTGCGAGGGCACCGGCGATGAGCGTATTATCAAACGAGGGCAAGAGCGGGTGCGGCATCGCTGCGGAGAAACCCGCCCCTGACCCGCCGCGTAAATCTGAAATTCACAGGGCAGCGAGAGGTCTGCACGCCCGCCTGACGGTGACCGGCGGCGCCTCCACGGGGATTTTTCTTTTCGGGCTATTCCCGGTTTCGAGTGCAGAGTAATGTCTCAGATTTCGCGTGCCGCTAAAGCGGCGATTCTTGTTTCTGCACTCGGTTATTTTGTCGATATCTACGATCTGCTGTTATTTCTCATCGTCCGTAAGCCAAGTCTTGCCGCGCTGGGCATCCCTGACAGCGGGCTGGCCGAATACCTCTTCAGCATACAGATGGCGGGTATGCTTGTGGGCGGCATCTTCTGGGGCGTATTGGGCGATAAAAAAGGCCGGCTCTCGGTACTGTTCGGCTCGATCACCATGTATTCACTCGCCAACATCGCTAATGCGTTTGTCGTCAATATCGAGCAGTATGCCATCTTACGCTTTATCGCAGGCATTGGTCTTGCAGGCGAGCTCGGTGCCGGCATAACTCTCGTTTCAGAGCTGATGCCCAAAGACAAGCGTGGTTATGGCACGATGATCGTCGCGGGTTTCGGCATCTTCGGTGCCGTCGCCGCCAGCCTCATCGGTAAATTTCTCAGCTGGAAAACCGCATACATCATAGGCGGTATCGGCGGCATCGCCCTGTTGTTGCTGCGCATCGGCGTCACCGAGTCGGGTATGTTCGAAAAGGTGCTCAAACACGATGTCGTGCGCGGTTCTTTCCTGAGTTTGTTCGCCAACCGGCAGCGCATGCTGAAATATCTCTACTGCATTCTCATCGGCGTGCCGCTCTGGTTCGTGATTGGCATTCTCATCGGCCGGGCGGACAAATTCGGTATTGCGCAACAGGCCCTCTTTTCACCCGACCCGGGCATCGCCATCGGCATTACATACTTCACGCTCGCGCTGGGCGATTTTGCCGCCGGCGCGCTCAGCCAGTACATCGGCTCGCGCCGCAAAGTGGTGCTCTACTGGCAGCTGATGAATCTCGCGGTCATTTCGGTTTTTCTGCTTTCCAAAGGTTATGGCGAAACCTATTTTTATGTCTTTTGCGCCGTGCTCGGTTTCATTAACGGTTATTGGGCCGTTTTTGTGACGATTGCGGCAGAACAATTCGGCACAAATATCCGCTCGACCGTTACTACTACGGTGCCTAATTTTGTGCGCGGCAGTGTTTCGATTATGACGCCCCTCTTTCTCTTCTTAACGGGCAAGTTCGCGAAGGGCGAAAAAGACCTGTCGGGTATGATTCCCGCTGCCTTTATTGTCGGAGCGATCGCCTTTGCGCTCGCGCTCTTCGCGCTCTCACGGCTCGAAGAGTCGCACGGTAAAGATCTCGACTACAACGAGTAGCGAAAGACACCTTCAGAACCGCGCTACTTCTTTTTCTGCGCTTTGGAACATAATCCCAGATTGTAGCGCGCGGCCTTAACAACAGGCAGCCACGTTTCGGCATCCGACGGCGGGTAATTATTTCTGACTTCGTCGTCGGATTGCGCAGCCTCGGACGCGAACGAACTCAGCGTCTCCCGGCAACCCGTAAGATCGCCAAGCTTGTATTGTGTAATCGCAATATCGTTTTTTATCCAGCCGGTATCTATCCATCCGAGTGTACGCGCGCAGGTCTTTAATAATGGAGCAAGATCTTTCAGGGCGTCGGCGTATTTTTTTTTATCGTAGAGCTCTTTAAAACGTTTGCGTGTTTTAGAGCGCGCGGCCTCGCTGCAGCCGGCGGTAGGTTCCAGGTAAAGCCCTTCAAAAGCCGCCCGGGCTCCGCAATAATACCGGCATTCTTCGCCGCTCTGCGCCACGTCGACATCCCTGCCTTTTTTTGTAAAAGTAACAACGCATTCTTTATCCATGGCTTCTAAACGCGCCCGGTTATTTTTCACTTCGCCGGATAACCCGCAGGTATGGAAATTGGCGCCGATCGTGTTGATTTCAAACAGGGTTTTACCCTTTTCTTTCCTGACGGTGAGCGTTCCCCCGCCGCCGTCGGCAATATATTCGCCCGGCTGAATGCTTTCGCTGTCCGCGGAAAAAAGTGTGGGCAGAAAAAAAAACGGAAACAGAAGAATGGTCTTTTTCATAAAACTCCTTAACCGCGCTGCTTTACGGGTATCCAGATCGTTTCTTCAACATCGGGATCGTCCGGACGGTAGCTTGACCCGAGTACTTCAAAATGTTCGCGGTTGTCGAGCACAAAGGCCGACGGAGGTAACCAAACCTGAAAAATATGCCGGGCAACCGCGGCAAATTCTGAGGGTCGCCCCTGATAATCAAAGACGGCATAGAGCCCGCCTTGCAATGCATACGTCTCCATGCCCGCGGGCAGATCGGCCTCCCCCAAAACTTCTACAGTTCTGCGAGGCGATTTTCGGCCAGCGACAGGCGAATGCTCTGAGCCACCAGCTTCTTCGGCTGCACCCGGAGAATACGGGGGTCAGGATTTTTCAGCTTACCCACGCTAACTCACGAGTTTTACAAACTTACGTTTGCCCGCGCGCAGGATAAAATCTTCGTTCACCGTCATTTTGAAATCGGTGAGTACGGTTTCGCTCTCACCCTCGATTCGGTAGATCGATTTCTGCTCGATCATGCGCCGCGCCTCGGAGTTCGACGGCGCAAGCCCCGCCTCTTTCACGACCGCCACCAACTGGCTGCCCTTGGTATACCGAAATTCGGGAATATCCTGCGGAATGCCGCGCTCTTTGGGGTTATGCACCTTGTTCCATTCTTCGCCTGTAGCGGCGGCAACTGCATCCGATGTAAAACGCGCCGTGATCTCGCGCGCGAGGTCGGCTTTGGCCTGCTTGGGATGCAGGGTGCCATTGGCAATATTGTCCTTGATGCCTTTTAGTTCGGCGACGGATTTATCGGAGAGCAGGTTATAGTATGCAAACATGAGTTCATCAGAGATACTCATGAGCTTGCCATAGATGTCAGTGGGAGATTCCTGGATACCGATATAGTTACCCAGCGATTTAGACATCTTCTTCACGCCATCCAGCCCCACCAGCAACGGTGTCATCATGACACATTGCTGCGACTGGCCATACGCTGCCTGCAGATCGCGGCCGACGAGCAGGTTAAACTTCTGGTCGGTACCGCCCAGCTCGATGTCGCTCTTCAACGCGACCGAGTCATAGCCCTGCATCAGCGGATACATGAATTCGACCAACGATATCGGCTGCCCCGCTGCATAACGTTTCGAAAAATCGTCGCGCTCGAGCATACGCGCGACAGTGTATTTACCCGTCAGATGCAGCATGTCCTCGAGTTTCAGGTCATTTAGCCATTTTGAATTAAATACGATTTCCGTTTTTTGCGGATCGAGAATCTTGAAGACCTGCTCTTTGTATGTCTTTGCATTTGCTTCGACCTCTTCGCGCGATAAAACCTTACGTGTCTCGGATTTACCGGTCGGGTCACCAATCATCGCCGTGTAGTCGCCGATCAGAAAAAGCACGTGGTGCCCGAATTTCTGAAACTGGCGCAGCTTCTGAATCAGCACCGCATGGCCGAGATGAAGATCGGGCGCCGTTGGGTCAAAGCCGGCTTTTACGCGTAGCGGCAGCTTCTTGTTATGCGCATCGAGCAATTTCTTGCGGAATTCATGAACCGGCAGAACCTCTTCGGCACCGCGCGTCAATTCTGCAAACTGCGTCTCGAGTTCGGCGGGGAGTTCGATTTTTTCATGCGTCACGGCCATTCGATAAAATTTGTTTTTAAGACAGAACGTCGCGCACAATAATCATCCGGCACCGGCCGGAAAATTTGCCGGAAAACCGGTCCAAGCCGCCCTCAAGTGCCCTCGGGAGCTTTTTCACGTAAAATACGGCACGCAAACCCCAAGCCGGTCAGCAGACCTGGACACCGAGACCGCATGAAATAATATAGCCGAATTACGATTCATAATGTATAATACATGAAACATACTTCATATATAAAAAGTTGCGGCCGCGCTGGCATCGGAGGCGCCAACCCTGGCCGACCCAAGGAGAAAAGTCAAATGGATATCCTGCACGTATTATGGCTGAATCTGCAAACGCCGATGATTCTCGCCTTTCTGTTAGGCATTATAGCGACCCGTCTCAAAAGCGATCTGCGCTTTCCCGACGGTATGTATACGGGGCTTACCATATACCTGCTGCTGGCGATTGGTCTCAAGGGCGGCGTAAAGCTGAGCCTCGCCCCGCTCTCTCAGGTCTGGCTGCCGGCGCTGATGGCGTTTGCGTTATGTATCGTGATACCAGTCGCAGCTTTTGTAATCCTCAGAAACCTGGGGAAATTCGATGCGGTAAATGCCGCGGCAATCGCGGCGCATTATGGTTCGGTATCCGCTGTCACCTTCAGCGAGGCGCAGGCGTTTCTCGACAGCCAGGGAATCGCTTACGAGGGTTTCATGCCGAGCCTTTTGGCGATCATGGAGATTCCCGCAATCATGGTAGCGCTCTTTCTTGTCAGAGCGCGCGGTCACAAGGGCGCGGGTCTCGGTAACACAGCGCATGAACTTTTCGCAGGCAAAGGCACGTTATTGCTCGTGGGAGGCCTTGCCATCGGCCTGATTTCAGGTAAGAAGGGGTTTGAGCAGTTCGCCCCGTTGTTTGACACACCTTTCCGCGGGGTGCTGGTTCTCTTTCTGCTTGAGGTCGGTATCGTCACCGGGCGGCGACTCGCCGATCTGAAACACGCGGGTATATTTCTTGTCCTCTTTGGCATACTCTTCCCGTTATTGTCTGCCGCAGCTGCGCTACCGCTCGCTAAACTGTGCGGGCTTTCTTATGGCGGGGCAATGATTTTTGCGACGCTCGCTGCTAGCGCCTCATATATCGCAGCCCCTTCGGCGATACGCCTGGCCCTGCCCGAGGCAAGCCCTGCGTATTACCTCACTGCCTCGCTCGCGATTACGTTCCCCTTTAATGTTGCGGTAGGTCTGCCCCTGTACCTGACCGCCGCACGCACACTGTATGGAGTCTGATATGAAACTTGAAAAAGCAAAACTCGTCACCATCATCATGGATGAGGCAATTCAGCCCCGGGTGTTAGAAGACCTGCACGCGGTAAAAGTCAAAGGTTTTACTGTGAGCGAGGCTACCGGCGAAGGCTTACACGGTGCACACCTGTCGTCGTGGGAAGGGAAAAATATTCGCATCGAAACGCTGGTGTCTGCCGAAAAAGCCCAACGACTGATCGAACTTTGCGCCGATAAATATCTCGACAAGTTCGGTATGATAATTTTTGCCAGCGAGGTCGAGGTTTACCGCTCGGGCAGGTTCACCTGATGTGCCCGTGCATGCCCGCGGGCGCGTGACTTTTTCAACACTCCGGCAAGCGTATCCGTGCGTTAGGTTTGATGCCACTTTTCCATACGGTCACGGCGCTCTTGCCTGAAATTCGTGACCTCAAGTTTCAGCCCGTCGGGGTCGGTGAAATAGACGGCATAATAATCGGGCGCATATTCTTTATGGTATTGCGGTATCGAGACCTGTAACCCGGCGCTGCGCATCGCCGCCGCAATGCGGTCGACATCTTCTTCGCTGCCGACACGAAAGCAAAAATGGTGTAACCCGGGCGCCTCGCCCGGTGCGCCGCCGGCAACCCTTGCGGGTCGCAGCACAAAACCGAAATGGCGGTTATAATACTGCACATGCGGATTACCATTCAGCACGAACTTATTCTTTCGGAACCCCAGGATATCACCCAGAACCTTGTCGTAATACGCTTCCGAAAGGGAGACATCCGTCACCGCAAGGTAGATATGATCGATACCGATGACTTCTGTCGCCATAAGCTTGGCAGAGACCGGCGCCTGCGGCGTAAAGTAAGCTTTCGTAAGCTGATTGACGCGGCGTTTTCAGGGAAGACTTATTCCCATGGCCGCCAAAAAACAGCAGAGTTCAGCCGCGTTACCGGCCGACCTGACGTTTGAAAAAGCCCTCGCCGAGCTCGAAGAAATCACCGAAAAACTCGAAGACGGCAAAGAATCGCTCGAAGAGTCGATGAAACTCTATGAGCATGGTCTTTTACTCAAAGATTTCTGCGAGCAGAAACTGAAAGAAGCCGAGGGTAAATGGCTGATGCTCAAGAAGCAGAAAGACGGCTCTGTCGCGGCTGAAGAAGTGCCCAACGATAAAATTCCCGAACAGAACGAACTGCAAGGGCAGATGTTTTGAAAAGCGACATCAAGGCCGCCATCGAAGATACCTTCCGCGCCGCAGAATCGTCGCTCGCGCAGAATCTCGCGGTAGCTGATTTTTTACCCCAGATAGCGCATGCTTCTGAAATTCTCGCCGAATCGAAAAACCGTATTCTCACCTGCGGCATGGGCAAATCGGGCCTCATCGCGCGCAAGGTTGCGGCAACGCTGACATCCACCGGGTCGCCTGCGGTCTTTCTGCACCCCGCCGATGCCCTGCACGGCGACATCGGCAACCTGCAATCGCGCGAAGTGGTACTCGCCTTCTCGAATTCGGGCGAAACCCGCGAAATCGTCGAAATATTACCGCACATCAAAAGATTGCAGGGTAAACTCATCGCCGTAACGCAAAAGGCCGATAGTACTCTCGCGCGCGACGCCGACGCGGCCATCATCTATTCGATCACGCGCGAGGGCTGCCCCCTCGACCTCGCCCCGATGGCTTCAACGACCATTTCGCTCGCGATCGGCGACGCCATTGCAACGGCTCTCATCAAACTCAAAAAATTCCGCCGCGAAGATTTCGGCAAATACCATCCGTCGGGCACGCTCGGCCGCAAGCTTCTGACCCGGGTCAAAGACGTCATGCAGCCTGCGAACGGAATTTTGCTGACACGCGAAACGGCGTTTGAAAAAATTCTCCCGAAAATGATTTCAGCGAACCTGGGTTCGGTTATCATCGTCGGCAGTAAGGGCCATGTACGGGGAATTCTCACCGACGGCGATATCAAACGCCTGCTCGAACAATTCACCGAAAATCCGAAACAGCTTTTTTCGGCCACCGCGGGCGAGATCATGACACCCGACCCGGTATCGATTCGCGACGGTGCGCTCGTCGACGAGGCATTTGCGCTCATGCAGGCAAAGCGCACATACAACCTGCCTGTCGTCAATGCGGCGAAAAAGCCCGTGGGTATCGTACGCATGCACGATCTGATGATTACGGGATAAGGGGCAACCATGTCTACCGCTGAAAAAGATAAAGTCGCCAAAGCCGTGCAAAAGCTGCAGCGCGACCGCATCGTCATATTTCGTATCAACGCACTGACCCGCATCGGCCGCGAAGAGCTGATGAGTATCTTTAGCAGGCTTTTCGAAGAATTTCAGCTAAACCCCGCCCTGCTCTTTAATCTCTATTCCGCGGTGGTAGAGGTTATCTTCAACGCGATCAAGGCGAACGCAAAACACATCGTCTTCAAGTCTGAAGTCAAAATGAAACTGCTCAGGCAGAACTTCGAGGACATCGACACCCTTTTGCAGATTATTTTCCGGGAAGAGGTTCTCCGCGACTTCATGACGCGCCATATCATACCCGAAAAACTCAAAAAGCGCGTGAACACGATTCTGCAGCTCGAAGAAAAAAAACGTACCGGCCGCGGAGGCCCACTCTCCGAAAAAGATCTCGAGGCCTTACGCGAATTCAAGCGGCTCATCGAAGACGAAGAAGTGCTGATTCACTTCACCATCGCGATGACAGAAGACCGCATCACCTTCAACGTGGTGAACGACATCCCGATTCTCGCAAAAGACATGGCGCGTATCGAACAGAGTCGTAGCACCCATAAAAAGTTGTTCGACGAAGGCCGCTCTACAGACTATTTCGGCCCCGACTATATCGACCTCACCGAATCCGCGGGTTTTGGTATTGCGATGGCAGATGAAATCTATTATGAAATGGGCCTTGATCCGATGCGGCATTTCACAATCAGCGCCTCAGAGGGATCAACACGTGCGGTAATGTATTTCCCGCGCGAAAAATTCGCGTTCTGAACGTCGCGACGGACTACACAATATGGCCGGGGCTGAAAAACAATCAGCTGGTTTATGCTAAGCCTGCAACGACGCGCTCAGAAAATTCCCCGCCAATTTTAGCTGCTGCCGCACCGCGTCGGGGTTCGTCGAACCTTCGCCCTGCCTGCGCCCAATAGACGCTTCGGGTGTAAAAAAGCCCGCGGGAAATTCAAGCGCAAACCCGGCGATGCGCGACCAGGCGTCATTGTCGAGATTTTCCAGCCGGGTTTTATTGTCTTCGGCGAATTTTACCGCCGCACCAGCAACGGCATGTGCGTCGCGAAACGGTATTTTTTTCTCGCGCACCAAAAAATCCGCAATGTCGGTGGCGAGGGCAAAACCGCGCGAGAGATTATCGCGTACCCGCTCCTCGTTGAACCGGATATGCCTCAGAATCTCTTTCATACCGAGCAGGCCCTGGCGTGCCTGCGCCACCGAATCGAACAGGTAAACCTTATCTTCCTGCAGGTCGCGGTTATAAGTGAGCGGCAAACCCTTCAGATTCGTAATGAGTGCCTGCAGGTTACCATTCACGCGCCCCGTTTTGCCCCGCAGCAACTCGGCGATATCGGGATTTTTTTTCTGCGGCATGATCGACGAACCCGTCGTCACGGCATCGCCGAGCGTAACATAACCGAATTCGGTTGTATTATAGATGATGATATCCTCGCAAAAGCGCGAAATATGCAGAAATAGCCGCGTCACCCAGAAATGGTAATTCAGCTGGTAGTCGCGGTTTGCGACCGCATCCATGCTGTTTGCATACGGGGCCGCAAAACCTAACTCGGTTGCCGTTTGTTGCCGGTCGACGGGATAATTCGCCCCGCCAAGCGCTGCCGCCCCCAAAGGCGAGAAGCGCGCCGACTGTCGCACAAAATCCAGAAATTCAAGGTCGCGCGCAAACTGCCAGAAATACGCCAGCAGGTAATGCGAGAGTGATACCGGTTGCGCGATCTGCAGGTGTGTATAACCGATCCAGATTTTATCTGCATTTCCCTGAGCGAGATCGAAGAGAGTCTGCAGAAGTTCGACGAGGTCGCGTCTGTTTTCGGCAATCGCTTCGCGCACAAAAAGATGCGTGTCGACGGCAACCTGATCGTTGCGCGATCTGCCGGTATGCAGTTTTTTACCCGTATCGCCGATGATTTCGGTCAGGCGCGACTCGACATGCATGTGGATGTCTTCCAGCGCGGCCGAAAAATGCATCTTGCCGGCTTCAATCTCCGCAAGCACCTGCGCAAGTCCCGTTTCGATTTGGCGCAGATCTTCGCTCGTTATGACACCGACACTCTGCAACATGCGCGCATGCGCCAGCGAAGCACGGATATCTACTTTATAGAGAGCGTTATCATACGAAATGGATTCCGAAATTTCTTCGGTAATCTTCGAGGGCGGCGCCTCGAAACGCCCATGCCACAATTTGTCGGCCATTGCGCGTGCAGCGTAGAGACGCAATATATTGCGTCTCTACAAAAATGCCTATAACGCCAGCTTCGCTAAATCCCGTTCGCGCAGGTACTGCGGATAAAGCTCGTACAGCGGCTCTAACAGCGGCAACAGACGCATCGCACGCGGCAGGTTACCTTTAGGGATCACTTCTTTGCGCGCCAGCGCCTGCATCAGGTTGACCTGGCCATGCCAGAAATAGTGCGCGACATCT
>JAFLED010000059.1 GCA_017302045.1 Spirochaetota bacterium
ATCCATCGGGCCCGAACTCGAGCATGCCGCCATTATGGTTGCTGTAGGGCTGTCGGATGCTCAGGAGCTCCGTGACCCGATTCGAACCGGGGCCGGCTTTACCTGTGATATCGAGACGCGCAACAATCGTGCGGCGCGGCTTTGCGGCGGAATAATAGACATAATAGGCACCGCTATTGGCAAAATCGGGAGAGAATGCAAGCCCTAAGAGCCCCTCTTCTAACGTAGGGTCTGCCACACGCTCGTTCAGATCGGCGAGTGTTATATCGCAGCGTTTTTCAGGGCTCTCGATGCGGATGGTCCCCGGTTTTTCAACCACGGCATAGGCGTCGGGACAGTTTGCCATATTCGACGGGTAAGGTGTCACAAACACAGGTTGTTTAAAGATTCTCTTAAAGAAGGGACGCAGTTCGATTTTCGAAATTTTACTGAAGGGAGCATCCGCGACTAAGGAGCAGCAAGAGACGAGAAACCCAAAAAAGAAGCGGTACATCAGAACTAATGTAGCCAATTTCACACTCCATAGCAAACTAAAGCAAAGTCCCCGAACGGTGGATATCCCATTGTTGGCGCCGCAAATCATTTAACGGTTGACAGCTTGTGCGGCGCACAAATTCTGACCGCAGATTCAAATCCCGGAGGAACTCAAATGGAACAACAAATTCAACAAATCGTAAACTTCGCAATCGGAACAGTCAAAGGCCTCGGCGACGCAGCTAAAAGCACGCTGTCAAATCTCGAAACCGAAGTCAAAACTCTCGTCGAAAAAGGCGCCGCTGCAAGCGACGAAAACGCGCAAAAACTGCGCGCGAACGCGACCGATCTCGTGAACCGCGTGACGAACATCGTCAACACTGCGGTGAATAACCTCAACGAAGTTACCGGCCAGGCTCAGCAAATGGTGAAAGACGCCGTTGCGAAAGTAAAACCAGAAGCGAAGTAAAAATCGAATACGGCGATTCGACTCTGCTCGATGTCCGCGCTAAGGCGGTCACTGAGCGAAGTCGAAGTGCCTGCTTTAACCCCTCTTATCAACGGCCACAAACGGGCGTAACGTGCTGCCGTTATAAATCTGCCGCGGGCGGCCAATCTTAGCCGACGGGTTCTCGATCATCTCTTTCCACTGCGCTATCCAGCCGGGCATACGGCCCAGCGCGAACATCACCGTAAACATTTCTGTCGGAATCCCGATCGCGCGGTAAATCAGCCCGCTGTAAAAGTCAACATTGGGATAGAGCTTGCGTTCGACGAAATAATCGTCTTTCAGCGCGGCTTCTTCGAGCTGCATCGCAATTTCGAGCAGCGCGTCTTTGACACCCAGTTTCGCGAGCACTTCCATACACGCCTTTTTGATGATTTTCGCACGCGGGTCGAAGTTCTTGTACACGCGGTGACCGAAGCCCATGAGGCGAAACGACGAGTTCTTGTCTTTCGCCATCTCGACGAACTTCTTGATATTGCCGCCTTCGGAGTGAATATGCTGCAACATTTCAATCACGGCCTGGTTTGCGCCGCCATGCAGCGGCCCCCAGAGCGCGTTGACGCCGCTCGAAATCGCGGCGAAGACATTCGCGCGCGACGAACCAACCATACGCACGGTCGAAGTCGAGCAGTTCTGCTCGTGGTCGGCATGGAGTATCAGGAGTAGATCCAACGCGCGCTCGACAACCGGATCGACTTCGTAATTTTCAGCCGGCACCGCGAACATCATCTGGATGAAGTTTGCGACATAGCTCAGCGAATTTTTAGGATACATGAACGGCTGGCCGACCGATTTTTTGTGAGAGAATGCGGCAATCGTCGGCGCCTTCGCAAGCAATCGGTGCACCGAAAGCTCGCGGCCCGTGGGGTCGAGCGGATCGGATGTGTCTTTGACATAATACCCTGAAAGTGTGTTGATCATCGAACCCAACGTCGCCATCGGATGCGAATCTTTCGGAAAACCGTCATAGAGTCGCTTGAGATCTTCGTGAATCAGAGTGTGGCGCGTGATCGATTTTTTAAAACTTTCGAATTCGTGTTTGCGCGGCAGATCGCCATAAATCAAAAGATAGGCGACCTCGAGAAACGTCGATTTTTCGGCGAGTTCGGCGATATCGTAGCCGCGGTAACGCAGAATGCCCTGCTCGCCGTCGAGGAATGTGATCGCGCTCAGCGTCGAACCGGTATTCACATAACCGTCGTCGAGTGTCACAAGCCCCGACTGCGCTCGCAATTTTGAGATGTCGATCGCCAGTTCGTTCTCGGTTCCCTTGACGACCGGGAGTTCATACTCCTTACCTTCGAAGATGAGTTTTGCCGTTGCGCCCATACCGTCAATGTACGAAATATGGCGAGGATTTCAAGTTATTGTTCGATTCGACCTGCCCGCAAAATTCTCATGAAAATTTAATTTACGTAGTGCGCCAAACTTGAACGTTTGTTCAGCATGAAAAAACTCAAACCTTCCCTTTTGATTCTGGGAGCGATCCTCATCGGATCGGCCTCCGTTTTACAAGCCGCCCCCAAAGCGGCCGCGACGCCTGCCGTTTCCACGGCTTCGGTTCCTGAAAACCTGCCCGTCGAACGCAACCAAAACCCGGTTCTCGATGCGACAGCTTTTGGCCTGGGCACAGGTACCTATGGCGGTTACGGCTTTCTCGGTGGCGCACTGCAGATCGGCGTTGCGAACTGGCTGCGCCTCTCGGGCGGCATCACCGGCTCGCTGCTCGGCGATCAGCCCTCGGGCTCTTTCGCGCTGTCGAACTACTCGCTGCTCTGGCACTTTACCGGCGGTCTGGTTTTTACTTCGACGAAAGTTTACAAGGGCATCGCGCGCCCATATACTTCGCTCAACCTGACTTATTTCTACGATGCGAAAATGAAGGCCGGCGGCATCAACGGCACGTTCGTGATCGGTGTTGATCTCTATATGACACAGGATTACAGCATCTATATCGAAGCCGGCGTCAACGCGCCGTTTATCCGCGACCTACTCGCTCCGCAACTCACCGGCGGCCTCGTCGGTATCGGCGCGCGTACTTTCTTCTAAGCCTGAAAAAATCTCGCCACGGGAACACTCCCGTGGCTTGTTGCTCTCCATGAAATTTTTCGATAAATCAGACCTGGCTGCGCTCGCGGCGAACTCCAAAGTCGGATTGATCACCCTGCTGGTTGCTTTTCCTCCATACGCGATCGTTAACCACTTCTTCTACGATCGGCCCGCCGTGAATCTGTCTCTTCCCATCGATCACTGGCTGGCTTTCGATCACCGCTGGATACTCGTCTATGCCTGGGTCTATGTGTTTCTTTTTCTACCGGTATTTATCGTGAAAGACACACACAGCTTTCGTGTCGTCGCAAAAGCTTTCATCATCGTCAATTTTACTTCGGTCGCGATTTTTATACTCATGCCGGCGAAATACGCACGGCCCGAATTGACGACGCAGAATGAATTTCTCTGGTGGGGTACCGCTCTGAATTATTTTCTCGATAAACCGGTGAACTGTTTTCCGAGCCTGCATGTCGGCAATGCGTTCATGGCCTCGATGATCGCGTTCCATTACCGCCCCCGCGTCGGCATTATCGCATGGCTGCTAGCCGCGCTGATCTCGCTTTCGACACTCTATATGAAACAACACTTCTTCGTCGATATCGTGATGGGTTTCGCCGTGGCATTCGTCGTTTATCGCTTTTACTTTCGCCGCCGCGCTTTTGCTCCCGATTCGGCACCGCCGCTTCCCGAGTGGATGAGCGCCGGGGTGGTCCTTATTTACCTGGGGTTTATTGGCTCGATGTATATGGTTTTTAAACTGGGCGTGCAGCTGCCGCTCGATAAGATTGTGCGCTAGGCGTTAATGCCGGGTGTGGCCGACTCCATCACGCCGCCCACCTTAAAAAGCGCATACTTCTCTTCACCCAAAAGCTGACCGACATCTTTTAGCAGCGTTTTGTCATAACGCACACAGAAGCTCGAATGCGCCTTAATCGATTGCAACGGCCCGCCGTCGACTTCGCGCCAGTACAGAAAGACCGGATTATTTCCAGAATATTTCCGTAACGCCGTTTTCACCTTGCTGATCATGTTCTGCAGATCTTCGGCTGTCTTCACATTGAGATAAAGGTGCAGCGACTTCTCAACCCGATCAGCGAATTTCTCTTCGGGCACGATGCCCGCAAGCGCGTAGTTCATCGTCGTGACTTCTTCTTCACGGAATGCCTGTGCTCGAATATCGAAAATCGCACAGCTGTTTTCTTTAATCTGGTTCTTTACCTGCTCGAACATATTCTGAAAGATTCGGACTTCAATCTGGCCGGTCTTATCGGCAATCTTGAGCAGGTAAAACGCGCCGCGTTTTGAGGTCACGGTGCGCAGCGAATCGATCACAGCCAGCACCGAAACCCTGCGCTCCTTCGAAACGCCGTCGTCGATATCGGCGATGCCTGTCAGCCGCATATGCTCCGCAATACCGTCGAAGCGATCGAGAGGATGCGAAGTCAGGTAAAGACCAAGCGTCTGCTTTTCTTTGAGCAGCTTCTCTTCTTCGGAAAATTCTTTCGCCATCGGAATCTGTAGACGCGCAACCTCGGCGTCGTCACCGCCAAAGAGCGATGTCTGCCCCGAAGAACGATCGAGATGCGCCGCAGCGGCAAATTTGAGAATCTCATCGGCGGCTTGCACAATCGCCGCGCGCGAATATCCCAGGGAATCCGTGGCACCGGCAAAAGTCAAGGCATCGAGCATACGCCGGTTCAGCGTTTTCGAATCAAGCGCCTCGGCAAAATCGGCAAGGGTTTTGAAACGCCCGCCTAGCTGCGCGCGCGCCTCGACGATCGCTTTCGCCGGCGCCTCGCCGAGACCCTTAATACCCAGAAGACCGAAGCGCAGGCGGTGATCGTCGAGAATGGTAAAGTAGACATCCGACTCGTTGACGTCGGGTGGCAGAACACTGATGCCCAGTTCTTTGGCATGGTTGATATAACCGATGATCTTGTCGGTGTCGCCGATATCGGCATCCATCGATGCCTTGAGAAACTCGATGGTATAGTTGACCTTGAGATATGCAGTTTGGTACGTAATTAAGCCATACGCGGCGGAGTGAGACTTGTTAAAACCGTATTTTGCGAACTCGGCCATGTTGTCGAAAAGTTCGGAGGCCCATTTTTCCTGGAACTTCTTCTCTTTGGCGCCGTCGACGAACTTGGTTTTCATCTTCGCCATCTCTTCGGCGTTCTTTTTACCCATCGCCTTTCTGAGCGTATCCGCTTCGGCAAGTGTAAAATTACCGATGACCTGCGAAGCGAGCATGATCTGCTCCTGGTAAACAAAAGTGCCGTAGGTGTCTTTCAGTACCGGTTCGAGCGACGCGTGCGGATACTCTACGCGCATCTCGCCGCTTTTCCGTTTCACATAACTTTCGGTCATCCCCGATTCGAGCGGGCCCGGGCGGTAGAGCGCCACAATCGCGACGATGTCTTCGAATACCTTGGGTTTTGCCTGCATCAGAAGTTTCGTCAGACCCGTCGATTCGACCTGAAAAACACCGCGTGTCTTACCCTGCGTTAAAAGCTGATACGTCTTTGCGTCGTCTAAAGGCAATTTCGCCATATCGAGATCGATACCATGCCGGCGCTTAATCTCCGCGACGCAGTGTTGTATAATTGTGAGGTTCTTGAGGCCAAGAAAGTCCATTTTGACAAGACCGACTTTGGGCAAAAGTGTCATGTCATATTGCGTCACGATCGAATCTGTCTTCGAGTCTTTCGCGAGCGGTACGATTTCGTCGAGCGGCTGCGGAGCGATCACGACGCCCGCAGCGTGTTTGCCCGAGTTGCGCGGCATGCCTTCGAGGGTTTGTGCGATAGCATAGAGCTGGCGCTCTTTCTCACCTTGTTCGAAGTATTTTTTAATTTCAGGCGTCGCCGCGACTGCGTCGTTAAGCGAGATACCAGGAGTGTCGGGCAGGTTTTTCGAAAGTTGGTTAATGATCTGGTAGTCGACGCCCAAAACGCGTGCGACGTCTTTGATTACCGCTTTCGCCGAAAGTGTACCGAAGGTAATGATCTGCGAGACGTGATCGGCGCCGTACTTGTCGACGACATAACGAATGACCTCTTCGCGGCGGTCGCGGCAGAAGTCGACGTCGATATCGGGCATCTCCTTACGCGACGGGTTGAGAAAGCGCTCAAAGAGCAGATCGTATTTGAGCGGATCTAAATCGGTGATGCCCAGCGAATATGCGACGAGCGAACCGACGGCCGAACCACGACCCGGCCCGACCGGAATACCATTGCGCTTCGCGTAGTTGATGAAGTCGGCAACGATGAGAAAATACCCCTCGAAGCCCATGTTCTTGATAACGTCGAGCTCGTATTGCAGGCGTTGGCGGTGTTTCTCGGGTACATTACCGTCGAAACGGCGCGAAAGTCCCGCGACGGTTTCGCCGACGAGATAATCGCCGAGCGACATGCCGGGCGGCACCTTAAAATCGGGCAACAGCGGCGCACCGAATTCGAAATCAAAATTGCACATCTCGGCGATTTCGAGCGTGTTATGGAATGCCTGCGGTAGTTCGGGGTAAAGCCCGAACATCTCTTGCGGCGATTTAACATAGAACTCGTCGTTAAAACCGAACTCGAGCGGATCGGTGATTTTTTTGTTCATCTGAATACGCAGCATGACTTCCTGCGCTTTCTGATCGTTGCGAGTTAGAAAATGCGAATCGTTTGTGAGCACGAGCGGAATGTCGAGCGCTTTGGATATCTCCGCCGCGCCTTTTGCAACCTCGATCTGCTCGGGAATACCGTGGTTCTGTATTTCGAGAAAAAAATTACCCTTGCCAAACATCTCGTTGAGCCGACCCGAAAGCTCTTTCGCTTTATCCATCTGCTGGCGATAGATAAGACGGTTAACTTCGCCCGCAAGGCAGGCCGTGAGACCGACAAGACCCTCGGAATGCTGCGCGAGTAATTCGTAATCGATGCGCGGCTTATAATAGAGACCCTCGGTGTAAGCACGCGAGGCGAGCTTGATCAGATTCTTATAACCCGCCTTGTTCTTCGCTAGCAGAATCAGGTGGTAGGCACGGCCGTCGACGAGGTCTTCTTGGTTGCGCTTTTCGAACCGGCTGCCTGGAGCGACGTATGCCTCGTAGCCGATGATCGGTTTGACCCCCGCCTTCTTCGCGGCTTCGTAAAACTCGATTGTGGCAAACATGTTGCCATGGTCGGTGACCGCCACCGACTTCATGCCGAGTTCTTTGACTTTTTTTACGAGATCTGACGGTCGAATCGCCCCATCCAGCAGCGAATAGGTAGAATGCAAATGTAAATGCGCAAAATCTAAATCCGCCATAGCAGTTGGGGGTCAGGGGGTGCGCAGCACGCCCTAAACAAAATTTGCACAATGCGACATAACGTCAGTTAAAAAACCGGATTTAGGCACCGACACCTGTAAAAATCAGTGTTTTTCAGGTTCAAAGCGCCGGTCTTTACCGTCAAAAGGCGGATAAAAATCGGCACTGACAATCGAATACCCGTCGCCGGCATTTTCTGCCCAGTGCAGCACCCCCTTCTCGATGCGCACGGTTTTTTCTTTCTGAAGATCGATCACTTTGTCGCCGAGGTGCAGGCGATTTTTCCCCTTCACCAGCGTTACTTCGATACTGTGACGGTCATGGTAATGGGGCTTCTCCGCGCCATTCAGGAGTATGATATGCGAACTCTTGTTGTCGTCGCGGTAGAGTTCTTTGATGACGAGCGGCGCCTTCTTTTCTTCGTCAGAAAAAAAATTATCCGGGCGCGGATTACACGCCGCGGCGAGTAATACAACGCCTAAAACCTTCTTCATGGCCGCACCACAGACCTCTGCACTGGCGCGTAAAGTCAATAGAAGGCGTACCGCCACTGCAATAAAAACAGATCCGAAGCCCTGATGGTCGTTGTACCGACACCCGTACGATAAACTGCTGGCGGCACGGACTGGTAAGCCAAAGCGAAGCGGCCCCAGACAGAGGCGTTAAACTCAATACCAAAACCGGCGGAGAAAACCGGCATCACTCCCGAAGGCGAAGCCGCTTCATAGACCGCGCCTGCGGGCGAAACGAGCTCGATGCGCGCGCTCACACCGCGTATGCCGGCACCGACACGCGCGAAAAGACTCCAGCGTTCTGAGAGATCGAAACTGTACCGCGCCGAAGCAACGGCAACTGTCTGCATGACGTTGCGGTACCAGACCGTCGACCCGGCGGGATACGCTTGGGAAACCGTCGGGATAAAATTTTCTTCGCGCGCATCGACCGGAAAAGACTGGGCGACTGTGAATTCGCCCCCGAGATGGTGCGAACCCACGATGCGGTTTTCAAACCCGCCGAAGATGTTCACCACTGGCGACGCCGGCACGGTTGCATAGATGTCGTTGATCAACCCAAAGAAGAATGGCGGCGCAAAACCCCCGCCCGCTCCTGCGTACCAGAAAGAATGCGGTGTGCTGTCTTTCGCCGCGAGGGAAAAATTCCCGCAAAGCACGGCGCCGCAACAGACAGAGAGAAACATCCGCCTGATGAATTGTCTCACCATAAATACCGGTAAACGAAACTCGCCGTGGCAAAATACGGCATCACGATGTGATTGCGTACAGTCTCAGGGTAGACCACCGGCGGATTTACACTCAACAGCAGCGCAAAGCCGTGTTTCCCGTCGGCCACGTATTCCACACCCGCCGCAAGATCGGCCGTAAGTACGCCATAGATGTCGCGGCGCGTCGGTGCATTCGCGGGCGTCAGATTCACTCCCGCGGGCAAATTCTGCGGCTGCGGATCTATACTGCGCACCACAATATGATCCTCGACGCCGAGGCGGTAGATAATATTCCACGAATCTGACAGGCGGCGCACGATGCGGGCACTGATACGCGGGGCATGGTGCGTGAGCGTCGCCGTCTCTTCGATTTTCACCAGCGTGTTACCAACCTGTTGCGACGTCTGAATCTGCGCATAAGCGGTAGGAGTAAAAGCGTAGCCGAACTCGAGCCCAAAACGATAGTTCTCGCTGACCATCTCTTCAAAGCCGAAATGTGCGAGCGGCGCTGCATTCCAGCCGAAATCATACCGAGCGGAACGGTACCAGTCCACCATAGAATCGTAAGTATAGACAGAATCGGTATGCCAGGAATAGGGTAGAACCAGGTTCATGCCACCACCCGCAAACCAGCGCCGCTCTGCCTGGCCGGCTGTCGTAAATAACAACGCCGCTGAAAAAACGGTGTGCGTAATAATCCGGTTCAGGGAGTTTTCCGCACCTTCTTTGCGGTGCCGTCTTCCAGGCCGAAACGTTGTAATAGCTGCTTCACAAAGCCGAGTTTTTCAGCGATAACGATGCATACCAGAATCGCAAGACCCGCGAAGAAGAACAGCAGCGCAGCCATGAGATAATACTGCACCGTCCATTCGAGCGCCGTCTTGATGCGGCGAAAAAGATCGGACAAAAAGCCAGGCTTAACCGCGCCGCGGTTTTCAATCAGCGCAAAGCGTACCGTACAGAATTCGTTCTGCTCGTCGAAATCGCCTAGCTTTACACCAAGATTTTGTATCTCCTGTTCGATTTCGAGAATTTTATTCTCGAGTTCGATGAGTTCGGTCACTTTGCCACCTCTGCCCTTCAAGGCATTTAATGCGGCGCGGTACTTTTCCTGCGAAACACGCTTGGCATTCAGGTTACGGTATTCGTTGGTTTTATCGGCCTTCGTAATTTGTATGTCCGCAAGCTCGCCGATCTTGCGCGCGTCTTCGATCAGCGCATCGAATTTCTCCGGATCTACCCCCACACTGAGACGCAGCACACGATGCCCCTGTAGCCCTGTCGCCTGTTCGGATTGAATAACCGCCTTGTACTGCTCGACGGTAGTTCTGAGTCTTTTTTCATCTGCGCTGAAATCGCGCGAATGCGCCGAGAGCGAGCCGATCTTTTCGTATTTTTCCCTGTTCTGTAAGGGCGGTTGACCCACCGCTATTTTCTTTTTCTCGCTGGCGTAATTCTTCCGCAGATTGTTATCCGCCGGGTTTTGCAGAGATGCTTCATTCTGCGCGTTACCGGCCATATAAGCGCCGTTATGCGATTGTGCTGGTGCACGGTCCGGCACCAGAAAGCCGTATCCGAATCGCAGCACAAAAAGCCCCGCAAACGAAATCAGGAAATATTTGAAGCTGCGGCGGAATTTTTCTTTTAGCGGTTTCTTATCCACAATGGAAATCCTCTGGGAATATCGTGGCGGTCAAATCGAATAAACAACCTATAAAAAAGCCCGCCGAAGCGGGCCTTTTTCGGGAAAGAAAAGCGTTCTGCTTATTTGCCGCCCTCTGAGTATTTTTTCAGATTCTTCGCATATTCTTTCGCTTCGGCTTTCTCTTTCTTATCCTGATCGTCGAAATCTACGTCGGCACCGTCGAAGTGAACGTCGTACATGTCGGTCAGAACTTTCACCGCGTCGAAGAAGATTACGACTTTCTCGGTGTTAGCGGTCGGTTTAGAGCGCAGTACCAGCTTTGTCAGAACCAGGTTCTTTGTCTGCGGATACGTGTCGATATCTTGCGGCACACCGACCGGCACCTTTGCCGTCAGCGGGCGCCAACCTACAAAGTTGACACTGCCCATTTTCAGAACGTGTGTCGTACCTCTCCAATCTTGAACCCAGGCTTCGAGCGTGTAGTCGTTACCACGACCAAGTACCCAGACAGAGACTGCCTTCACTTTACCGGGCAGTTTGAGGCCGGGGATTTCCTGGACTTTAGGCTTGTTGTTATGATCGAGCTCATCCAGAGTGCGATAGATTTTTCTCGATGCAGGCGGAATCAGCGCCACAACGTTATTACCGGGGTAGATGAACTTGAAGCGCAGACCGAGGCACTTGTTGTTGGTCTCGTCGTATGCCAGGTTTTGCGGGCGGCACTTCGCCGCGGTGGTGCCTTTCAGGCCCACTTCAGGAGAGTTCCACTTTTCGCCCTGCATCGGTGTGCCTTGTGCATCGACAACCGCAGGAATCGCTTCGGGGTCGCCCGGCGATACCACGGCGGTCCAGGGCTCGGTCTCGAAACCTTCGACCTGTACCGAACGGATTTCCATGCCGTCGGTGTCGTCGCCGTTGAGTGTTTTAATTGCACTCTTGCCCGAGATCGGGGTGAGCGAGTACAAGAGCGGTATTGCCGCCAGTACAGTGTATTTCATTGCAGTATGCATTTTGATCCTCCGTGATCCTTTGCTTACCAGTTGTCCTTAATCTTGCTTCCGGGATACTCGCTGTCGCTCATATCTGTCTTCACGCGAAGATCATCGACATAGAAGTAGAAGTCGCCCCAGGTTTCGTGCGGATCGCACTCCACATAGAGTGAAACAAAGTGCAGGTTTTTGTCGAGCAGCGCATGACGCTGGCTTTGTGGCAACCAACCCGGCACGGTGACGGTGTGTTTGCGCCAGCCGAAGTAGTCGAGTTTACCGAGTTTCAGCTTGTGCAGGTTACCTTTGTAATCGCGCAGCTTGATGAAGAGTGTATGGCGGTAATTGCGGCCCAACACCCAAACAGAAAACTGGCGACCGAGGCCCTTGATCAGGTACTCGTGTGGGGGTTTGATTTCAACGCGGTCGAAACCTTTTTCTTTGAAGAAGGTTTTCACCCCGAGAACGTTGTTTGCCGTCTTCGGGTCTTTCAGGCCGTCTTTGAAGCGAGCCTTTTCTTCTTCGGAAAGTTCTTTCGGGTTGAAGACGTCTTCAATCGGGCCCAGCTGAATGGTCTTTCTGACCTTCGTGATACCGAGGGGCGTCGTCGAGAAGGCGCGCCAGTCTTCGGATGTTTCAAAATCGTTCAGGAGCACATCCTGCACGTCCGCTTTTTTGTTGCCTTTCACATTGGCCGCATCCTGAGCGACAAGAGTCGCACCAATAAATGCTGTTGCCAGCGCTGTTACGAGCAGTACTTTTTTACCGCTGCCTTCCATAAATTCCCCCATATATTATTATACGCCTTAAAAAGCCTTTTATACTGTAACTAGTATCGGTAGCGGGCGTCGATTACTTAAACTCTTTCGGGTGCTGTTTTCGTCATGCCGCCGGCAGAGTTATGTCACTCCATGCATAGTTATCTTTGCGCAGCTTCCAGATAAAACCGTCGATCACGTAGTGGGTCACTTGCGGCACAGACAAGAGCGGCACGATCAGCTTCAGCCAGGGCGAAGCGGCATCGAGATCGCCCAGTGCCGCATGAAACGGGCCGAAAAAGACAGCGTGTTCTTTATCATGCCAGACCCAGACATTCCACAGGCCTTCTTCCAGGTAAGCGAAGATTAATAATGAGGCCAAAAAGAATGCGACATAACGCGGCCGAAAAAGCGAGGCAAAGTAGGATGTCCCCCTATCTGTTTTATAATACTTTTTGCGGCCATAGATCCACACCAGCGCCATATACGGTACACCATGCGAGATGACGTTAATGGCGGTGAATGCAAGATCAGAATTAAAATGCACGATGCCGACATACCACGAAAGAAAAGTTCCTGCGAGAATCCCGTTGCGCGGCATATTGATGCGGCCGGATTTCCAGCAGGTATAAATTTCTTTTCCGAGATAGAGAAGAATGATCCCAAGGTATAGCGCAAACAGAACCGAACGCAATCCGGCTTGCGAAAAATACAGAAAATCACCCTTCATGAACCAGTTAAAATTTTTCTGACCCGCAAGATGCCAGTCGGCTATCGGGTAAAATGTCGCCGTGTAAATGGCGAAGGCATCGAGACGCCTGGCCCAGGTGGTCTGGTTTTCATGCCGGGCATAGACGCGCATGAAGCCGTATTGCTGCCGCGCGAAATGGAACACCGCAAGGTAGGCCATCACGCGCCAGAAGACGAGTGCGCCGAAACTATAAAGCAGCATAGAAACGACGAGTACCGCGAAAGGCAACAGATAGAGAAAGACGCGGTGGCCGCGCATCGTATCGCCATCCAGATAGGTACGGTAAAGCGTGCTGTAGACATGGCTGACATCGACCCCCATGACCAGTATGGCCCAGCTGACAACAGTCATGGAGTCGGGCTGCGAAAAAGTCGGGGAAAACAGAAGGGTTATCGCAACGACGACGAACGGCACCGCCAGAATGAAGACGCCATCGACAAAGGCGTTATAGATCCAGGGTTGGACTCTAGCCACGGGCTATAGCCCGTGGCTAGGGAAATACGCAGGCAAGCCTGTCATTTCGACAGGGGTTACCCCAGAGTGTCGCACTTTGCGCCACCGACGATGCGGACCTTCAGCTTTTTGATCGCCCCGTCGGGTATCGAGCGCCACTGCGCTTCGGAATAAGAGCAGGAATGTTTTTTATCCGGCTTTTTGACTTCGGTCATGTTGAGCGTATACGTTTCGCTGCGGCCCGCCTCGCGCTCACAGCCGAGGCAGTTACCCGCACGAATGAAAACCTGCGGCCATACCGGCGGCTGTGCCAAACCGCCCGTGGCCTTGATATCGCGTTCATGACCCCAGCGGTTTACACGGTAATAACATTTGTCGCCATACACAGGTACGTCTTTGTATTTCGTACTGCAGCGTTTTTCTTTTTTAAACGTGCCGTTACCCTTATCGACGCGTGCCATGGTGCAGCTCTCGCCGTCGGCAACCTTATTGTAAGACCGCACTTCTTGTTTATGGATGGCAAAAGTAGCATCGAACGGCATCTGATCGCACCAGCTCGACTGCGCGCGCGCCTTGAAAGCTTCGATCTTCACGGTTTTTTCCCAAACATGGCTGTCGATCTTGACCTCGACCGAACGCGACATAAAGACCAGGGTCAGCAGCAGCACGACGCCCGCCGCAATACCACCGCCTATATAATACCACTTCTTATTCGACTTGGGTGGTTCTGCCGGCGTCTGCGGCACACCGCTCTTTTGGGCCTCAAAGTCGGCTTTGGCAGTGGCCTTAGAATCTGAAGTAAAACCGGCGACGCCCGCGACCTGCTCAGAACGTAGCGCCACAGTTTTGGCGTCTTTCATCGGTGAACCGCATTGTGTACAAAACTCGGCCTTCGCGGCATTCGCGGTACCGCAATTACCGCACTTTTTGTCGGCGCCCGTATATTCGTGGTCTTCTACGGCAATGGCCTCTTCGTCAGAGGGAAAATAACGCGCATTCGTATCTTGCGCCGCACCGCAGCTCGGGCAGAATTTGTGGGTAACACCTAAAAGTTTTTTTGTGCCGCAGTACTTGCAGTCCCACAGCATTTGAAAGGTGCCGGCTTCTTCGACGCGGTCGTAGCCGTCTTTGGGTTCATTCGCCATGGATAACTATAACGCAGGGATTTGCCACGTCAATAATTTAGATTACGGATATAGGACGGGAGGCGCCAAGTTGCCATCGGGGCATACGTCACTTTACCGTATCGCAGGTTGAGGAAAACTTGACGGATATGATATCCAATTACATCTGTTAGTCTACGAGCGAAAATGCAACGAACAAAAACACCCCGAATACGTATCGCGCAACTAGTTACCGCCCTGCTCGCGGTTTTTTTGATCCAGCGCTGCGGCTCGAGCCGTTTCAACATACAGGAAGCGCGCGCAGGCAGCGCTCCTCGGCCTGCAACATTCGACCAGGTATTTGAGCACGCATACGCCCGCCTGCTGAAAGCGACAAAGGGTAATGAAAATGCTGCGGCGGTCTTTCGCGCTGCTGCGTTCTTTGCGGAAGAAATTTCAGGCCCGGTGATCGACGAATCGGAACAGGTAGATGCGGAGCGCAAGCATCTCTACGAATTACTCGCCGCCCAGACATACCGCTTCAAAGGAAGACCGGCACTCTGGTGGGACGAATTTGCCTTACTTGCACCACCGCAACTATTAGAACACGTTGCGGGCGTTTTCGAGCGGGAGGATCCGTTTTTTTGGGCATACCTCCAGGAAAAAAGACCCGCACAAAAAACCGTTTCATTCGAAACGGAAACCAGATACACCAGGCATGATGATATCTACACCCTCTCAGTCGATTTTCGCCTGATAAGACTCGATGCATTCAACCAAATCCGCGAGCGCTATAAAATGGCGACACAGAATTTTCAAACGTCCGATGTGGCGCGCGGTAACCCCGAGTTCGATAGTATTCTTGAGGATTACCCGTACGATTGTAATCTTTATGTAGAGGCCGGATGGCGATGGTTTCACGCGAGCTCCGCGCTGCCGCCGAGAGACAGACTCCCGCTCTGGAGCATGGCGGGAAAATATTTATCAACCGGCTCTAGTTGCACCAACGACAAACCATCCGTCGCTGCGGCACAGTTAGGCATCCTAAGTGCGCAATTATCGCACGTCAGGGGAAATTCGCAAAATGCGGAATGGATGCTAAAATATAGAATCAACTTAAATCACCTGGATAAATACTGGTTATGGTACTACGAACAACTCTACAAGGATGTAACCAAGTGGGTAAACGCTGACCGCGCCGAAGCCGAAGCGCAAAGAATCGCTGTCGAACGGGCTGCGATCGAAGCGAAAATACGCGAGCGCGAAAAACTCCAAGCGCAACGGCAGGCTGCATCGCCTTATTATAACTCTTCATCCAGCTTGAGCACAACACCGTCGGGACCGGGAAATACACGTATCATCAACAACGATATGCGTATCCAGACGTATACGGATTCGCATGGTAACAAGGTTTATCAAAAATACTGAACAGACATTGGCATAACCCCGCAAAGCCGCAACGGATTTTACGCCACGCAGGCGATCTGTGGCATAAACCATGCGAAATATTTTGCTTTACCTGTTTGTCTCATCCGCTTTGTTTCCCTGGGGTATTCGCGGCCACCGTATTGTAGCGCGCATCGCAGAGAATCACCTGAGCGAAAACGCGCGCACCAGGGTAAAAGACCTTCTTAAAGAAGATACGCTGACAAAAGTGGCGAATGAACCCGACACCTACCGCTCGAACTCGAAATGGAAGTGTGCATCCCCCTTTCATTATGTCAGCATTGAAGACAAAGAAACTTATCTGAAGGCGGATAAACACAGCGGCGGCGACATTGTGCGTGCGCTGCTGTATTTCGAAGACGTGCTGCGCGATAAAAAAAGCACAGCGCAGGCAAAAGCCACCGCGCTTAAATGGCTGGTACATCTCGTCGGCGACATACACCAGCCATTGCATGTCGGCCGCGCCTGCGACCGCGGCGGCAATTCGACTCCGGTGAATTGGTTTAAGACGAAATCAAACCTGCATAAAGTATGGGACGCCGAACTCATCAACTCTGAAGAACTCAGCTTCAGCGAATACGCGGCCGAAATCGACAAGG
>JAFLED010000006.1 GCA_017302045.1 Spirochaetota bacterium
GGATCTTGAGGATGATCTCCGCGCGCCATGGTTGCCGCATGCAGCGTTTCGGAATCGGTGCCCGAGGCGACGGCGATCTTCTGTGTTGGGTATGCGTGTATTCTCTGTTCGACTTCGGCGAAGTTCGTGATCATGCTGTACTTTTCGTTTTTTTAGCGCAGCGGTCGACCGCTTTTACGGACCTGCCGTTACCAATTTGACGCGCGGCGCCTTGGGTAATTCTTTTTTTAGTATCTCAAGCGCTACCGGTTTTGAAGTATGTAATAGCTGTCTGTAAGCATGATCGTAAACGCCGATCTTCCAGTAGTATTTTCCGGGAGAAAGCACAGCGACCCATTCTGTGTCTTGCGTCTTATGGCTGCGCATCGCACGGCTAAACTTGTTGTCTTGCGCGATAGTGATGCGGAATGCCCGCTCGGGCCCGGGGTGTTTCCAGATCAGGTGCGCCTGCGCGGCGGTGGCGTCGGGTTCGATGAAAATTCTCTTATCTGACCGGGGGTCAGCATAGGGCAAAAACTCGTCTTGCGACGAAATGCTGAATTGCGATGTTAAGGCTTTATATTCTTGGCGACCTTTCGGTTCGACCTTCCAGTAATATTTTCCCGGCTTCAGCGCCGGTGGTTTGATAAGCCCTGAAGCTGAATCCTGAACGGTCAGCATATCGGAAAAATCGACCTTCTGTGAGAGCGAAAAAGTTGCAGCAACGACATCGTCAGAACCGGGGAGATCCCACCGGAAAACCAAATCTTCGGCCTGGTTGCGCGGAATTTTTTCACCGCTATGCGGATACACTGCGCGAAGTGCTGCTGCTGGCCGAACGCGCAGGGTTGCCGCCTGCGATTCGCCACCTGCCGCCGCGGTTTTATCCGGCGCGCTTTCACATGCAACCTGCCAGACATAGGTTCCAGGGGGCAGCGTTTTGCTGAGCGAGCTGCCGCGGACGCTGAATTTGCGCAGTGTGCCAGCGGTATCTTTCACCTGCACCAGACACTGGTCTTTGGGCGAAGGCGCCAGCCACTGGAATGACACCGGTTCGTCGGGGCGGGTGACCACGATGCCGTCGGCGGGCTTTACGAGTTTTATCGCAAATTTCTTTTTGAGCACGCGCCCTTGTGAGTCGCGCATCAAGGCTTCGCCCGAACCGACTTCATTTTTTTGCCCGGCTTTTTCGACCCGGGCGCTGCCTTCGCTCACTGCAATTTCGCTGGTATCTTCTGTCGAAGCAACCCGCGTATTTGCATTTTTAAGCTCCATACGCGTGCCATCCGCCGTGGTGACGACTGCGTGAGTACCTGTGCTGCCTTCGGTGTGTACGACCCCGCCCCTGAGCGCTATATTCGCCGTGTTGCCCGTCATGTCGATTTCGACCATGGAATTCGGTTCGATCTGAATCTTGAGTCCGTTTTGCATCGTGATCTTCGCATCCGACTCGCCGTTCGTCATGATCGAATCGTAAAGATAGATTTCTTCGGCTGCCTCGAGATCTTCCCACATCATGCGGTCTGAAAACTTACGCAGCACTTCGCGGTAGCGGTATTCGACGACACCGACGGGTTTTAAATCGTCGGAGAGAATACCGCGCTGCCGGCTGTGCCAGTAGATGAGATACGCGATCAGAGTAATCACGGCGAGACTCGCGAAGGTAAAGATATAGTCGTTGCGGTTGAGGCGCGGCATAACTAGTATTTGATTTTTTTACCCGGATACATATCGACGAGTTTATGCAGTTCTTTCAGGTTCTTCGGCGCTTTCGGGTCGCCCGCAAAACCCAGCACCGCGAAAACTTTTTGTTCGCTTTGTTTACCCTTCACCTTAACCTTGCGCATCGGTACGCAGTGGAACTTATCTTTCACCAGAGCATGCGTGGTCTCGCTGATAAGGATATCGGTACCGAAGACCTTGTTGAGCCCTTCGAGGCGCGAAGCGAGGTTAACGGCGTCGCCGATGACGGTATACTCAAGGCGGTCTTCGCTGCCGATCTGGCCAGCGAGCACGGGGCCTGTGTTGATACCCATGCCGATTTTGATGATGGGCTTCGCGCGGCTGCCGCGGCCGACATTGTACTTTTTTAATCCCTCGCGCATCATGAGAGCCGTCTCGACGGCGTTAACGGGGTCATTCGGCGTACTCAGCGGGGCCCCAAACAGCGCCATGATGGCGTCGCCGATGAATTTATCGACTGTGCCGCCTTTCTTGCGCACGATGCCGACCATGAGTGTCAGATACTCATTGAGAAAGCCGACCACTTCGAGCGGTGTGAGTTTTTCGGAGATACTTGTAAATGAACGGATATCGGAAAAGAAGATGGTGACCTCTTTGCTTTCGCCGCCGAGTGCGAGCCGGCCACTGAGAACACGTTCGGCAATCTCTTCGTTCACAAACTTGCCGAAGGCCCCCTTAAGTTTTTCTCTTTCTTCGAGACCCTTGGCCATGGCGTTGAAATCGGTCGTCAAATCGCCGATCTCGTCGTGCGTACTCGGGTCGAGCTTTATGTCGTAGTTACCCTCACGGATTTTTTTGGTGCCCGTCGCGAGGCGCTTGATCGGCTCTGAAATCGTTTTTGAAAAAAAGTAAATGAAGAGAACCGCAATCGCGATGATGAGCAGCGCAATCAACAGGGCGCGCGTGCGGGCGCGGCGCACGCCTTCGAGGGCAATATCTTCGTTCACCGTCGTTAGAATCGTGGCTTCGGCGGTACTGAGTTTCTGAAAAGCGCCGAGTTCATGCACACCGTCGAGCTCGTAGCGTCGCACACCGTTCTTACCGACTTTCTGCGCGGCCATGTAGGCGACAACGGGATGTTTGTTCAGATCTGTACCCACCACGCTCTTCTCCGTTTCTGAATCGGCGACCAGCCTGTGCTGCGCATCGGTGAGAAATGCCCTGTAGAGCGACGTCGTCGAACCGCGCGACTTGAATGTCGAGAACAGCGCGGCGAGTGTGTCTGAGCGCATGACGGCGGCCACGACGCCGCGGCCCTTCTGGCCTTCGTAACGCGCACCGGCGAGCAACCATGCTCCAGTCTTCGTGCGGCCGAGGGCGCGTATCGTCGTTTTGCCCTGCGATGCCATGGCGAGTTCCATAGCAGGCAGATAGAGTGCCTTTTCGATTTCATCGGCCGTAATTTTCGCATGGACGAGCTTCGGTTCGCGGTAGAGGATTTTTTCGCGTTCGAACTGGCCGTTGTCTTCGCTAAACCACGCGATCGCGAGGAAATCCCCCGTGTCGGTGAAATAGCGATCGGCAAGCGCGGGATTTTTGCCGCGGCCTGCATCCAAAAGGCGCAGCGATTCGAGCCGGTGGTTTATCTCGGCGTCGATCTTGTCAGACATCATGCGCGCATTGTTGCCACTGTTCAGCGTGACCATGTTGCGCAGATCTTTCTGGAAGAGGTTCAGCGTTGTCGTGATCAGAAAGAAAAGACTGAGCAGCACCAGCGCCGAGATGATCACCATCAGTTTGGTGCGTATCGAGACGAAGCGTATTTTGGTCAGCATGAGCTCCTCCTCGGGGGTTGTGAGCGACATGCTGTCAAACACATAAAAAGAATAAAAGATCGTTTATTATTAATTAGAGGTGTACGGCCTGTCTGGGGGCAAAGACTGTGCCGGCATGAAATTACTGCTGTGGTTTTTAGCCGCTCTGTTGCCTCTCGCGGCGGCAGATGTCTATAAGCTTGAAAACCATTCATACCCTCTCGGGCAGAAGACGCTCACCGGTCTCGAGTCGGGTACCATTGCTCAGGGCATCGCCGTGCGCGTTGTCCGCAACGGCCAGCCGGCCGCGAACGAGCTCGTGCGTTTTCACCTGAGCCATGCGCCCGGTACGAATGCCGCCGTCGAACCGGGGGAAATCCGCACCGATAAAGACGGTTTTGCGCGCGCGACATTTCGCATCGGCGACAAACCAGGCGATTATATCGTACAGGCTTTTCACAACGCCCGTCTCGACACGGCGCCGCTCGAAATTCGCGTCAAGGCGCTGCGCGGCGGATGGCTCGTGTTTCTGATTCTGGGGCTCTTGGGCGGCCTGGCCATTTTCCTCTTTGGTATGGATGCGAGCTCCGAAGGGCTGCAGAAAGTCGCCGGCGATAAGATGCGCGTCATTTTGGGCAAACTCACGAATAAGCCGGTGATGGGTGTTGTCGTGGGTACGCTCACGACGGCGGCGATACAGAGTTCGAGCGCGACGACGGTGATGGTGATTGGTTTTGTCAGCTCAACGCTGATGACGCTGAAGCAGGCGATCGGTGTCATCTATGGCTGCAATATCGGTACGACGCTCACGGTGCAACTCATTGCCTTCAACATTGCCGACTACGCGCCGATGCTCATCGCCGTGGGATTTTTCACTTCACTGATTTTTGGTTCGAAATCGCAGGGCATTAAATTCGGTGGCCAGATCGTGTTCGGCTTCGGTCTGATTTTTTTCGGTATGGGGCTCATGAGCGATGCGATGAATCCGCTGCGTTCGGTGCCGGCATTCACGAACCTGCTGACATCGATCGGCGAAAAACCCATTCTGGGTCTTGTGGTGGCGACAGTCTTCACAGCGATTATACAGTCGAGCGGCGCCGCGATCGGTATTTCGATTGCTCTCGCCACGCAGGGTATTCTCCCGCTCAAGGCCGCGATCGTGATCGCGTTCGGTGCCAATATCGGTACAACCATGACGGCGGTGCTGGGCAGCATCGGTTCGGGACGCGACGGCAAACGCGTGGCACTCATCCATTTTCTCTTTAACTTTATCGGCGTGCTGCTGTTCTTCCCATTTCTCGACCCGTTTACCGCGCTCATGAAAAAAATCACCGATGTTATGGATCCGGGAAATATCTCGCGTGCGATTGCGAATGCGCACATGTTCTTTAATGCGATCAATACTATCGTCTTTTTGCCTTTCGTCGGCCTCATGGAGAAATCTGTTCGCTTTTTAATTAAGGACAGCGCCACCGAAGCCGCAGTCTTTAAGCCGCAGTTTATCCAACCTGGCGATATCAGGTCTTCGAGCCTCTCTCTCGAGCAAACACGGCGTGAGATTATGCGCGCTGGGCAGATCGTCTTCGGTACAGTCAAAGATCTCGCGAATCTCTGGAATCCGCAGAGCGTTGTCGCCGCTGAAAATCATATTGAGACTACGAACCGGCAGATTGCCGTGTTATCGGATGCGATTAAGCTTTACCTGCGCGATCTCGCCAAACTGACGCTGTCGAACAGCGAATCGCGTGAAGCCACGTATTACCTGCACTTGACTGAAGATTTGCGCCAGCTCGCGAATTCTTTGCAGCTCGAGGTTTTACCCGTCATGAAAGCCTCGGGTGAGAAGTATTCTTCTTTTAATGAATCTCAGCGCAAAGACCTTGAGTTTCTACTGGCCAAGATTTCCGAGCTACTAGAAAAGAACCTGCAGGCATTCGAACAAAAGAATATACCGCTCGCCGAAGAGTCTGGTTTGCTCTACAAAAAGCTGAAGTTTATGTCGAAGAAGGTGCAGAGCCAGAATCTCGAAAGTCTGCTCGCCGCCGAAGCGCAGGATAGCGCCGCTCTCAATGCCTTTGTCGACATTCTCGACGGCCTGCGCGTCGCGGCCTCAGATGTACACCAGGTCAGCAAAACCATACTGGAGAATCAAAACTGATGGAACTCATTCAACTACTTGGGACCTTCGAACTCTTCAAAGACCTCAGCGAAGAAAAGCTAAAGCTCGTTGCCGCGAAGGCCGTGAAGCTCGATTTTGCCGAGAACCAGGAAATTTTCCACGAACTCAGCACAGAATCCGATATCTATATTCTGATGCAGGGCAGGGTGCAAATCGTGGGTGCGCTGGGTAAGACCGACAGTGCGACGATTCACACCATCTTGCCGGGTAAACTTTTTGGCGAGTTTGCTTTCATTGACGGCGAGCCGCGCTCGGCGACGGCGCTCGCGATAGAGAAGACCACTGTCTTTAAGATACCGCGGGCCGATCTCTATGCGCTCTTTGAAGGTGATCAGGCGATGGGCTATATCGTGATGCGCAATCTCGCGCGCATTCTTGCGCGGCGTATACGCCAGACCGCGCACGAGCTGAGGTCGAGCCTCATGTGGGAGAGACATTAAGGTGCAGCTTATGAAGAAAGTATATCTGTTCCGAATCTCTCTCGCTCTTGCATCACTCCTCTTCATCTTACCTTCTGGCGCAGAATCACCGCCTGCGGCTTTAAGGGGCCATGTTTTACTCAGCGATAAGCGTTTCCCGGTGGCTGCGGCAAGCCCTGCAGCGTTGCGCAAACAGAGTAAGACGAGTTTCATACAGGATAAACAAACGAAAAACTGGAAAATTTACATCGCCGCTTTCCTGCGAGCTCCCCTCGCCGGTAACGAATACAAGATCAAGGTTTATGATGACTCAGGCAAAGCCCGCAGCTTGCTGGTTACACAGGATCAATTCGCCGATGCGCGCGGGCGCGAAACCCTGTTTGCAGAAATTACGCTTGAACCGCGGCAGGTAGGCGTCAATAAGCAGCTGCTCATTCATGTTGAAGACACCGGTGCAAAAATACTGGGTTCCGCTCAATTGAAGATAATTGGCGAAAGTCCCAAATTTTCCGGCAAAGTCGAATTTAAAGAAGAATAAAAACGGGCGGTTTACCGGCGTGGTTTTTCGGGGCTTGCGCCAGTCTAACGTGCCGGTGCGTCGTAGATTTCAGGGTGGTTTATTTTTTTTCGCGCGCGCCTCATAGTGCGCATCTTGGCGTCCATAATGGCGTCGATGAGGCGTGGCACGACCTTTAACGCCGCGGCTACGAACAACAGAGGCACGAGTATAAACTTTCGCATGCCTGTGTCTGTTTGTTTCATGAAAGATATAAATTCGAAGATTTTATGATCAGAGAAGGTAAACTCGATGTTTGTCTTTTAGTAAAGACTATCATTCTTTTCCTCGCCGGCCTGAATCGGATTGCAATTCGAAACGCAGCTTTCGGGTGCAGCATGGCAAAATTACTCATTCAACCCATTGACTCCCTCGACGCTCCCGAGCTGCAGTTGTACCGTACTCTACGCCGTATTGAAGAGCACGAGCGCGCCGGTGTGTTTGTCGCAACTAACGTCAAAGTTGTAGAGCGCCTTTTTGCGAGTCGCATTGAAGTCGCTTCGGCGCTGCTGACACCCGAATGGTATGAAAAATTCGCGGCGTCACTGCGGGCGCGCCCCGAAGCAGAGCTGCTAGTCTATATCGGCGAAAAGGTACTTCTCGAAACGATCACGGGTTATCACCTGCACCAGGGCGCTCTCGCCGTGGGTCGAATACCCCGGCAGCTGACTCTGCCTGAACTGCTGGCAACAGCGCCGCGCCCGCTGCTCTTTGCCGCAGTCGAAGGTATTGCCAGCGCTGAAAACCTGGGCGCGATCGTGCGTGGCTGCGCGGCATTCGCAGCACATGCGCTCATTGTCGGTGAAACCTGCGTCAGCCCCTTTCAGCGCCGCGCGGTTTCAGGTTCGATGGGCAGTATCTTCGAACAACCGGTGCTTATGGCGACAAACCTCGTGGCCACGCTGCAAGAACTGCGCGCGCATGGTGTGCGTTGCCTCGCCGCCGACCCGGCCGCCGATGCGACGAAATTATTTGACGCCGATTTGCGCGGCGACACCTGTCTGGTTTTTGGGGCAGAAGGTCCGGGCCTCAGCGAAGCGGCGCTAAAAGCCTGTGACGAGGTGGTCGAGATTCCGATGCCGAGCCACATGAACTCACTCAATGTGGCAGCGGCAACGGCCGTCTTTCTTTATGAAGCGACGCGGCAGCGCGGTTACGGCAGTTCTGAAAAAGTCATGCGCGGCTAAAGCCGCGCGAGTGAATAAGCACATTTGCGGACAAATGCGCTCCTAATCTTGCTTTATCGGAATTTGCTCAGGCGATCGTAACGTCTTTGCAGAGATAGACGTCTTGAATCGCGTGGAGCAGGTCGACGCCTTCTTTGATCGGTTTCTGGAATGCCTTGCGGCCAGAGATGAGACCCATGCCACCCGCGCGCTTGTTGACAACCGCTGTCGTGATTGCTTCGGCGAGGTCAGTGGCGCCTTTCGATTCGCCACCCGAGTTGATGAGGCCCATGCGGCCCATGTAGCAGTTTGCTACCTGGTAACGCGTGAGGTCGATCGGATTATCGCTGGTCAGGTCTGAATAAACTTTCGGGTGTGTTTTGCCAAATTTAAGAGCGTTGTAACCGCCGTTGTTTGTGGGCAACTTTTGTTTGATGATATCTGCCTGAATCGTGACGCCGAGATGATTCGCCTGGCTTGTCAGGTCGGCGCTCGTGTGGTAATCCACACCGTCTTTCTTGAAGTCGCTGTTTCTGAGGTAGCACCAGAGAATTGTCGCGAGACCGAGTTCATGCGCGCGCTCGAAAGCCTGCGCCACTTCGACGATTTGGCGTGCCGATTCGTCAGAGCCAAAGTAGATCGTCGCCCCAACGGCAACCGCGCCCATCGCTGCTGCTTCTTCGACGCTGCCGAACATGATTTGGTCGAACTTATTCGGGTATGAAAGAAATTCGTTGTGGTTGATCTTCACGATAAAAGGAATCTTGTGTGCGTATTTACGCGAGACGGCTGCCAGCACGCCATAAGTCGATGCCACCGCATTGCATCCGCCTTCGATCGCGAGCTTGACAATATTTTCGGGATCGAAATAGATCGGGTTGGGTGCAAACGACGCGCCGGCCGAGTGCTCGATACCCTGGTCGACGGGCAGAATCGAAACATAGCCGGTATTCGCGAGGCGGCCATGGCCGATGATCGACTGCAATGAGCGCAGCACGTTGTTATTGCGGTTTGAGGAGGCATAGATATTGTCGACGACATCTGCCGACGGCAGGTGGAGCGACTCTTTCGGAATCGTCGTGCATTTGTGCGCCAGCAGGCCTGCATGTGCGCCGAGGTGGTTTTCGATTTCGTTGATCTTCAATGGCATGGCGGAAATTATCGGTTTTTCAGACAGGGCGGCAAACGCTTTTGTCTTTGCGCTTGACGGTATCGCCGGCACACTTTTTATGACTGACTAGTCAGTCATAAATTGAGAGGGTACATGGTTACGAAACAAAAACAGGGGAGCGCCGCAAGGGTCGGCCGGGTAGAGACTACGGCAGGTGCCATGGCGGTCTATGAGTACGGCCATGGTGTGCCGCTCGTGTTGCTGCATGCGAATGCGCACGATCATGCGGATTACCAGCCGGTTATCCCGGCGCTGGCCGAAAAATACCGCGTCATTGCGATCGATGCGCCGGGCCATGGCGCGTCGGCATGGGCTTTTGACCCCGCAGAAATCACGGCTGTCAAAATCGCCGACGCGCAGGCCGAAGTTGTTGCCAGGCTCGGTCTTAAACGGCCGGCTTTCATCGGCAATTCGATCGGCGGTTTTACCGCGTTGCGTTATGCGCTCAAAAATCCCGGCAACACACGCGGTCTCGTACTGGTAAATAGCGGTGGGTTTAACTCATCCGATCTAAAGGCGAAGATCTTCTGCAACCTGATGGGATTCACCCCCGTCGCCGGCGCTTTGTGGAATCTATTTCCGCAGAGCTATCTGCGTGTGAAGACCCCGCACGTGAAAAAGATACTCGCGAAAATACGCGCGCGTAAAAACACCGAAACGGTGCAGATGTTCGCTGCAATCTGGAAGAGTTTTCTCGAAGACGAACATAATCTGCTCGAAGCGGCGAAACAGGTTACTGCGCCGACGCTTTTAGCCTGGGGTAAACGCGATCCCGTAATTCCTTTAAGTATCGGTCGTGTCGCGCAGAAGTGCATCCCCCATGCGCAGCTGCATGTCTTCGATACAGGCCATGAACCGTTTGCCGAGGCACCCGAAGATTTTTTACGGGTAGTGCTGCCGTTTCTGGATTCGCTGAAATGAAAAAATACGACGCCGCCCGTACCAAAGCCGCGCTCATCGCCGCCGGATTGCGTGTTTTCGAAAAGAAGGGTTTGGCTGAAATGCGCGTCGACGACGTCGTCGACGAGGCAGGCGTCGCCAAGGGTACTTTCTATCTCTATTTCAAAGACCGCGCAGCATATCTTTTGGGCATGCACCGTGACTTTCACGATACGCTGCGCGACGAAATTCTGCAGAAGACCGCACAGTTGCCGCATGGCCGTGAGCGTCTGCTGACCGGTACCACGATTTATCTCGACGGCTGTCTGAAAAAGCACGGCGTCAAGGCGATGTTGTTTGAAGCACGCAGTGAGCCTGCGCTGCGCGACGAAGTTCTCGCCCGTAATGAAATTTTTTCAGCTGTTGTCGCCGAAGATTTTAAGGCGATCGGCAGAAGGCATCCCGGCGCCGCGGCGAAACTGTTCGTCGCTATGGCCGCCGAAGCCGCGCTCAGCGAGATGCAGGCGCGAAAAAAACTCGCACCGCTGCGGGCAGCGCTGGCCGATTTTATTACCGGGTAAGAGAGTGCGGCGGCTGATCGAGGCAGCTGCGTATGGTTTCGGCGAGCTTCTGCAGATCGTATGGCTTGGGGATAAAATTGACCCCCTCCCGGATATTTCTTTCGCCGCTGATCAGATCGGCGGCATAACCGCTGGTGAGCAATACTTTTAGCCCGGGTTCAGATGCTTGCAGCTTGCGCGCCAGCTCAACGCCATTCATACCATCGGGCATAATGATGTCAGTCATCAGCATGTCGATTTTCTCCTGGCGTTGTTCCCACAGAGCGACCGCTTCTTTACCGGTCGCCGCTTCGATGATCTTATAGCCCAGGTTAGAGATCAGAGTTTGTACCATTTTGCGCACCGAGTTTTCATCCTCGACGAGCAAAATCGTTTCATTGCCGCGGGGCAGATTCTTTTTCTGTTCGGGGGCAACCGGATTTTTCGTGGTTTTGATGACAGGCAGATAAACGCGAAACGTGGCCCCGCTACCTGGCTCGCTGAAAACATCGACCCAGCCGCCATGTTGCTGGGCGATGCCGAAGACGGTGGCAAGCCCCAGGCCCGTCCCCTTGCCGACGTCTTTGGTCGTGAAAAACGGTTCGAAAATATGCGCCAGGGCCTCGGGGGGAATTCCAGCGCCGCTGTCGATAACGGAAATACGCGCATAACTGCCCGGCTTGGCCGCAGGTACTCTCTGTGCGACCGCTTCGTCGAAGTCAACCTGAGTAACGTCGATGAGTAACCGTCCTCCGTTGGGCATCGCGTCGCGGCTATTGACCGCGAGATTGACGAGAATCTGATTCATCATACCGCTATCGGCGCGTACAAAGATTGCGTCTGCCGCGGTTTGAAAGCGCAGATCGATATCTTCGCCGACAATACGTTTGAGCATCTTGCCTGTCTCGTGTACAATTTCATTGAGATTGATTTCGCGCAATTTCATGGCTTGTTTACGGCCGAAAAGCAACAGTTGCCGTGTCAGCGCCGCCGCGCGCTGCGCCGCGTCGTCAATTTCACGGGTGAACAGCTGAATCTGTTCCGGATTTTTTTCGCCCGCGATGAGTGAAGCATTCCCTTGAATGACCGTGAGCAGGTTATTAAAGTCATGCGCAACACCGGCAGAGAGCTGACCGATAGCCTCCATCTTTTGCGCCTGCAGCATCTGAAATTCGAGTTGTTTGCGGCTTGTGATGTCTTCGGCTACACCGACGATGCGACGCACAGAGCCTTGCTTGTCAAGAACGGGAAATGCCCGCTCGGCAATCCAGCGTTCGCTGCCGTCGGGTCTCAGAATGCGGTACTCCTCCATGTATTTTGCTTCTTTGCGGTCAGAAATCGCCTTGCGAATACGATCCTGATCGTCGGGATGCACCGTCTCAAGCCATGCCGCGGGATGTTCGAGTAAGGCCTGGCCAGATCGCCCCCAGATGCGTTCGTACGCGGGGCTGATATAATATATTTTATCGCTCGCCGGGTCGGTCATCCAGAAAACTTCTTCAATACTTTCCACGACCTGTCTGAACTGGTCTTCGCTTTGCCGCAATTTTTCTTCGTTGTCTTTGCGTGCTGAGATATCGCGCAGAAAAGCCGCCAAACCTTCACCCGACGGAAACAGCCGAATGTCGAGCCAGCATTCGGCGACGTGTGAAAAGGCTTCGAAGGCAACAGGCACGCGTTCGGCCATCGCATGGCGGTATTGCTGCTCCATGGGTGTGCCCCTGAGCTGGTAAAAAACATCCCAGATCGATTTGCCGATCATCTCTTCGCGGGTGTGTTTCAGCAAAGTCAGGCCGCGGTCGTTGACGAAAGTGAAGCGCCATTCGATATCGAGCGCAAAGCAGGCTTCGTCCATACCGCGTACGATTTCGGCAAGCAGTCTGTTCTCTTCGGTGATCTGGCGGAGGGCGTGCGTATTGGAAAAGCTTTCCAGCGCGTAAGAGAGATCCGCGGCCACAGCCACAAGCGTTGGTATTAGTTTTTCGGTGAAGTACCCGGGCTGAATGGAATAGACGCCGAGTAAACCCTTGAGCTCGCCCTTGAGTCTCAGGGGAAATGTGGCTAACGAATGGACCCCGGCCTTAGCCGCCAGCGAAGATAGCCCACGCATAGCGGGGGTCTCCTGGAAGTTATTCAGTACAGTATATCCGTGCGAGTCGAAATTTGCAATCCGGAGGGCATGATATTTTTCGGCCATTTCTTGCGGCATCTGTGCGACATCGGCAATGATTCCATTATCGTCGCCGTAAATAGCGCATGGATCGAACCCATTTTTCCGGGCATTCAATAATCCAATCCAGGCGAACTTAAATTTTCCGTATTCGACGGCGATTTCGCAGACGGTTTTGAACAAGGCTTCCGGATTCTGAGCCTGTGAAATTGCCTGGCTCGTCTTCGACAGCATTGCATACAAATTCCGCTGCGCGACCAGTTCGCCTTCGATCTGCATTCTTTCGGAGACATCGCGCAAAATGATGGAATAGACCGTTCTGCCGTCGTTGGGTGAGCGCGTGATAGAGGCTTCGACGGGAAACTCACCGCCGTCGGAACGCAGGCCGTTGATGAGTCCGAGTTTACCCATGCGACGGCGCGTTTGACCGGTCTCGCCGAAGGTTTTCATTTGAGCTGTGTGATCGCCGCGAAAACGGTTGGGGATCAGCAGTTCAAGGCCCTTGCCCAGCATTTCGTCTGCGGGGTATCCGAACATTTTTTCCGCCGCCTGGTTAAAAAGAATGATACGAAATTTTTCATCGACCGAAATGATCGCATCCACGGCGTTTTCGATCAAAGCGCGCAACGCGGGTGCGTTCAGCACTGTCTCTGGCGATTGATGGCCTTCTTCGGCTGGCATGGTGTCGGGGATACCTTTGCGCCCCCAAGTCAGCCCTGCAACTCATTTATAGAATAATGTATCTATATATCTGTTAATGGCGCATGGGAAAAGCGCCTCGGGGTTTACGCGGTAGGCGAGTGTCGCGATACCTGCAGAGCATGTCGACGATTCTTTTAGAGACATATATCGCCGCGCCGATCGAAGTCTGTTTCGACGCCGCGCGCGATGTCGGCCTGCATCTTGGTTCGGCTGCCGGTACCGGTGAGCGGGTTATCCGGGGGCGCACGACGGGCCTTTTCGAACGCGGCGAAGAAATCACCTGGCAGGCGCGGCATTTCGGTGTGCGGCAACGATTGACGGTGCGCATTACTGAGTTGGATTTCCCGCGTTTCTTTGCCGATGAAATGGTGCGCGGGGCCTTTAAAGCGATGCGGCACGAACACTATTTTGCGGCCAGCGGCACAGGTACGCTGATGACAGATAAGTTTATGTATGAAACCCCGTTTTGGGTCTTCGGTAAGATCTTCGATACGCTGTTATTAAAAAAACACATGACGGATTTTCTCATGCGGCGAAACCAATTTCTTAAAGCGGTCTGTGAACAGCGCGCCCGCGGCGAAAGCCGGTAAATTTTGGTCGATCAGCCCGGTTGAGTAATGCTGGCGCGCAATGCGGCAAATGCGGCGAGGTATTCGGTCTTGTCGAACTCGAATGGCCCTACCTGGGGAAAGTCGATCTCCTTTGCCACATCTTCCCTGATGTCGGCCTCGCGATCGATGGTATATGTCCCTTTTTTATACGCATGGATGAATTCGTAATCGTTCTCGTATTCTGCAGTGGCCCATTGCCCGAGCATACCATAGTTCTTGCCTTCGGCTAACCACAGCTCGAATAACCGTTGATCGAGAACCGATTTATCTTCGTTGAAGTAGGCGGCGGGTTTCTCACGGCCATTGTCGAAATGCCGCCAAATAACCGTACCCGGTGTTTCAAGAATTTGCATCGTTACGCTGCCGCAGTAGAGATCGCCGCATTCCGGGCAGCCATAGATATGCACGCGCCGGTTTTCGAGGAAAGTCGGAATCTCGAGCGTCAATACAAGGGGTAATCGGCCGGCATGTTTGAACTGGTTGAAACAGTCTTTCAGGTGGAAAGTTGTCGTGAAACTCTCGGGCTTCAGCATACCCGTCAGATCGTTTTGATCAACGGAACACAAATCGGCGAGCGACTGCCCGTTGACGATAAAATCGATATACTCGACACCGATTCTGTGGCCATCCATCGCCATGTTCTTGCGCGCGCCTTCAGGCTGTACTTCGAGGCGATGGCGCCATTGAAACGACAGTTTATCCATAGCTGCGCCTCTGCACAAAAAACTTCTTCTTCATGAGCAACCAGCTCAGGCGCAGCCGCTGCGATGCAGAGAGTATTTTTTGTACCGGCACCAGAGCACCGCGCCGCAGTAAATCCCCCCGGTTTGCCCATGCCTTTAGTTTGTCGGGATTCAGCACCGTGAGTAGTTTTTCAATCGTGCCGCCGCGCGCGTCGAAGTATTGTACAAACGCCGGGGTCTCGCGGTTGTAACCGACGAGCACAAGCGTACCCCCCGAATACGCGGCGTAATAATGTGTCGCGCGCACCTTGTTGCGTACTGCGAACAGAAACTTCGCGGTTTGCCGCGCCGTGCGAATCGGTATTTTCGACGCCGGCACTTTGCCACCCGCATCGGATATGTACAAGATGTCTTCTTTTAAAAGGCGCAGCAGATCTTTGCGGTCGGGACTATTGCACGCGCTGAGAAACGCGGCGAGCAGCGCGCGCTCTCTTTCGGGCGGCAGGGGGCGACGGTTAGAATCTGCACGCAGGCTCTTCTTCGCGCGGTGAAAAATCTGCCGGCAATAATCGCCGCTCTTTTGAGTGACACGCGCTATCTCGGTGTAATCGTAGTCGAAAACCTCGCGCAAGAGAAACACCGCGCGCTCGACGGGCGACAGTTTCTGCAGCACGGTGAGAAATGCGAGCGACACAGTTTCCCTTTCTTCAAGGCGTTCGTGCGCCAGATAAAGATCGGGTACGGGTTCGGGCAGCCACGGGCCGATGTAGGTCTCGCGCTTTTTACGCGAACTTCTTAAGAGATCGATACAGAGGCGGGTGACAATCGTGGTTAAGAGCGCCGCCGCAGATTGAATTTTCTCTGCGGGCACGCGCGCAAATTTAACATAGGCGTCTTGCAGAATATCTTCGCTGTCTGACCAGCTGCCCGTCATGCGGTAAGCGAGAGAAAAGAGCCGGGGTCGCGCCTCTTCGTATGCGTTCAGGTGCTTCGTATGCATCTATGTCGGGGCGAGAGCCGCGGTGAGCGCTGCGCTCAGGTCGGCCGAAAGGGTTTTTACGCCTTTCAATACCCACGCGCCGCCATTTTGCCAGTGAACCGTAAATTTTTCGGTGTGTGTATTGCCGGCTTCAGAAACTTCGATATCTAACACCACTTCGGTGCCGCCTTCGACCAGGGCGAACGACGAAAACATTCTCACAACAGGGCCGAGTTCGCGCACCGTGATATGCAGGTATTTTTGATTGCCCGCGGCAGCCGGTGCCAGACGTAAATACTCTGCAATACTGCCCGCGTCGGTGCGTTCCAGCTGCGCCGTGCTGAAGCATTTACTCCCGCGAAAAAAATCTTCGAAACCCTGTTTTGCCGCGGCCTCGCGGTTTGCGGGCTCTTTCTGGTCTGGCCGCCAGTGCGGCTTCCACAGCACCAGCGCGCGCATTTGCTCACCCGCTGTTGCACAAATTTTCTCAGCGGGCCCCTGTGGGCTATAATGTACCTGCGTGGATGAACAAGCCCCGGCAGCAAAGCCGAGGCAGGTAATCAAATACAATGTTCTCATGGTTAAGCGGCGCGTGAGGCCACCTGACCGCCGCGCCTGGTGAGCCGCGTCTTGAGCCATGTATAAATTGGCCAGCCGGTTTTACGCTCCCACGCGGGCGCTGCGGTTGTCATCTTGCAGATCAGTTCTTTGATAATCGCGGCGACACGCCCGGTGAGAATTTTCTCCCGCGGGGCGCCGCTGTATTTGTCGACGAACTGTACCAGACCGCGCTTGCGGCCGAGACTCACGCAGCGGCCCGGAAAACCAAACCGAAATGCCTCAGGCTCTTTTCCGCGCAACAAGGCGGCAATCGCGTCGCCGCTGTGCGTGCCCATCGGCATCGCCGTCTGACAACCGGCAAAATCGATCGCTTCGCTACCAAAGCCGTATGCTGCTGCATCGCCGCAGGCAAAGATATCTGCAAACCCGCGCACGCGCAGCGCCTCGTCGACCAGCACGCGGTTCTTCGCGTCTACCGGCAGACCTGACCGGCGCGCCAGATCGGGAAAATAAAACCCCGTGCAATCGATGCGGATATCCTGCGTTTCGGGTGCCTCGTCTGCGACGAAGTGAATATTCATAGCGGCGAAAGTTGCGGCGAAATAGCGCCGTGCCTTCTCTGAAAAGCCATGGCCCAGGGTATGCCGGTCATAGACGGTGATCTTTCTTTCAGGCCATGCTTCGCGCAGCTCGGTCGCCAGCTCGATGCCGGTGAGACCTGCACCCACGATGGTTAATCCGCGCCGGGGTTCTTGCCGCAGCGCATCTTTGAGTTGCGCGGCCGCGTCGGCTGTATTCACGCGAAAGGCGTTCATCGTGCGGGCAGCCGTTGCTCCGCTGCCGGGCGCGTAGACGAGTATGTCGTAAGCAAAGGGGAATATCCCCGTTGCGGTTTTGACGAGCACCTGTTTCATTGCGGTGTCGATATTTTCAGCGCGGCCTTGCACAAAGGCGATACCGTTGCCCAGTACCTGCCGCAGGTCGAGGCGTTTCAGCGTTGCCCCCGCCGCTTTCTGGTGGTTACGTATACGTTCGACAAATTCGCCGCGCTCGTTGACGACTGTAATGTGCACGGCCTTGTCGCGTACCCGCAGCCGCAGCGCCGCGTTGACGCCGGCGTAACCGCCCCCTAAAATAAGTACTTTTTTGCTGTCGTGTTCTTGTTTCATACCCACGTGACGGGGGTAGGTTACAGCCTGTGACAGTTTCGCTAAATTTTTGTGCGCACCCAGATACCGAAGCGGCTGGCATAACCGACCATCGTATGCGCAACGCTGCCGTCGCCATTCAGAATATAAATAGTGGGATATTTATCGATACTAAACCGGCGCGCGAGATTGGGCGCGCCCGCGAGTATCGGCACATCTAACCGGTTCTGGAACGCCGCGAGCTCGCCGGGCTTTTCATAGTCGAGACCGACGGCCACCGCCTGCACCTTCTCGCTGCCCGCGAATAGATTCAGCGCATCGATCGAGGCTTTACAGACCGTGCACCAGGGCGCAAAAAAATAAAGCACCGTCTTTTTACCTCCGGCGGTATTAAGCGTAACGGGTTTACCGTCGAGCGTGGTCAATGCCAGCGACGGTATTTTTTCGCCGCCGTGTTTCGGCGCCTGAAACCAGTTCACCATCGCAGCAAATATAAAGAAAGCAATGAGATAGATGCCCCAGCGCCCTGCCTTTGTGAAAATTGCGCGTGCCGCCGGTAATTGCATGCCCCCAATATACTACAGAGATCGGTTCTGTCGCCCGAAAAAACCGACCCATTTTCGCGCAGCCGGCGTCTAAGGTCTATGCGCTTCTGGCTCTGCTTTTTGCTGGCTTCGTCCGCTTTGATAGCGGCACCACCCGCTGTGAACAATCCACCACCCGTGACAACACCCGCCGCGGGTTTCTTTTGTTACTGGATGGAGAATGTCTCGGGCCGCTTCGAGTGGGTGCCGGCCGAGGTCGGCGGGCTTTACCGCAACGAAGGTTACGACCGTTGTTTTGCGCTCGACTCGTGCGACGGCGGCCGGGGGGAATCCGCCGGTGGCTGCTATAAGTGGGCGCGCTCGGCGCAGGCCGCGCGCGTGCTTTGGGTAAAAGATCAAAAGCAGCGTTGAACCTGCGGCTGCGGTGCTGGTACCGGGGCCGTTCTGCCTGTGTCAGTTCGACATCAGGTACAGAGCGACTGCCGCGCCCTGCGTGCCGATTTTTGCGAGATCTTGCAGGCCGAGATTTTTGAAATTTTTTCTGATATTATAACTGCGCGTGAGGCTCGATAAAACTTTGAGCGTTGCGAGCGCCGATTTGCCGATGTAGAGAATCTTACGCGTCACACCGGGGGTCGGCATCTCTGCCGCGGTTGTCACTCTGAAAGTGAAAGAGCGATCGGGTGCGTTGTCGATAATTTCTTCGACCGTATCCATAATCTCGAGTATTTCCAGATCGCTGATGCTATTATTATTTTCGGTAGATGTAAGTTCCATTGCGTCCCTCCCTTTTATAGACCCACAGCGACGGGTTTCTGTTCCAAGATATCCGCTCGCTTTCCCAGCGCGCCAATATTTGGATTATGTAACATGGCCGAGGTCGCTTAAACTGAAAAGCGGATTTTCTCAAATGCGCCGCGAAAAAATGACGCGGCGATCAGTTTTATGGCGAATGAGTGTTTGTTTTTAGAGCCGCGGCCCACCGAAGACCTAGGCGAGTGTCGCCACAACGAGGCGACCAATGGCCGGGTCGCGCGACAGCAGAAAAACCGTGACCGCGAAACAGAGAATTAACACGGGGAAGAGATATTTGCGCTGGCGCCGGTCGGAGACGTGAAAATTTTCGAAGACGCCGCGCTTCATGAGCGCAATGACATAGAGCGTGGGCACGACACACATGACGAAGCTTGCGGCGAGCATGGTCGGCGAAGCGGTGCATGGCTTAGCGTTTCAGCGCAGGGCGCTGTGGTCAAGGGGGGAAAGGAGGGAACCCGGGGATAGCTTGGCCTGGTTTGCGGGAAAAAAGACTATTTGCTTTTAACAACGACCTTCGCGGATTTTACCTGACGGGTAACAAAGCGGGTTTTAGTTTGTTTTGCCAGCTTGAGAGCATACGCTGCCGCCTCTTTCAATGATTTATCGACGGCAGCTTTTTCCCGGCTCATCGATTTCGCTTTAGCCTGTTTTGCTTTCATTGCTACCTTCTGCCAGTAATATCATCGGAACTATACTATTATCATATATCTGCCATGAATTGACAAGTTTTTTGTAATTCGCTAAATTTGCCATGCCGCGGCTATGCCGTCTGCGAATGACATCCGCCGGTATATTGTGACCGCCTTGTTTGACCCGCTGCCGTACTCGCTCGATCGCGAAAGCCGGGCTCGTCATTCAGGTAATGCTTTATTTCAGGATAATTCTTCAGGAAAAATTTTGCAAACGTGGTCTTACCGGCACCATTCGGGCCTGCAATGATGAATATCTTCATGTGGCAATAGCGTAGGATTAATGGAGTCTGCTATGGCAAATAGATTATAGCCGGTGATGGAGATGAAGAGGGGATTGAAAACGGCGGAGACCCAGTAGGCGAAGCGGTGCGTGGCTTTGGGTTTCAGCCGAGAGCGCTGTGGTCAAGGGGAAATGGGACAGCAGTATTTGGTATCCAAAGACAGTAGTTATTTGCTATGCCTTGTCCTTCAACTTGTAGAAAGTAGCATTTCGACATTTTGCCAATAAGTTGAGATCAGTCAGGGCGCCATTAATCAGAGCTAGCTTCTTATTCTTGCGCCAGCCTTGGATTTGCTTTTCCCGAGCAAAAGCGTGGTCTATTCTGTCGTATTCTTCGGTATATATGAGTTTAACAGGTAACCGCTTCTTCGTATAATTCGCGCCTTCTCCTGCCTGATGTTGCTGCACTCTTAACTCTAGGTCTTTTGTGCTACCCGTGTACAGGGAACCATCGGAGCATTCGAGGATGTACATGGAGCCCATAGGTCACTTCGACTCCGCTCAGTGACCTTTCAATATTTTCCGATGTGTCTGGGCTTAGCAATCGCCCGCCGGTCGGTGAGCGGAGCCGAACCGCGGCGGGGAATACGATTCTGAGCTTATCAATCGTGGGACATCAATCATCAAATCGCCAAAGCCATGGTAGAGACATAATATTCCTTGACGCTCCGCAAATCTCCATGTATCTACTAATTTTAAAAGGAGTTTGCTGGCAATATGAATCGGGCCTCAGAAATATTTATTTATTCGGATCAACCCACGACCTGCGTCACATGTGGCAGGCGGACTGAGATTGTTTTGGATTCTCCTTTCTCAGACGAAAAAACTCAAATTCATAAATGTCCAAGTATTGATTGTGGCTTTGAATTTGTTTTGAAGGAAGATAGTGATTTCGAAGATGGTTCGCTATTATGAAAGAAGGTCAGCGGGCATGGACGCGGGATGAACTTATTCTTGCTATCAATCTTTATTGTAAGTTGCCGTTTGGAAAATTGGATCAACGCACTCCCGAGGTTAAGCAACTAGCCAAATTAATTGATCGAACACCCGGTTCAGTTTCTTTTAAATTGAATAACTTTGCAAGCCTTGACCCAAGTTTGCAAGCCCGCGGCATCAAAGGCGCTCAAAACACGAGCAAATTGGATAAGATTGTTTGGGATGAATTTTACAATAACTGGAGCGATCTGCCTTTTGAAAGTGAAAAAAGAAAAGCAACCTTGTTGAAAACCTCGGTGGAGAAAATTAATGAAATCGATGAGGCGAATTTACCGACTGGAAAAGAGCGCGAGAGGGTAGTAAAAGTCCGGGTAAATCAGCGTTTCTTTCGCGATATGATCATGGCGGCTTACAATGATACTTGTTGTATAACAGGTCTTCGGAATCGTGAATTATTGGTTGCCGGACATATTCAACCTTGGGGCGTCGATGAGGGCAATCGGTTAAATCCCAGAAACGGGTTGGCGTTGAATTATTTGCACGACAAGGCTTTTGAAATTGGTCTCATTACTATTACCGAAAAGTATACCGTCAAAGTCTCAAAAGCGTTGAAAAAGAACCTAGAGAAGCCAAACGTAAATCTTCTTAGTAGGTATGAAGGTCGGAAAATTCATCTGCCACGAAGATTTTTACCGGATATTGAGTTTCTGCGAAATCACCAAAGGGAACGATTTCAAGGATAACAAGGTCTCCTCCCTATTTGAACCCATCGTGCAAGTTGGAAATAAAAGACATGATATCCTGATCGACTTGCGCGGGGGCATCAACTTCCTTAAAACTATGAAATTCTAGCCAAGAGTGGTCCAACTCTTCGTCGAAGTCTTCATCTAAATCCATCGGCATAGGGGCTAGCTCTTGTTCAAAATACTCGCCCGAAATTAGCTGTTTCTTAATTTTCTCTGTCAATTCACTGACGGATTTTTCCGATTTGTTCGGAAAGATTACATCGTACCAATGCTTATAATTACCGGCATCCCGGTAAAGGTAGGTCATGCGAATATTCATTACCTGGCTGAACGCAACCAGATATTGCGTCAAATCGAATCACGACAATGGATCGCATTCTCGCGCGAGCTCAATGAATCTTCCCATCAACCCAGTTCGCCCACGGCATCACAATCGGAATCAGCACCAGCGACGAAATCGCGATGACCGTCGGGTTGTTCGGCGGCGGCGGGCCGAAGACCGACATCATATACATCACAACCCAAAATACCACAAATAACACAAGCGCGAGCCAGCCGCGTTTACCATGTGCCGTGACGCCGCGGGTGTAAATAAACACACTGAGAAAAAAGAGGCCCAGCTCGACGATAAGCGTGCCTGCGAGCGAGTTCCACAGTTCGAGACCGTAACGCGCCGAGTGGGGGGCGAGCGGCATATCGGCGCGGTGCGTAGCGTAGTCGAGCAGCCAGTGGCTGAGCACGGCCAGTGCGCCGAAGATAAACGCGTTGCGGCTGCGGACGAAGGCGAAGACAACAGCGCCGAAGAGTATCGCCCAGAGCACGGCCATCGCGAGGCTATGCGACCAGTCGAGGTTAATGAGGTCGAGTGGCATGACGCGAGTGATGCCGGGTACGATCGCGACCTTTTCGATGCCGAGGAGCAGAAACACCGGCCAGAGAATGTCGAGAAACATCGCGGCGACAAGCCAGATACCCAGAGGCAACCGGGGTTCGGTTTTTTTCAGCGCAAAGCCGACGGCGAAATGTCCGATGAACACACCCGGGCGTGCGGCAGGCAAACGCAGAGTCAAGCGATTGAAAAAAATGCCGTCGGCCGAATTTATTGTAATATAGAGATGAAAGAGATGACTCCCGAAAAACGCAGCACCGCCGTCTACATCGCGAAGGTCGCGAGCGGGGTGCTCGCCTGCTATCTCATTGCGCGCCTCGTGCCGCGCGTCGACTATATCTGGGCGCTGATTTCAGTCGTGCTGGTTCTGTCGCCCGAAGGCAAAGACGCGCGCGAGCTTGCGGTCATGCGCATCAAGGGCAACATAGTGGGATGCCTCGTTGGGGTGCTTTTCTTGTTCGCCGAGATTGCGAATCCGGTGCACATCATTGCGGGCGCCGCGGTTGCGCTCTTTATTTGCCACCGCCTCAAAATTCTCGAAGCGGCGCGCTCGACACTCGCGGCACTCGTCATCACGCTGATGCACACGCAGGCGATTAATCCCTGGGAGGCCGGCCTCACGCGCGTCGCCGCGGTGATTGCGGGCTGTATCGTCGCGCTCGGCGTGACGTATCTTTTTCACTCGCTCTTTCGCCTGAGTTATGGCGACGAAACCGAAAACAAATCGGCTAAAGCGGCAGGGGGCTAAGGGGGATATCCACCGGCGGCGAAAACAACCGTTCGTGAATAATGCCCGCAACGAGAATTTCATAACGGCGGCATAACTCTTCGCGGCTGACCCGCTCGTCGATGAGCAATACCTGCAGTTCGACACTCAAGGCCATCTGAAACACCGAGTTGATTATAAAGAGGACAAAAAGCCGCAACTCTTCGCGGGCCACGGGAAAATCTGGCGGAAAAACGGCGGTGAGTCTGTCCATGAGTGGCAGCCAGTACCGCTGCGCCGCCCGTTGCACATGGAGGTTCCGGGGGCTACGCAGCCACGGATGGTTTCCCGGCGCAGGCCGCGGGGCTGTCTGCGGTATATCCAGATAGATACGATTGAGCAGTTTCGCATGCACCGGTTCGGCGATCATCCAGCGCAGCAGACGGTGAAATTTTGCGATGACCTGCGCCTCAGTATCGCCCTCGACCGCAGCGCCGTCGAGAATGCCGCTGAACTGATCGATGCTCTGCTTCATCACCTTCTGGTACAGCCGCTTCTTCGAGGGAAAGTGATGCAGTACGGTCGATTTCGCAATACCCGCACGTGCGGCGATATCGCTGATGCTTGTACCTTCATAGCCGCCGAGGGCGAAGAGCTCTTCCGCGGCTTTAAAAACCGTTTTCTGAAATTCAGTCATGCTTCTTATTTCCCCTCTCCACTGTAGTGGGTAGGGGGAGGGGGTGGGGTCACTTCGCTGTCGCCAGCCTTAAGATATCACCATACCCCTGCGCTACATAGACCTTATCAAAAACACCGCGGCTCTTGAGAATTTTGTGCATCTGCGGCAGCCGGTACGAAGGCACCGCCATGAGAAAGTGGTGCTCCATATGGTAGTTCACATGGTGTGGCGCGAAAGTCAGGCGCTCCCACCATGAAACCTCGGTCGTGCGTGTGTTCTGCAACATGTCTGCGACGCGCGGCAGCATGCCGTGTTCGGCGATCGAACGAATGCGTGTAAAAAACTGGAAGGTCGTGAGCGCCGACGCGATCCAGAGCAGATAGAGCCAGGGCTGCCCGACGAGAAAGAGAATGGTAAAAATCACGGCATTGCTCAGCAGAAACGGAAACAGCTTTTTGACGCCGAGGAAAATCCACCCGAATATATTTCTTTTGGGTTGGGGCAGCATGACAACGCGACCCGAGAGGTCATATTTCATGAGACCCAGATTCATTGCTAAGAGGCCGAGGTAGAGGCGCGGCGCCGAACGAAACGTAAGATCTTTGATGAGCCATTTTCTGAGACTCTTTTTCGAAATCGGGTAGTTGCGCGTCAGAATAATATCGGGATCGCCCTTGTCGTCGCGGTAATCTTCACCGGTGTATTTGTGGTGTTGAATGTGGTACTGGCGGTAGCCCGTGAGGCTTTGCAGCTCGGGCGCGGCGGCGAACCATTTGCCAAAAAATTCATTGAGTGCTTTGGTCTTGAAGAGCGCGTGGTGGCAGGCATCGTGCACCAGAATCGAGAGCGCGAGGTGCCTGTTGCCCAGCAGCACCAGTGCGACAAGAATCGGCACGAAGAGCGTCGGCAGGTGTGGCCACAGAGCGACGATGGCGAATGAGAAAGCAATGATACCCCAGCTCGTGCAGATCTCTATAAACCCGCGCGCGTCCGATTTTTTAAGCAGGATTTCCATCTCGGCGGGTGTCAGAACGTCTTTCGGTTTCATCTTTTTCTCTTTACACCTGACTGACCGATCGGTCAGTCAGGTGTAAAGCATTTTCTTTTTGTTTTGTATTCTTAGCGGGGGTTCTAAAGGGGGTGGTGCAACCACCCCCTTTAAGGTAAACCCCCGGGGTTGAGTATATACTTTACAATGTCGATATTAAGCGCATAGGTTCGTCCCATAGGCAAAACATGACGCGGTGGATTTTTCGTTCGTTATTTCTCTGTTTTTCTCTCGGCACAGCCTCGCTTTCGGCGACGGTGAATTTTCCTGCGCTGGCGGGTACTTATCTCACGCAGGCGCAGACCTTCGATACCAAGTACACGCAGTTTGCGAACTCCTTCTCGCACTATTATGGCGATGCCGCGGCTTTCGCCTCGTATCTTTCGGCGCCCAATGCGCGCGATAATCTCGGTAAGTTTCCCTCGCTCTATGTCGGTTTTGGGGTGGGTGTTACCTTTGGTAAGGTCAACTCGATGAAAGGCGAGGTCGATTCTTCAATCCAGAGCAATGTGCCTTCATACCTCATCGCAGAAAACATGTCGTTTAATTTCGGGGTGGGCATTAACCGCAGCTGGGATCTCCGCTTCTCCTTTTTCCCGAATGCCGCGATCGCGATACCTTCGAGCAGCCTCGGCAGTAACCGCACCGCCGAGCTGAAATCCGGCGTGTATCGCGCGCGTCTGGGGTATCATGTACTCGAAGGCGGGTTTCTCAAACCCGGTTTTACGATCGCCGGTTTCGTTTCATACACGACGGGTGGTTTGACTCTCAGCGAAACCGGGTTTTCGACCAGTTCGACAGATTCGAGCGGTAATACCGTTGCCCTCAGCAACGTGACGACTAAACTCAGTACCAGCTGGCAGTATTTTGGTATCGGGCCTGAAGCCCGCTTCTGGTATGATTTGAAGTTTTTTCATCCCTTTGTCGGCTACTCGTTGGGCCTGCAGTTAGGGCAGTATACAACCGGCCTCGATGTGAACGGCAATATCGCGGTCACCGTTTCTTCGGTAACGCAAAACGACACGGGTTCGATCACTATTTCTGAGCGCCGGGCCGCGCAGCTCATCAGCCACCGCCTGATGTTCGGGTTTGAGATCTCGTTGCTGGTTTTAGATATCGGTGTCGAAGCGCAGGTTGATCTGGTGAACGGCCTTGTCGGCGCCGCGGTCGGTACTGCCCTGCGTTTCTGATCAGCCCTTAATCGCGCGCATCGTATAGAACGGCTGTTTGCCGCTTTCTTCATGCTGAATGCTGAGTCCACTATACAGCAACAGCTGTTTAAAGTCGCCGATGGCGATGCGCCGCGCCGCGGGCACAAAGACGTCGAGCGCTGTATGCGACTTTTCGGGATCCCATTCGATAAAATGAAACTGGGTACCCGACGGCGTCTGTTTGACGATCTGCGGCAGGCCGATGTCGGGGTGTTCGAGCGAAGACATGCTGAACGAACAAAACACATAATCGATCGGCGGCAGCCACCCCGGAATATAAATCTGCGAATAGTTGGGCATGTGAAATGCCGTGAGATTCTTCACGCCGCGCTGCGCGATACGGCCCCAGAGCACGTCGAGGCACTCTTCGTCGGTATCGCAGGCATAGACGCGTATGCCATTCAGCGGCTGCAGCGCGAGCAGCATCGCGACATAACCGTGACCGCAGCCGAAATCGAGCACATTCAGGTTGTCGCGGCCGTCGCGTGAAATCGCGGTCGTATAAATCTGCGGATTGATGAGTTTTTCTCTCTGGTCAGAAACCAGAAATTTCTGATAAAGCGCAAACTCTTCGGAGTGCTGCAGAGAGCCCCGGAATTATTCCGTTTCGATGACGCGCGGTACGACGAAAAAGCCGGCTTCAAATTTGGGCGCCGATTTGCGTATCGCTTCCTGGTCGATCGAAGGTATCGGTTTATCTTCGCGCGCGGCATTCGTGTGTCCCAGAGGGTGGTCGAGAGCGGGAGCGCCCTGCGTATCGGCGGTTTTGATCTGCGCGACAAAATCGAGAATGCCGTTGAAGTCATGCGCCATCTTTTCGAGCTCCGAACCCTCTAAGCGTAGTTTGGAGAGCGAGGCTATTTTCTGCACTTCTGCGACACTGATGGCCATGGGCGTTAACGGGGGATTTTACTCAGCGCGAAAAGAACAAAACAGCGGCGATCAACCCTGCGCCGGGCGCGGCGCTACGGCATGCACCCACCAGAGAAAAATGCAATAGTAGACGAGATTCGGTACGACGCGCAGCGCATAACCGAACGCGATACCCTTCAGAATGAGGACATCCGCCGTTGCCCACAGGCCGTAAAAGATGAAGACGGGTATTGCTACCCGGCGCAGAAACCGACGCTCGGCATCGGCGATCGGTTTCTGCGGCATGACCGCAAATATCCAGAGAAAGGTCAGCGCAAAGAAGATACCTTCATAGGTCAGAAATTTCACGCGCGGTTCGGTAAAGATGCCGGGATTCGCAAACTCAATCGCACGAACGATGAGCGAGTCGAACATGGTAAACACCAGCGCGGGTTTCCATACCGAACCGTCGATCTTGAACGCTTCGATTTCGGGCATTTTTTTCTGCGCGTAGACGACAAATGCCAGCAGCACGATGAACCGCAGGTCGCCGATGAGCACGAAGATATATTCGATAGCAGTCTGTACGTCGGGGTTTGCGATTGGTATGATTTTCGATGCCACGAGGATATCCGCCAGCGTTGTCGCAGAAAAAACCAGGAGGTAGGTTTTCAGCCGTGGTTTTTTAAAGACCGCAAAGAGCAGAAGTGCAGCATTCGCCGCAATCGCCGGGTAGGTTTTCAGCCAGAGATTTTGATCGATTCCAATGAGATTCATCGTGTGAAGCGCTCGCGCAGCTTATCCCCCAGGTTGTTAAAAGTAATCACGGTTTGAAAAATCAAGAGGCCGGGAAACAGCGTCATCCACCACGCGATGTCGGGAAAATCCTGCGCGGTTTTGAGCACATCGCCCCACGATGGCTCGGGTATGGGCACGCCGATGCCGAGAAAACTCAGCGCCGATTCGGTGAGTACGGCCTCGGCGACGTCGAATGCAGCCGTTACCGAAAGCGGCCCCACGGTTGCCGGCAGAATGTGGATGAAGATGATGCGCCAGGGTGAAGCTCCCATTGCGCGTGCGCTCTGTACATAGTCGTAGTTGCGGATGCGCATGACTTCGCCACGGATGAGCCGCGCGATGCCCGTCCAGCTGGTGACGCCGATCACGATCATGAGGTTTAACAGCGAAGGTTTCTTGAGCGCCATCACCGCGATGATCAGAATCAGTTTGGGAAAACAGATAACGATTTCGATGAACCGGCTGATGATCGAATCTACCCAGCCGCCAAAATAGCCGGCAACGGCGCCGATGACCACGCCGATAAAAAGCGCAAGCCCGACGGCAACGAGCGAAACCAGCAGCGAATTGCGCGTGCCGCGCACGAGCCTTGCGGCGACATCGCGGCCATTCTCGTCTGTTCCTAAAAAATGTTTAAACCGCTTACCCCAAAGCTGCGGCGGCTTGAGATAATTTTCAAGATCGGCTTCGTAGGGAGAGTACGGAATGAGCGTGAAGACCGCGCCAATCTCGCCTTTTTCGGCGAGTTTGCGGTATTCGATTTTTTCAACCTGCGCATCGCTGAACAAAAAAGTATAAAAGAGCGGCGAGCGTCTGAGTTTCTGACCGGTTTTTTGTTCGTAGTTAGCCTTGTCATAGATCAGAATCGGCTGCGAAGAGGCGATAAAGGGGGCGAAGACGCCGACAAAGACGAATGCACCTAACAGCCAGTACGTCAGTTTTGCCGTCAGCAGGCGTTTCATGTTTTCTCCGTCTGCATGCCATAGCGTATGCGCGGGTCGACCAGCATGTAGGCGATGTCTGAGAGAAAGATGCCGATCATGGTGAGTATCGACGAGATCGAAACCACGGCGATAATGACCGTGTCGTCGTTCGCATAAAAGCTGTCGTATGCGAGTTTACCCATACCCGGTATCGAAAAAATCCGCTCTAAAATAACGGAGCCACCGATCAGCGAAGGGAGTAATCCCCCCAATAGCGTCACCAGGGGGATGACCGAATTGCGCAGGGCATGCACATAGATAATGCTGCGGCTCTTGAGGCCCTTCGCGCGGGCGGTACGCACATAGTCCGATTTTAGCGCCTCGAGAAACGACGATTTCATGTACCGTCCCAGAAAGGCGAACGAGCCATAGACCATGACAGTGATCGGCAGCACGAGATGCCAGAGCACATCGCCGATTTTTTGGTACCACGCGAGCTTGGCATAGTAGGGGCTCACCAACCCCGAAAGCGGAAAAAGATCGAGATATTCGGCCGAGCCGAAGTATTTGAGCAGCATCAGCGAAACCCAGAAAGCGGGCAGCGCGTAGAGGATATACAGCACCGTGGCGATCATCTTTTCTTTGCGCGTATTGTCGTGCACCGCCATGTAGATGCCGAGCGGTATCGAGATCGTGTAGACGATGAGCACCGTGATAATATTAAAAAACAGCGTAACGGGTAACGCCTCGCCGATCTTGGTCAGCACGGGCCTGTGGTCGAGACGGCTCTCTGAAAAATTCAGTGTCAGTATATTTTTCCAGAGACGCAGGTATTGAACATGCAGCGGCTGATCGAGGCCGTAATACGCGCGCATCTTGGTTTGAAACTCGTCGAGGCCCGAATTTTCTTTCATGCCGTCTGGCCCCATCGAGGCGGTGGTCAACGCGTCGGGGCGCAGTTTGGTGAGAAAAAATGTGATGGTGATGATGCCGATGAAGGTGGGCACCATGAGTAGAAACCGCTTTAATGCGTATCGCACGTGCTGGCGACGACGCTGTGAAGAGAGAGTGGGTCAACCATTAAAGAGTCTGTCTGCAATTCAGCAGTAAGATCTTCGGAACTGAAAAAGCCGCCCTGCGCCATTATCCGCTGTGCCATGCGAATTTCATTTGACAATTTGCTGTCCGCGCCGCTTAAAAACCAGATTCGTACCGCCGGTTTAACACGATGCGCCGCCTGATAAAATTTATGTTCGTGCTGCTGCTTGTCGGCGGCGGCGTATCGGCTACGGCTGTGTGGTGGATAGCCAACCGCGGCAAAAACAAGATATTCCGGTCGGCTGTAAATCCCCCCTTGCCGCACCCCGCGCAGGTGGCGCTGATACCAGGTGCGAGTGTTTTGCCGAACAAAACCCCTTCGAATACGCTGCTCAATCGCCTGCGCGCCGGTATCGAACTCTATAACAAAGAAATCGTGCCGAAACTTCTGCTCTCGGGCGACAACACACGCAAGTTTTACGACGAAGTACACACCATGCGCGACTATTGCCTGCGCCATGGCGTGAAGCCCGAAGACATATTTCTCGACCATGCCGGCGCGCGCACGTACGACACCATGGCCCGCGCGCGCGGTACTTTTGCGGTGAAGACCGCGATCATCGTCAGCCAAGATCTATACCTGCCACGCGCACTTTTTCTCGCCGAAGCCCAGGGCATCAAGGCCGAGGGTTTTGCCGCCGAATCTTCCTCTTTTGACAACACCTGGCAGGCACGGGGGCGAGAGTACCTCGCGCGCCTCAAGTCGATTTGGGATATCTATGCCGTGAAACCCGTGGTAGTGCAGGATAAACCCATGCCCATCACGGGCGATGGCCGCGCCAGTTGGGAGAAATCCAATACCTCCAGGGCGATTGCGCCTGAGAAATGATGGTTTTCTAACACTTGTTCACGAGAATCTATTGACAAAATAAAACGGAAAGTACCACCGGAACCAGATGCTCACTGAGAAACTCAGAAATCTTGAGTTGCCCCCCATGCCGCAGGTAGCGGCCCGCGTCATGCAGATCGACGAAAGTCAGGTCAGTGTGTCGGCCGAACAGATTAAAAACATCATTCAGGCAGATATGGCGCTTTCGACCAAAATTCTGAAGCTGGCGAATTCGGCCTTTTATGCGCGCGGCAACCGCATCCAGAATCTCTCGCAGGCGATTGCATTATTAGGATTCAAAACCGTGAAAGGCCTGTCGTTGCTCGTATCGGCGGCGTCGATTATCCCCAAGAAGGGAAATTTCAAGATCATGAAAGAGCTCTGGATGCGCTCGGTTTTGACCGCCCTCATCGCTAAAATCATCGCCGAGCGCATTGGCAAAGACAAGCTGAAAGACGAGATTTTTATGATCGGTCTTTTACGCCAGATCGGTAAATCGATTCTCGCGAACCAGTTCGCCGAAGAATACGCCATCTGTTTTCAGATGTCGGGCGAAGGCGTCGACGAAGAGAAGTTGCACCAGCTCGAAAGTATGAAATGGCAGTTTACCTCGGCCGATGCCTCTTCGTTTGCCATGAAAAGCTGGAACTTTCCGCCTGACCTGGTTCAGAGCAGTGAAGTGCGGCGCTATAAGCTCGGCGATCCCGCTCAGATCGAAGCGACGCAGCCGATGCTCTTACCGGTGATTCTCGCGGAATACATTGTCTTGCTGGCGGGTTATACCGAAACCGTAAAACTCGAAGGCAAACTGCGCGAGAAAATGCTCGCCGAATTCGGCCGAATTTGCGCGGTCTACGGCATCGACGCGGTGAAACAAAAGTATTACCTCGAAGACCTGCGCCAGGTCATTAAACAAGATTCGTTTTATTCGTTCTGCGGCGAGCTGTTTACGAACTGACCCCTCCCCATACATGGAGAGGGGGCAGGATGGGGTTAAGGGGTTTCGGCCTTTTTAACTTCGGTGACCGGCGTCTCTTTCGAAATATAATCGCCTGTTTTCTGCATCAGGTTCAGAGCTTCCATGCGCGTGCGTGCCTTGTTCGCCGCTTCTGAGCCCGGGTCGATCTGGTTAATTTCTTTGTAGATTCTCACCGCCGCATCTTCGTCGCCCGAAAGTTCGTGTAACCGCGCCGCCTCGAGGTGATAGAGCAGGCCAAGAGCGCCGACGCCCTGTTCGCGGTAGAGCGCGTTATATTGCCGTATCGCAAGGTCGTAACGCTGGCGGCGTTCGTAGATGCGCGCTATGCTCTCGCGCGCCTCGCGTAGCCGGGCGCTCATTGGAAAGACCTTCACGAATTCATGGTAGGCTTGCAGTGCCTCGCGGAATTTTTTTTCGCGCGCGGGCGAATGCGCGAGGTTGAGCGCGAGATCCGCCTGCTCGTTTTCAAGCGGTGTCATTTCGTCTGTCATCGAGACAGGGGGTGTCGCCACCGGGGTATTCTGCGCTGAGAGCGAGCTGAAGGCGCAGACCAGAAAAACGACGAAACAGTGAGCAGACCTTCCCATATTATGTCACATCGGCAAGCGCCTGAAAAACATGAGTTAAAAAAATGACCTTTACGCAGGGGGGCGCGAATATCCCTTCGGCGCCGGTGGCTCTGCGATCTATTCTGCAAAAGACTGTCGAGAATTTCGGCTTCGCGGACGCTGAAAAAAATTTCCGCAGTACGTTCATCGAAAAGAACCGCGGCAAACCTCTGTTTCTGATGCTGGTCGAGCACCTCAAAGGCATGCGCATCGACGAGTTTCTGAAACGTATTCCCGATTTTATCCGCCGCGTGAATTCCGAAGACAACCAGTCGATTCAGATGTACGTGCTGGGCGATGAATCCCGTTTCTATGTCGGCATTGTTCCCGGCGACGACGCACCGGGGTTTCTGCCCAATATCGACGGCGCGATGGGCAAGTTTCACGGTGAGGCTCCGAAAGATACCAAGGGCAGTTTTGATTTCGGTATCGGGCGCACGCAATGCAATTATATTTCAGACCCCGAAGAGATCTTCACCGAGCTCGTGCGCGCCGCGCATAAAAATCTCAAAGACAATCTCGTGCGCTGGAGCTGGACATACCTCAACCGTGCGAACGACTATTTCGCCGACATCGAGGCGAATGCCGTGATTCAGCCGATCATTCACTTCGACGCGCGCAAAGAAACATATTCGATTAAGGGCGGCGAGGTCTTCGTCGGCGGCGAGCTCTATTCGGGTTACGCCGAGTTACTGCGCGATATCCCCAGCGATCAGGATATCAACCGTATCGAGCTTTTGATTCTCGAAAAAATCGTCATGGCTTGCTATGAAGCGCCAGGCCTCTTAAAGTTCAATGTTTCGCCGCAGACGCTGATCGATACCTTTCCCTCGGTCGAAAAGGTCTTCCGTTTTAACGAATTGCTGACCCGCCAAAAGCTCAGCCCGCATAATGTCAGGCTTGAGCTGGTCGAAAAACCTTATGAAGAAAAAGAAATTAAACTCAAAGACGTCTGCCGGTATTTTTTTCAGTTCGGCATCAGTTTCGCCGCGGACGATTTTGGGGTAAAGAGCCAGAGCCACCAGGTCATACTCGACCTGGGTGAAATGATCAAGGAGTTTAAACTCGACCCGATCAGCTTCAAGTTTAAGCCCGAAGAAGACCAGACGAAGTTCTTGGATAACCTCGCGTTTATCGACTACTGCATACGCCTTGCCGATAACCGCGAGGCCATTATCACCGCCGAAGCGGTCGACGATTACGATACCATGCGGTTTCTGATCGCGCACCAGGTCTTCTATTTCCAGAGCCATATCTTCTGTAAGAAACTGCCGCTCTCGTATTACAAGGCCAACTTCCATAAGATGCAGAACCTGCCCGAAGAGGCGGTACGCCGTATTCTCTCAGAAGACGAGCTGATACAGCGCCAGAAAGACCATGGGAACATTTTCGAACTGGCCCGCGAGCTGAAACTTTACTAACCGCTTTGCCTCATGTCCTGATTTTTGAAACCGGCGCCATGGACTCAGCATCGGCTAAAGGCGCACTCGTCTTTGCGGATGGTACAGTCTTTCCGGGCACCTTATTCGGTGCACAGCCGGCAACGACCGGGTCTTTCGGTGAGGCGGTCTTTCAGACGGCGATGTCGGGCTATCAAGAAATTCTGACCGACCCGAGCTACCGCGGCCAGATCGTCTGCTTTACCTATCCCTCGTTCGGCAATTATGGTGTGAATGCCGACGACCTCGAATCGAAAAAAGCCTGGCTCTCGGGTGTTGTCGTGCGCGATCTCTGCGAGATACCCTCGAACTTTCGTTCTACCGATACCGTCGCCGGTTTTCTGCAAAAACAAAATATCAGTGGCATCACCGGTGTCGACACGCGCGCCGTCGTGCGCAAAATACGCGAAGGCGGAGCGCAAACCGCGGGCATTTTCGCACTTGGTGCGACATCAGATACTAAGGCGCTCGCCTCTCAGGTTGCGGCGCAACCTTCGATGGATGGCCTCAACCTTGTGCGCGATTTTAACGGTAGCGATGCCGATGCCTTTGCGGCGGATTACCTCAAGCGGCGAGGCATCGACGCAAAGGCCTTAAAACCGATAGCCGTTCTCGATTTTGGTATCAAGTATAATATTCTGCGTGAACTCATTGCCCAAGGTTTTCATCCGCGCGTGTTCGCGGGGGATACCCCCCTCAGCGAACAAAAAGGTTTTAACGCGGGCGATTATGCCGGGTTCTTTTTTTCAAATGGACCGGGCGACCCTGCTGTTGTCACGAACGGTGTTGCTAACATCAAAAGCCTTATTGAAACGGGAAAACCCTGTCTGGGTATTTGTCTGGGGCATCAGATGCTTGCCCTCGCGCTTGGAGCGAAAACCTATAAACTCAAATTCGGCCACCATGGCGGCAACCAGCCCGTAAAGGCCGACTACCGCAAACAAGTCATCATCACCTCGCAGAACCATGGTTTTGCGGTCGACGAAGAATCGCTGAAAAAGGTGGCGGGGCCAGGCACACGCTTTGAGGTGAATGCCAATGACCTCAGTGCCGAAGGTTTTCGCGTTGTCACAGATAAGTACAAGATACTGAGCGTGCAGTACCACCCCGAGGCGGCACCGGGACCCCGCGATGCAGCCATCGTTTTCGCGGAGTTCCGCGCGCTTTTTTAGCACTACACAGAACCGGGGCATTATCCCCCTTTTTGCTTTACAGCAAAGCCTCGCGGCAAGCCCTAACGCATGTCTTTGACCGAAGCCCAGAAAACGGAGCTTTTGACCCTGCAAAAACTCTCGCGCCAGTACGAGGGTATTATACGCACCTCACGCAATAGTGAACAGCAAAACAAGGCCAAGATCGAGCTCAAAAAAATACGTGATAAGATGGAGTCGATTGCCCCCGGGGGCAGCGCCGACCAGTTCTTGCAGGCGAATCCCGTGGCTGCGCCGACGTATGGCAAAAAGAAGAGCATCGAAGATATAGGCGATACTTACCCGACCCTCGGCAAAATGCCGATGGCTCGTATCACGCCGAACTCCGACGAACTTGAGATCAATATTCTCGGTAGTGTGCTCAATGTCTGGGAGAACACCTTTTACCCGGCCCTGGGTAAAATCAAACTCGATTTTGCACTCTCTGCAGAGCGCGACACACACTTTACCATTCTCGAAAGCCTCAAGCGGCAGATGAAAATTCTCATCGAAACCATTGAAGATTACAACCGTGCGGTGCGCGAAGATTCGAAGGCGCAGCTGCGTGACATGCGTACGCGCCAGCAACGGCAGTTTATGTTCGACGGCGGTACCTTTCTGAAAAAGATCTACGAATTCTGGAAAAATGTCTACGAAGACATTCAGGCAAACGGCCCCAAGTGTTTTAATAAAGACGATACCATCATGGTCGATACGCGGCTTGAGACCGCCAATTATTTTCATGGCAAAAGCGTGCGCGAGACAGCGCGTTTTACTGTCATGTTCGTGCACGAGGCGATCGAAGCGCTGAATCTGCCCGACCTGCCCGCAGATAAAAACAAGCAGAGGTAATATGGCCGCAAAAAAAACAAAAAGTAAAGCCGCGGCCCCGAAAGCCGTCGTGAAAAAATCAACGGCGGTCGCGAAACCGCAGCAAGCGCCAGGCGATCTCATTCAGTTCGGCAAAGCGTGGGAATACGCCGAGAGTATTGAATCTTCGTCGATCGTTAAAATCGCGCCGAAATATAACCTCTTTATCAACGGTAAATTCGTCGCGCCGAAAAGCGGCAAATACTTTGCGACGATTAATCCCGCCACCGAACAAAAAATTGCCGATATCGCCGAAGCCGGCGAGGCCGATGTCGACGCAGCCGTAGTGGCGGCGCGCACTGCATACAACAAAGTCTGGTCGAAGCTGCCCGGCAAAGAGCGCGCGAAATATATTTACCGCATCGCTCGCCTGATTCAAGACCGCGCGCGCGAGCTTGCGGTACTCGAGTCGATCGATGGCGGCAAACCGATACGCGAATCGCGCGATGTGGATGTACCGCTCGCGGCAGCGCATTTTTTCTATTACGCGGGCTGGGCTGATAAGCTCGACTATGCTTTTCCCGGCCGTAAGCTGAAGCCTCTCGGTGTTGCGGGGCAGGTCATTCCCTGGAACTTTCCGCTGCTCATGGCCGCATGGAAACTCGCGCCGGCGCTTGCGTGCGGTAATACCGTCGTACTCAAACCCGCCGAAACAACGCCGCTGACTTCGCTCTTTCTCGCCCAGATTCTGCAAGAAGCAGAACTTCCCGACGGCGTTGTGAATATCGTCACGGGTGCCGGTGCCTCGGGCGCTGCGGTGGTTTCTCACCGCGACGTCAACAAGGTGGCGTTCACCGGCTCGACGGCCGTCGGCAAACGTATACAGCAGGCGCTCGCGGGTTCGGGCAAAAAAATGACGCTCGAGCTTGGCGGCAAAGCCGCCAATATTATTTTCGAAGACGCGGCGCTCGATCAGGCGGTCGAAGGTATCGTCAATGGTATCTACTTTAACCAAGGGCATGTCTGCTGCGCAGGTTCGCGCCTCTTAGTGCAGGAATCTATCCACGATGTTGTGGTGAAGAAGCTGTTTCGCCGTTTGCAGACTCTGCGCGTGGGTAATCCGCTCGATAAAAATACCGACATTGGCGCGATCAATTCGAAGATGCAGCTGAACAAGATCTGCGAGCTTGCCGATGCAGGCGTTGCCGAAGGTTCTGTGATGCACCAGAAGGCGGGCAAATTGCCCGACAAAGGGTTCTGGTTTCAGCCGACTTTTTTTACGAATGTCACCCCTTCGAGCCGTATCGCGCGCGAAGAAATTTTCGGGCCGGTCTTGTCGGTCATGACATTCCGCACGCCCGAAGAGGCGATCGAAAAAGCGAACAATACTCAATACGGTCTTTCGGCCGGTATCTGGACCGATAAAGGTTCGAAGGCGATGAAGATCGCGAATGCCGTGCGCGCGGGTGTGGTCTGGATCAATACCTTTAACAAGTTCGACCCAACGTCGCCGTTTGGCGGCTACAAAGAATCGGGCTATGGCCGCGAGGGCGGTAAACAGGGCCTGCTCGATTATTGTAAAGTCGAGTAACATGCAGTCCGGGGGTAATCCCGCACCGCGGCCGGTGGAGAAGTGGCGTATTGTCGCATTTGCGACGACGCTCGTCGCTCTCACCGCAGCTACGGTCGGGTTGCTCATTGCCGCCCCCTGGCCCATCAGCGATTTTATCCGCTGGCAGGCGGCTCACAATAACGGCAGGTATTATCCGAAACTGACGGGTGGTCTGATCTTTATTTCGCTGGGGATTATTTTTCTGTTACTGGCAGTCGGTTTCAATGCATTGCGCCGCGCTTTCTCAAAAAGCGCGGGCTAGCCAGTTTCATTTCTCGACGTATTCGCCGGCGAAGGTCTGCACGCACATTGTGCCATAGACCTTGTGCGGGCCACAGGCGATGCCGACGCGGTTGAATTCGGGCTTATAGATATTCTTACGGTGACCCCGGTTCGCTACGGCGTCGTCGACAATCAGTTGGATTAACACCGCGCGCCCTTCGTCGTTACCGAAGCTGATGTTTTCGCCCGCGGTTTGCTGCCACTGACCGTAGCGGTTGATGCGGTCGAAGGGCTTCGAGCCGTCAGAGCCGTTATGCCCGGTGATCCCTTTCGGGCCGATATCTTTGACATGGTCCATTGCGCCTTTCGACATGCCTTTCGAGGGGCGCATCGCTGGTAGAGGGGCCTGCTTATTCAAGGCCGCAATCGCTTCGTCGACTGCGCGCGTGCCTTCGCTTGTCATGAGGTCGATTTTTCCGGGGCGTTTCGCGATTTTGCCGTTGAAGGTGGCGCGGTAATCTTGCAAAAGTTTGGCATAAGTCTTCGGGTTCATGCGCGCAAAATTCAGTTCTTCGAGCACAGAGTTTTCGAGCGCGGAGAGATATGAGGGTTTTTCGAGAACAAGGCTTTTCGCCGAGGCCGCGGTCAGTGCCGCTGCGATCAGGATAAGCCGGTAAAAATTCTTCGTAATGTTCATTCCTGAGCATGAGTCCTGCCGATGTTATGTCAACAAAAATGGCGTGGCTTGCGAAACATCGTAACGTTTTGATTGCCGTTACGGAATGTGCCTGCATACCGGTTGTGGGGGCTGTCTGTATGGTAATTCTGTACCGAGAACGTGCCGGAGCCTTAACCTAGATGCAAAATCCCTGTATGGGCGCGACCCAGTCGTGCAGCGCATGCTGTGGGCTTTTTAACCTGAAGGGCAGCGATGACGAAAGGCGCGACTGGATTCGCCGCAACACCGAAGAATTTCTGAGCCTCGACATCTCGCTCGCAGCGAATATCGTCAACTTCCGAAAAGAACGCGAGGCGGCGACTCTGCCGCACCGCGTGCGTGAAGATATCTATGTTTGCCCGTTCGTCGGGTTTGTCGATTCCCAGCGTACGGGATGTCTGCTGCATCCGCAGGGGTCGCCGCACCCGCAGATTGGCCTCTGGGCGCACCCGCAGAATTTTTCGTTTTATGGCGAAGGTATTTGCCTGAGTTATGATTGTCTCGCGAAAGAGCGACGGGTGTACCGGGCGGATTTCTTTCTCTGGGCAGAAAAGGTTTCGGTTTTCGATTATGCGCGCCTGGCTTCGGACCACACGCTGCACCGGGCCTTGGCGGCTTTGCCCGATTTGCCCCGTGATTTGAGCCGGTTTTATTCGCTGCTTGCAGACCTTTACCGGCAACGAGGCGTTGTCACGACGTCTTTCGAAGACGTAGAGAAATCTCTACCCGAAACTTTCGCAGCGCTTTGCGATTTTCTGGCACGCCGCATAGACGCTTCTCACGCGGAAAAGCTGGCAGAAAAACTCGCCGCCGCTATGGGTTAGTTCTTTTCGCCCTGTCCCGAAATCCGACTTTTTCCCATGATCGATCTGCAGCTGCTTCGCACCGAAGAGGGATTTCAGCGTGTGCTCGCGAGTCTCGCGAAGCGCGGCGACGCGACGGGTGCGAATGACCTGAGAACGGCCGCCGAAAAGCGCCGGGCGGTAATCCGCGAAACCGAATCTCTGTCGCAAGAACGCAACACACAGTCGAAGAAGCTCGGCGAACTCAAGGCGCAGGGCAAACAAGCCGAGTTTGATGCGCTGCGCGAGACGATGAAGGGAGTCGCCGACAGGCTGAAAGTCCTGAAAGAAGAAGAAACCCAGGTAGAAGAGAATTTCCAGGCCTTGCTTTCGCGCTTACCTAATTTGCTCGACGATAACGTGCCCGAGGGTAAAGACGAGACAGCGAATACCGTGGTGCGCACCTCGGGTGAAATACCGAATTTCTCATTCGACGTTAAGCCGCATTATGAAATCACCGAAGCGCATAACCTCGTGGACTTCGAACGCGGCGCCAAACTTTCGGGTGCACGCTTCTATATTTATAATGAGCGTATCGCGCGCTTAGAGCGCAAACTTTCAAACTGGATGCTCGAACAGCATGCCACGGTCGGTTACAGCGAACGTACCGTACCTTTGGTGGTGAAAGACGAGTGTATGTTTGGTACCGGGCAGTTTCCGAAATTTGCCGACGACTATTACCGCATGGACAAAGACGGGCTGTCGCTCATACCTACGGCAGAGGTACCGCTGACGAATATTTATGCCGACGAGATTTTAGGCGAAGCCGAGCTGCCTATCAAAC
>JAFLED010000060.1 GCA_017302045.1 Spirochaetota bacterium
AGATCTTCTTTCGGGACCTGACGCGGAATCATGGCGCCTTCCCAGGGCGCAAAGACGTCGTCGCCGGGATGCTGCGAAAGGCCAGAGCGCAGATCTTGCTTCAGGCACTGCATACCCGACACCAGGCTAAAGTCACCGGTAGCCGCATCGATGACGAGATCTTGTTTAGCGTCGAGGGCGATGTCGCTGCCGAGTATGTCTGCGCCTGCCATGGTTTACTCTACCTTGTTCTTGCTGGAAAGAAGCGTCGCGGGAATTGTCGGCACGACCGCACCGGCAAGCGGCGGCGTTACGCCAGCGCCCCAGGTGACCATCGTCTGTAGTAAGGCGAGTATTTGCTGCAGCAGAGTCTGCAGCTCGTCGCCGCGCACCATGAACTGCGCGCCGCTGCCGATGAGAGTGCCGCTGGGTTCTATTTTCACTCTGCCGCTTGCGCCGACTTTGACCTCAACGCCGTCGTCGCTGAGTTCAAACTCGACGGCGCCGGCGGGCGAGGTTTTCAGGATAATCTTGCGGATCTTCGAGCAGGCGACGATGTAAGCTTGGGCCATGTGGCCGCCAGGATGAATATACGCGACATAGCTATCATCAGCTGGGATGACTAAGTAGCTAGCATCAGTAACGACATTTAAGAAAACCCGAGATATCGAAGGACTACCGTCTCCCGGTTGAATAGCGCAGACACCCCTGGACTCATTGACCGTACCTTTTTTGATACGACCGATGCCTGGCTTAGCGCCAGAATACTTTTCGATCAACGCCTTGAGAGACAGAAGTGGTGATTGCGAGTCGTATTCCATTATGCCCTTCTCTTGAAGTAATCAAGACTTTCTGTGAACAGTAAAGCCGAGGCAGAGTAGACGTCTTTGGTAGTTGCCAGTGGCGTTATTATGCGTCTATAACCACCACCATCGAACGTGACTTCCGTCTTACGCACTGCTTGTATTGTAGCTGATTTTTCACCCCGCATCTTAATCGCGCATAATTGGCCTGCGCGGACGAAAGGCGCACCAAAGGTTTTGAAGTCGCCTGTGTAACCTGGTGCATTGAGTTGTTCGCTAATTTCTTTCGCGCGTGATGCGCAGCTATTATCATCGTCTAAGCCAGAAACAACGAATTCTTTTTCGAGCGTACTATCCTTGACTTTTCGGTCAATAAATACGCCTTTCGTCGGTCTACCTTGCTTCGCTGTATCAGAGATAACTGTGACCTTTCTTACAGTATTGCCTTGATGATAGAGCAGGCTGTGATCTATTATATCGAGGCCTTCCGTAAACAATGGCATTCTTGATAAGCCTGCTGCGGTTAATCGATCTCGAAAGTGTAATTTTCTACCGACAAAGTAGGCGAAGTAACCATTTTCCATCGCCAATTTAGCGATAGCTTTGCGCACAGTTACACTAACATTCTTATAGCCGTCCCATGCGATCGCATACAACTTATCTTTTTTCTTGGCAATCTCTTCCAGAATGCCACGATGTGGCGAGTAACCTGTACCTTTCAATAAGTGCTCTACGATCTTATAAGCGGGCTGCGGCCGAAACCAGCGCTCAACTTTGAACTTGCGCAAGTAATTAAATGGGCAGTAGCAACGAATCTCATAAGGCGGCGATGGGCATACCTCAGCGACATGACCGAAAAACTCATAGTTCTCGGCTTTGTCGACATAACCCAGAATAATTTCTACTTCGGCACCTTCCTTTACCAATTCGGCATATCCGCGCGGCAGAACGAGCGTGGCTGTATCCATGAAGTCGTCGACCGAAGTCGTAATCTTCACACTACCGACGCGATTGAATAGGCCGCCGCCAATTTTAATTTTAGCGGTCAAATTCAACATTGATTTCCTTTCGCAATTCTGCTGCCGCTGCATATTCTGTCGGACTTATGAGCGCTGGAACTATGTAGATATCCCCCGGCACAATTTTGGCCGGCCAATCGTTCGCCGCATCGATACGAGCATAAAACTCTGACAACCCGTAATACTGATATGCGAGGCTGCTGCTCGTTTCACCAGAAACTGCAAGATGTTGTATATCTGCTGTCAAAGGTATGGGTATCTGTAACTTTGTATTGGGCACTAAAGTGAATATGTCTTCACCAATGACCTTGCGATTGTGCAGGTAAAGATATTCGAACATATCGTGCCGAAAATAGAAGAGCACAGCAAGCCTGAGCAAAGTGTCGCCAGCCCGTGATGTGTAGTATCTCATAAGCCAATGAGCTTGCGCAATTTTGAGAATGTCCCATCGCGCAGTTCCTTTTTGAGATCGATACTATTGTCTGATATTACATCAAACTTGAATCGGATAACACTGGGCTTACCCTTTTCCGGACCAAATTCAAACCCTTGTAATGCAATTTTTTCGACACCGATTTTATCTGTCAAAGTACAGAGGATAGGTAACGATTTTCTTTCGTTCCAGATAAATATTAAGTTTTCGAACGCTTGGAGTACAGCCTTGTTGTTTTTTTCTGCATAGATGCCTTCGATGGTAAATTCATAATCCGGGTGGGATATCTGTTCTTTAACCGTGCCGTTTCCGCCGGGGATTTCAGTGATTACGATATTCTTTCGTGCCTTTCCGGAAATGTATGTAGTTTTCGGAAACTTTAAGCCGCCGATCTTTACCGGATAAACTGCCCGCGTGATGAGACTAAACGGAGACGGTAACGCATCGCCACCCGTGAAGGTCGCAAGATCGCCGGGGCCATTGGCAATATCGTCAACCAGCCCCATTATGCCTCTGCCTGCTGCAGCATTCCCATGAAGAAATCGGTCATGGCGCGGGCCGTCTCTTCGCGCGACATCTCTTTGCCGCCAAGAGAGAAATTGACATTGCCGAACATCGACGCGAAGTTCATGCTGCTGCCGCCTTTCGCCTGTCCGATCGCCTGCATCACCGGCGAATCGGGATTGATCTTGCGTGCGGTCTGCTTCACGAACTGCGCGGCCGCGTCGTTGTTGCGGCCTTCGATTTCAATACCTTCGCCGAAGGTTGATACCAGGGCGCGGCCACGGTAGGTGAGGTTCGAGAGTGGGCCTTCCTTGGCGTCAGACTGCGGCAGCTGCCGGCCGATACTGGAGGTGATGTCACGGACTGCGACATCGACGCTGGCTTTACCTTTACTGACACCAGACGCAAAAGTCTGCGCGAGCTTTACGCCGCTCTGCTCGATCTTATCCAACGCGGATTTATCGCCGAGTTTCGCGGCGATGTTGTACTGCCCAGCGTCGAGAGCTGTTTGCATCTGGTCTCGGACGTTGGTGTATGCCTTCAACTTATCTTCGAGAACTTGCTTCGACGCACCTTCGACGGTACCTGAAGCGGCTTTGAGGGCAGCGATCTTATCTTTAACCTGATCGAGCGTAGAACCAGCGGCAGTTCTTCTCGCATCGAGGCTCTGCATTTGACTGATAGAACCTTCGAGCTGTTTCATCTGGTTCGTCAGCTGCTTGTATTCGGCAAGACTTTCACCGCCGGCTTTTTTCAGAACATCCTGGCGATCTTTCATCGCCTGCAAACTGAGGTTTGCTTTCGTCAGATCGAGAGCCAATTTTTCACCGGCATCTAACTTCATGCCCATGGCTTCTTTGATGCCGGCCCAGACAACCGACCATTGCTTCAAAGAATTAATCGCCTTATCGACGACCTTCTTGATGTCGTCCCAATAAACGATCACAGCGGCTATGGCGCTGACGATAAAAACCAGCGGAAACGCCCGCACCGCCATGTTTACTGCATTTTGAGCTGCGCGAAACATATTTGCACTGATGGTAGTCAGTGAAAAACTACCGGATAAAATGGAATTCCCAAGGGCATAGGACTTTGAAGCAGAGTTTGCAAGGCCTGAGGCAAGCGCACTGTGATAGGTAATGATGTTATACAAAGCCATGCCTGATCTAACTGCAATGATTGCCCCGCCTAGAACTGTAAATCCGACGACCAGGCCACCCAGCGCAGACATGAGCCGCGCGACGCCAGGGCTCTCCTGAGAGATCTTCTGAATCCACTGAAAGAGATCGCCAACCTTACCAGCAAGCGGCGCAATAAAGGAGTCGCCAAATCCCTTAGCGATCAGATCCTTAAAAGATTTCCAGCCCGCACCCATCCTGTCGAGCTGGTTCGAAAGGTTGTCCAGGTTCGCAGCCGATGCTTCGTTCACGAACTTCATATCGCCCTTCGAGTTCAGATCTTTGATCGTCTTGATCTCCGACCGCAGCTCTTTCGCATTCGGTAAAAGTTCTTTAATGAAACTCAGCGACTCATCGCTGCCGAACGCTTTTTTAAGTATGCTCTGCTCTTTGACGTCGAGCGAATCGCCGAACCGCTTCTTTAACTGATCGAGCAAGTCTGGCATCGAACGCAGCTGGCCGCGCGCATCTGTTGCTCGCAGGCCGAGTTTCTGGAAGGCATCGCCGACTGTGGTTAAAAATGCGCGGTAGGATGTTCCCGCGACACCGGCCTGCATCGTGTTCTGCAATCGGCCGAGAACCGCGCTCTGTTCTTCGAGCGTGATGTTGTTCGCCGCCGCAGAAGCTCCGAGCGACTGCATCGCTTGCTGCATTTTGCCGCCGTCTGTCTTATACACGTTCGCGGCATAACTGACCGTATTCGCAAATACAGCGGCGAAATTCTCGTCGCTCATGCCTTTATACATTTTGCGAAATTGCCCATAGGCTACGCCAAAGAGATCAGAGAGACCCGCGAAGTCGCCCTTCGTGGCGAGAGCGAGCTTTGCAATCTGCTCACTGATGCCGGCCAACTGCCCGGGGTCTAGACTCGAAACCGCAGATTTGATGTCGTAAATACCGGTGAGAAAGGTTTCTTTCGCGAGACCATACTGCGCGGCCATAACGCGAGTCGATTGGGAAATCTTGTCTGTCTCTTCGGCCGAAACACCGAGAGACCGGATGTTCGCCTCGAGCTTAGAGGATTCAACACGCGCGGCAATCAATCCCGATGCCAGGACAAGGCCAGAACCGAGAAGAGCGCCGCCGACTTTCAGCTTTTTCATGCTCTCGTCGAAATACGCCAGGTCGTCAGCGGAGCCCTTGAGCTTCTCGCGCAGGCCCTGAATCTTGCCTTTGATGCCATCCATTTTTTCGGACAGCATGTCTTTGAGCGTGAGAACGGCGCCGAGCTTGAAGTAATCCATCAGGTATCAACCGCCCAGCGCCCGCGCGATGCCGTTGGCCAGGGTAACTTCGAAGCGGCGTTCCATCCACTGCGCATCGACGAGGCGGCGATGGTAGTCCTCAAGGCTGAGCTTCTCGGGATCGAGATGCAACCAGTACCGTATGAGCACATCGCCGCCATAACCGCGTTCGAGTTCTTCTTCCCTGACCTCTAGAGCTTTTTTACTTTAGCTTTCGCCGTGAGGTTCGTCAGCTCGATGAGCTTTTCTGCTATCGGCGTGCAGAATGCCCAGTTGCGTTGCACGAGATCGTGAAACTGCATCGGGTTCGGGTAAAGCACGGTGCGCCGACAGAATTCGCGGTTTGATTCGAGACCCGAGAGCTCTTTACGCTGCGAAGACTCAACGTCTTTCTCGTTCGGCACGCGAAAGATACCGTTGAACTCGTGTTCGCCGAAGGGAACAGAGATGGCGTGAATCTCGCCGTAATCCTTTTTCCATTGCTCGATTTCTGCTTCGAGCGACTTCATCGGCAATTCGCCGATGCCCGGCATCTTGCTGATGTCGGGCTCTGATTTTTTTTCGTTTGCCATGCTTTCTCCTTAGGCTTTTAATCTCTGCACGGGGCCGACGACTTTGAACGGCAGCTCCTTCGTGTAGAACTTGTCTTTGTTCTTACCGGAGAATCCGTCTTCGGTAAACTTGATTGCCGTGAGCACATGCGTGAGCGTTGGCAGGTCAGGACTTTCTTCCTGGATAATCAGCGGCAGAGGTGGCATCTTCAGCAGGTCGTAGCCATATGCCGCGGCAAAGTCGAGAATTGCCTGATACTCAGAACCTCTGACTTTGAGGCTGCCTTCACCGGTAATCTCTCCCGAACCCCATGAGCTTGGGTTGCCGTCGTTGTCGGTATAGACTTCGATCTCTTGTTTCAGTTTGAAGCTGATTTCTTCCGCGTTGACGAGAGTGCGTCCGGCGAGAATTGTCTTCGTTCTTTTCCAGCTGTATTCTTCTACGGTTGCCATAATTGCTCCTTACATCTCCGCCACGTCGAGCTCGATGCTCTCCATGGTATCAATGCACTTGATCTTGATTTTGCCCTGGACGATGCCCTCTTTGATCTTGGGCTGGGCGGCCGCAAGAATGGTCTCATGCGAATCGAGTTCGCGGTTGCCTTTGATTTCCATACGCGCGGCAATCGCATTGTCGATGTCGGTTTTCAGTGCCGCGACACCACCGAGACCCGCCTCGGCATGGTTCGGGCTTTGGATATAATTCATGATCGCGCGACGCGTGACGATGCAAACTTTATCGGCGGTGCGGAGTTTCTGCACGCGGTTGAAGCTTGAAGTTTCAGGCGCCATTGTCTTCGCCGAGCTGAAGTAGAAGCCAGCATAGTCTTCATACTTCACGGCGACGATGTATCCGTTCTCTTGCAGCAGATCGAGCCACGACTTCTCGTCTTCGTCGCGGTTTGAGAGCGCGTCGTAATCTTCGAGCTCTGTCACCGTGAGGAAGGCGAATTTTGCGACGAAGCCGGGCGATTCGTGAACGCGAGCGGCAGAGAGTTTTGCCGCAAGCACGTTCGCCAGGTTGCGCATCTCGCCGGTCGCGCTATAGCGGCCGCGCTGAAAGATCGGCAACACGCCAAGCTCTTTGAATGCCTTTGCGTCGTTGATGCGGGCGAGCGCATAGGCGTCGACGGTCTCGCTGTTGCCGACGTCACGTGGCGCCACTTCGACGATGAATTGCACGCGGTGCTTGTACTTTCTGATCCACTCTTCGCGCAGTGCGGCGAGTGTGACCCAGAAGCTCGAAGCAAAAGCGCCCAGCACATGCACGAATTTGACATCGTGAAATTGTTTCGCGGCGCGGATTGCGGTCAGCGTGTTCGAGAGCGATGCCGTGGGACCGGTGCAAGAGAACTCGTAGGTGTCACCTGCAACGAATGACGCACTGGGTGTGCCGCCGTTTGTGAACGCGATGCTCACACCGGCAGCGAGTGCGATCGGTGACGCCGAAGCCGGCGTCGTCAGCTCGCCCGACCAGGTTTTACCGCCGTCGGTCGACTTGCGGTAGGTGGCTGTCGCCGAAGCACCGCCGGTGATGATCTCGATGACGAACTTGCGGGTCCCTGTCACGGTACCCGACGTCGCAAAGGTTGCGGTTCCGGTTCCCGTATGCGCGACCGTGCCGCGCGAACCTGCGACATCGTCGACAGGTCGGCACACAAAGAGACGCGGCGGAGTCTGATCTTTCTCTTTCGAGAATTCTTCATAGTGCTGCTTGATGGCATCGAGCAGAGGGCCAGAGACCAGAACCTGCTTCGCGTCGAAGTACGAGCCGAACTCGTAAATCTTGTTCGCGTCGCCGCCCTCGGCGGAGCCGACTTTCAGCTGCTGCCCGTCTTCGCCCTTGGGCGGTGCCCCGAGACCTGCGTCGAGCAGGTTGGTATTTACGTCTCCGATCATGCTTTCCTCCAGGCGATTTCTTTACCGCCGAATTTTTCGAGAGCTTTTTTGAATGCGGCCTCTGTGACTGCCGCTTCCCAGTCTGATTTGAGCGAGGCACATGCCCCGCGCGCTAAGGGTAAATCCGCCTTCAGCGAATTTACCCAGTATTGCCAGTTTTTCACCGGCTCGGCGGCCTTTGGCTCCGCCGTTTCAGGCGTAGTTGCTGCAGGTGTTTCTTCGCCTGCAGGCGCCTCGGGTCTTGGTTTGATCATGTGCTTACTCCATATTCAACTTGATTTTCGTCGGTTAACCGCGGAACATGCTCTTCTTTGTATTTTGGTTCGATAAATTTAAGCCGGATTACGACCTTGTAGAAGTCGTCGTTTTCGTCTTCGACGATACCGCCGCCGAGGTATTCAACTCTGACGGCATCGCCTTCGGGAGTTTTAACGTGATCATACAAGCCGATGAAAGTCTCAGCCTGGTCAGAGAGTGTGGCCTCGATAATCTGAGATGCCAGGTCACTCAGCCAGAAGTCGATCTGGAATTCATGGTGCATCAGTACGCGTGATCGCTTGAGTGTAATGTTGTGTTCGTGAACGATACGCGCACCGGACGCTTCGTCTTGCTCTGGCGTGTCTGTCGGCGTGCGGATGACAACGGTGTTTTCTTTCAGCTCAAAGTCTTTTGCCTTCGGCATGAACTCTTTGATATCTTCACGTTTGAATGCTGGCCGGCCGTTCAGGCCGAGCGCGAGAATCAGCGCAATCATGTACTCGTATTTGTAGTCGAGTATTGGCTGCGCGCTCACGGTAGAATTTCCTTGAATGTGTTCACCATATCCAAGCGCACCGCATCAGCAGACTCTTTCACTGCCGGATTCAGGTGCGGCCTCGCCTTGATGTTTTTCTTTTCATAGCCGAATTCAAGAGCCCGGGCTTGCGGGTGATTCGAGCCGATCGCGTACTCGGCATCGGCGATCTTCTTATCGGTGAATGAATTGACGTAGTTCGTGGATGGATGCGAGCCGCGCTTACTGCGCACGCCGCTGATCAGCTTCTTATTCGAACCACCGGCCTTTGCCTTGCGCGCGGCATACTTTGGATCAAGCGCAGGCCAGTTTCCTGGCTGGCTATGGATCTTCTTGATCACCGCACCGCGTACGATTTTCACGCCGCGCGCGACGGCTTTGTCTGCCTGCTTATGAATGCGGCCGGGCAACTCTACGCATTTTTTCAACGCGTCTTCGAAGCCTTCGAGGTCAAGGCTCACGCTGCACCTCCAAGACCACAAATGTCGCCCCGGGTTTAGGCGTCTGTTCGTCGGGCCGAATCAAACGGCATTTAAACCCACCGACAGGCTGACGGTTGCCGTCGAGCCTGGCGTTGACAATCAGCTCGTCGTCGCCCATGATTTGGATGTCTACACGCTTCACGAAGGTGACGCGGTAACGCAAAGGCGTTTGCCCACCGCCCTGCGTCTGATCGACGAGCACGGGAATGCGCTTTACCCTTGCCGGCGTCACGAGGTGATACTCACGGATGCGTTTCGCTGAGGCGTTGATTCCAGTTGCCGAGCCTTTGTTTTTGCCGACAACAAGGCTGTCGCCAGCCTCCGCTTCGAAACGTTTCACGATGAGAGACGCGGGCATCATACCGCTACGATGCCCCCGAGCTCGACGTCGCTGCTCCACGGTTTGACCAGGCGTTCAGCTTTCGCCAGAATCGACTGTATTGTGCGCCCTTGCTCTGCTTCGCTCGTGCGCGCGATGCGTATCGATTGCCCTTCGAAAGTGAACGACTCTTCGCCGGCGCCGGCGCGAGCCCAGACAACCGGTAAGATCTCCGCGAGCACGAGCCCCAGCTCTGCCCGCGCCATCGCGCGCTTCAGATTTACTGCGGCATTCTCTGCCTGGGCGGCTTCGTAATTCGCGTTGCCGACCCAATCGGTGAGACGCTGTGAAGCTTCCCAGATATAGCTATCGAGAAACTCGTCGAGCGCAGTCTTGTCGCCGGTGGTCTTCGTGGCATCGTCGATGCCCCAGAAGCCGGCGTCAAAACCGAGCTGCTTGATATCCTGTGCGCGCGTGAGTGGCATAGATTAACCGTCTACGGCTGGCGAGAGCAAAGATTCTGCACGGTTGGCGCTTGCCTGCCATGCAGCCTTTATAGTTTCCGGCAGGTTCTCCCAATTGGGGAGATCCTGGCCGGTCGCCAGAGACTTGAATCCCGTGTGCTCGCAGTAGGCAGTGTAGAGTTCTTTCGCAAGATTTTCCATGTGCTACTTTTTCTCTTTTTCAGAAGGCTTGTCTTCTGAAGGAAGAATCAGCTCCCCCGTCGCGAGCTTCTCGCGAACGAATGGCGTATCTTTCACCTCGATCTCTTCGCCTTTGCCAGATTTCTTTGAGCGGATTTTTTGACCGTCGGGGTCGATAAAGCCGAGACCGGCTTTATCGAGTGACGGATGCAGTTTAACTTTCATCCGTTGCCCCTTATGGTGAAATGTCGAGGTAGCGTGAAGCTCCGGTGAAGAGCTTGTTGAACCCGACTACCTTGCTGATGACCACGCGCTCGAACTGCTTGTCGATGAGCTTCTCCGTCTCTACGAGTGAGCCACCTTTCTCTTCGAGCATCTCAATCGCAGATCGCGGGTCGATTGCCAGAATGATATCCGCACCGACGTAGGCGTTGATTCGCAGAGCATTGCCGAAGATGTTCTGTGGCTTGCCGTTTGTGAGCCACTCAGATGCGATTAACGCATCTTTGAACTCAGTCAACGACATGACCTTTTTCATCGTAGCTTTGTCGGCGAGCATAAGGCTCGGCTCGAAGCCCTCATCGAATTCGAGTTCGAGTTCCAGCATGTCGGCATAGGTCAGCGTGTTAGGGCTCGCGATGCCTACATCCGCCGCCGGGTTCGTGTTGCCATCACCGTTGATGATGACACCGACCATTTCAGAGACGATCTTGCGTGATAGCTTTGTGCCGATTGCCTGCAGGGCAACGGCAAGTACGTTCGCCTTAACGCGGCGAAGAGCTTCATAGCTCGACTCGATCGTGCGGCCGATTTTATGCAAGTTGATCGCTTTTTCTTTCGTCTTGGCGATCACCTTGGAGAAAATAGCGCCTTCTGCTGTGCGGACATGATCGATGTCGCTGTTCGAAAGGTCGAATTCGACGCCTTTGTAGACGCCGCTGTCGATCTGGGTGGTTGTCGCTGCGAGCTCGTCTGGGGTCGCCTCGAACTTGCCGCGACCCATGCCCAGCCGAACGTTGCGGTTCACGAACTCGGGAAAGAGCACTGCGCTGCCCGAAGTCTTGAAAAAGTCCGCGACGAGGCAGGCATTGCCGGTCACTTTCAACTTTTGCCGGCGCAGCTGTCTCTCGAAGGCATCGAGCTTTGCGAGTTTAGAGCCTTTGTACTCTTCGCTCGGATCGAGTTTTTCGAGGTGCTGCGTTAGCGTTTCGCCTTCTTTGCGCGCGGCATCGTAGATTTCTTTTTCGAGGCTGATTTCTTCAAATTTTGCCATTGTTTTTCTCCTGTTTAAAATGCGAGCGTGACTTCTGTGTCAGTCGTGTTGACTTCGAGCACGGTGAACGGCTGTCCGTTAGTTCCGTCGACGCGCACGCCGCCAGCGCCGTCGCATTCGAGCAAGGCAGAGTTGAGCCCTGGTGCGGTGCTCGAATATTTGAGCGTTCGCACGCAGCGGCCAAAGTTGACCGTGCAAACTCCGCTTTCGATCGCTTCGACGATGCCGACAAATGGATCATCGGCAGACGCCAAGACGACGGTGTTGGCCGCCGAGATTTTGATCGGCTTACCTTCGTCGGTGTCCTTCACGAGTGTCGTGTGCTTCATTGTAACCCGCGTGCCGTCTCCGACCGCGCGATTTTTTACGATAAACATATCTTACCTGCCTTAGTTGATTTTGAATTCGTCGACGCCTTCGACGTTATCGCTTTCTTTGGTTTTGTCGCCAGACGTTGACGACTGCCGGTCTTTGCCTGGATGCAGTTTCTCGGCGCGCTGCTTGTAGTCTTTCGCGAGCGCCTGCACCGTTTCGAGCGGCAACTTCTGCAAGGCTTTCACCATGCCTTCATCGATGCTGTCGGGGTTGCAGAGCCGGTAGAACTTGTCGGCTTCGTCGCGTTGCGCCTGCTCGAACTTTTCGCCGAGCTCGGCCTTTGGTTTGAGGGATGCGATCTCTTCCGCCTGCGCCGCATGCACACGCTCAGCATCGAGCATCAGTGCGTCGAACTGCTCTTGCGAAAGCTCGATCTCGTCCCCCTTTGCAAAAAGCGTTTCGGTTTTCAGTCCGAGCTTCTCGCATTGTTTCTTTTTCAGTTTCACGTTCGTTTCCTCCTGAGCGTGTGTTTCGATATTTTGTAATGCGGCTGCAGCGGGCTTCTCCTCCGCGTTCGTTTCTGACGCGTTGCCATTCTGCGGCGCCATGAGCTGCTGTTTCGCGTACGGGTCGGCGCCCTGATAGACCACAGAGAACTCTGTGTATGAGGTGATCTCCGTGATATCGATCGTGACGAGCTTGTTGTCGACGGTGGTGCCGAGTTTGTTCCAGAAGCCGTCGAGGTCTGGGTGTGACTTCTGCCACTTAAAGCGAATGCCAACCGAGCCGCTGTGCAGAGCGGGCGGGCGCATTCTGAGGCCCTCGGCAATCTTTGGGTTGATGACCTTGTCGATCTTGAGTGTGATGTCGATGCCGGCGGGCTCGCCTTTTTCTGACCAGACAGAGTCTTCAACGACTCCGAGCCACTTCTCGACATCGGTGTCGTGGTTCGGATATACAGTCTGATTCTTGAGTAGCGCCGTGCTCGCTTTGAGTACGTTGCCGAGACTAAAGTTCAGCCAATAGCCTGGGATCACGATCTTCGAAAGCGCGCGAAAGACCGGGTAGATATACTTCTCGTCTTCGCGTATCGCACCAGGTGCAGATTCGCTCGGCGCAAGTAGCTTCGCGACATTGCCGATGCACATGCCCTCGGCCTGGTTCGCACGCAGTTTTACGACGAGACCGTCGTCAACCAGCATGATGGCGTTACTGCTCTTCTTTACTCTGATCACGTAAGCTCCTCGAAATTTGCCGTGGTGGCATTGGGTATGTTGCGGATGAATGTCGTACCTTCTGGGTAGACGCGAAATTTCACGCCTTCGAGACCGCGCTCAAGAGTGATCTCGAAATAGCCGCGGTCGTCGCTCTGCACGCTGCGCGCGACGGGCAGTGTGGCACCCTTGCTCGCGACGACTTCAATCTCGCGGAATGCGAGCGGGTCGCCGGTGGCGTCGCGCAGATAGCCAGAGACCAGGCAGGTCAGTTTGTCCTGGAGAGCCGGCGCCGGCGCGGCTGCGGCGAGCGTGCACGAAGTGATGGTTGGCCGCGCGGTACCGTCGAGCGAGCGGAGCACGACACCGAGGCGCACCCATGAGTTTTGACCGAGCGGCGGCAGATCGGTCAGCGCCGAAGCCTGATCCCATGTTCGGTCAGAGTTTACCCAGGCAGCTCCGTCGAAGTATTTTGCGACGCCATCGATAATCCAAAAGTATCGAATGCCCGTCTGTGCAGGGACGCCCGCGGACTGCAGCAGCTCTTCGGCTGCGGAGATCATCACGGCCGGCGTGAGCAGGTAGAGATTCTTATCGTCGTAATATTGCGTCGGGCCTTTGAGGGAAAGGCGGATGATCTGCAGTGTGTCGTCTGAATCGGTGAAGACAAGTTTCGCATAGCGCGCGCGCACCGCGGTGAACGTCTGGTCAATGTCGTCGCTCACGCTCGGCAGGTTTGCGATTTCATCGAAGTCGATTCCGTCCTCTGAAAGATAGAGAATCGCCGAAGAAGGCAATCCGCCCAACGCGAATTCGAGTTCAAGACGATTCAGCCAGATTAAACGACCGAGATCGAGTTCAACCTCGTGCGGACCCGAGACAACGGTGCCCCAGAATGTGTTCGCTTTGCCGTCGACCATGTGCGACGCCGGATGATCTGCTGCGGCAGAAGTCGCCTCGATGGTTTTAGCCAAGGCGTGATCTGTGCTCGCGTTGCCGAGTTCGCGAATGCGTGCGACGGCCGAGGCAAGTTCTACCCTATCCGTAGGGAAACGGAACTCGCCGGAGCGATCGAATAAGTATGTGTGTCGTACTGACATTTTTTAATGCCACGTACGGTGTCGGGACGTTGAGCAAGCGCTGCTCTACCGGGAATTTGTGTGTTTTTTGCTCCCGGGATTATGTCGCATCTTTGAGAAACTTTTTAAGCCCCTTTCAGAGGCCAAAAAGGGCGTTGATTTTCGTTGCGAAACGCGAAGTCGGGGGTTTGTCTACCCGGGCAATGACACCCGGCTTAAAATGGCTGGAAATGGCCTTAACGGGGGTCGATAAAATGCAGAACCTCATGGCCGTAACCGATGAGGGAGCTGGTCAGCGAACTTTCCAGCGTGGATTCGAATTATTGATAGTAAAGCTCGCGCGCCCGGTCTCGAACATGCGCCGGGATCTCGTCGAGCGGATATTCGCCGCGCGCGATGCGCTTGAACTCGTTGCGCCAGGTCTTGGGCTTGCCGCCCGTAAAGATGCCCTCGAACCCCTTGCGGGCGAAGGTGCCCAGGTGCTCGATGAAGTAGGCGTCAAGAAACTTGCTCTCGTCTTCGTTCATCTCGACCAGGTTCATGTCGAACTCTTCGCCCTGAAGCATATCGCGGTTAACAAGCTCGAAGTCGTTGACGATAATCTGCTCGCGCGCTTCGGTCATGGGATCACCTCGACATAAGTGTCTTCGTATTGCGCGAACATATTCTTCTTCGGGCGAAAGAACGTGGCGATGGTGGACGACGAATCGTCGACCACGACTGCCTGATTTTCTTTCGTGCGGTAGAACATTGTTCTGGGCCTGCCCCCGTTATAATAGACGAACATGCGATCATACCCGGTCAACACGTTTTTGGCCAGCGCGACATACTCCTTTACATTCTTCGGAGCGCCGTCGCCGCTAAACTCTTTAACGTGCTTTTTGAAATGCTCGTCGAGCGCTTCAGGATGACCCCACGTGGCTCCTTGAAGCGCGTTCACTTTTGAAGCGAACTCGCTCGCTGTCAGGTCGTGGTAGTCTTGCCAGCGCAGTAAAGCCTCTTGCCGTTTTGTCCTGGCGTCGGCCGGGTCGGCAAGGCTCGCTGCCTCTGGCATCTTAGGCTGCGTGAGCTCGTCACCGTTGCGGGTAACGATGCGCTCTTCGCGGCCGACGACCACCGTGGTGCGGCACCGCCCATGGTAAGGTGGCATCTTGCACGCGAGTGCATCCATGACCTGCGTCGTCTTGCCTTGCGGCGTCGTCTTCGGCCAGGGAAAACTCTTCGCGATCGCCGCGGGCTCGGTGTCGAGCACGTCGTTCACGAAGTCTGCCATCGTTTGCACGCGCACCCGACGGCCGTTCATGCTGCGACAGATCGACGAAGTCTTCTGGTCGAGAATCGCGACGATTTCCAGTTCTTGAAAACCGAGCTCTTGCATCGACAAGACCTGCGAAAAGTTGCGCGCCTTGTTCACCGCGTTCGAGACGACCATACGGTAGCGGTTTTCTACCTCTGGTTTACTCAGCTTCTCGCCGGCCTTACCAGCTGCGCGGCGAGCGCGCACGGTAATCGAACGGTAAGGGTCGCCTTCGCCTTCGAGCTCTTTAAGAACCGACTGCCGAATCTCTTCGGCATAGTCGCCATAGAGCGCACCGTAATCATAGTTCTGCGCAGCATCGAACCACTTGATGGCCGACGGCAATTTCTCCGTCCCGGTTTTCTGCGCGGGCTTCACACCCGACATTGCCGCGTCTGTCCAGGCGTTGCGAATGTGATCCCGAACGGCGGCCGAAACTTCGGCCGGCAGCTTGTCGCGCATTTCACTGTCGAGCCAATCGAGCGCAGAATCGGTATCGCCTTTTGCAAGACGATCTTCGAGCCCGCGCATGATGCGTTCGACTTCACCCTGGTACGCACCCAGCATCGCCTTCTGCGCAGCGGCATCCTGTGCCGCTGCCTTCTCGGCTGCTTTGCGTTTCGTAACGTTGTCAATCTCCGGCTTGCCGTCCTTTGACGGTTCGCTGGTCTTAGCTAATGCGCTCTCGGAAACCGGATCAGGTTCGCACCCTCCGCAGTTCTCGTGTTCGCATTCTGTATGATGCCGTTCTTCTTTTTTTTTAAGCCTGCGGACGCCGCCGCTTTCGTGCCGGTGGCCTTTTCGTAGCCCGCTTCTTTGGCTGCCTGATCAGCATCGATCCAGCCCGCATCTTCCTTCATCTTGATATTGAGGAGGCGAAAATTCTCTGCCTGCGCGTCAGATTGCGGATTTAAAGAGCGGGCAGGATTAAAAGTCACGCGCACTTTTTTCACGCGATAACCTGCAAGCACGAGGTGCAGAAAATATACCCGTTCAAGAAAACGTTTCACGATGCGCGTTCTGCCTGCGAGCTTCGAAAGGAACGCCTGGTAGACAACGCCCGCGTATGTTTCCGTCGTTGAATAACTGCGGCCGAGCAGCGCCGGGTCCATGTCTATTCCCGAGGCGAGCTGCTCTTCGCCGACCTGAAAGAGATCGGCAGCGCCGCGCGCATCGCCGGTAATACTGCGGTGGTCAATCGATGTGTC
>JAFLED010000061.1 GCA_017302045.1 Spirochaetota bacterium
ACTGCATGCGCTCGGGATTCATATAGTCGGCGAAGCTGAACGTGTGCCGGCTCTGCAGCCAGCCGTGGTCGGCGACACCCCGGGATTCGGCGCGGTGTATGACGATTTTCATGGCCCAAGCATAGCCAAAGCGGTCTGTAGCGACGAAAAAATGCGCCGTGCAAAAAATGGCCGATTATAAAAGTCGTGTTTTTTAAGGCCACATTTTCCCGAAGCCGCGTATTCCATAAGGTATGAAAGCGCTGCTTTACATGATTATCGGCCTGTACTTTACCGCCAGCATGGCCGCGGCGCATGATTGCAAAACCGAGCGCCGCGCGCTGGCCGATAAACACACAGCCGAGAGCAGGCAGCTGAAAGATAAACAGAAGGCGGCGCTGCGTGTACTACACGATAAACACGACGATGAGAAAAAGGCTCTGAAAAGCCAGGGCTCCGACATCAAAAAAGAACGCGAGCTGGAAGATAAACAGATCGCCGAAAAACGCAGGCTTTCTGACCAGCGGCGCAACGAGAAGCGGGCGCTGAAAGACGCGCACAAGAAAGAGCGCGACAAGCTCAAAGATACCTGCCCCGGTAAGAACTAAGCTACCGCGGCTTGCACAGAATGCGCCAGCAATAATTTTCCGAAACCTTAACCTGAAATTCTTCGCGTACGACAGTGTTCTTCACTTCGAGAGCGTCGTCGCCGAGCTCGATAAAACCGGCCAGTTTGCCCGCAATGAAGGCAAGAAACGGGCGCTTTTTGGCCCGCCGGGCTCGCCACGATCGAAATCTGGTGGCAGAGGTGGCCACGCCCGTTTCTGCGCCGGGGTATAGAGGTTGTCTGCAATGGATTGCATCTAGGCCGTGAAAAGTTCGGTAATTTTATCCGCCTGATCGTCCCGGCAGGCCTCGATTTGCACCCTCGAGGGTCTGGGTTTTGCGCTGACCAACAAACCCTTTTTGGTTGTCACCTTGTTTCAGGGCAAGGGTTAGCCTGTATTTAGGATTTCAACTTAACCTCTGAGGCTTTATGATATTTGACTGGTTTCACTCGCTATTTTCAAACGATATGGGTATCGACCTGGGTACGGCGAATACCCTTGTCTACGTTAAAGGACAAGGTATTGTGCTCTCCGAACCTTCCGTGGTTGCGATCCAGGCCTCTACGGGTAAGGTACTCGCGGTAGGGCAAGAAGCGAAGCGCATGCTCGGCCGTACGCCGGGTGAAATCGTGGCAATCCGCCCGATGAAAGACGGCGTTATCGCCGACTTCGAAACCGTCGAAAAGATGATTCGTTACTTTATCAACAAAGTGCATAATCGTGCGACGCTGGTTAAACCCCGTATTGTGATCGGCGTGCCTTCGGGCATCACAGAGGTGGAGCGCCGCGCGGTGCGCGAATCGGCAGAGCAGGCCGGCGCGCGCGATATCTTTCTTATCGACGAAGCCTTCGCGGCCGCGCTCGGCGCGAAAATTCCCGTGCATGAACCCGCGGGCAACATGATTATCGATATCGGCGGCGGTACAACTGAAATTGCGGTTATCTCACTGGGCGGTATGGTGATCGCCGACAGTATCCGTATCGGCGGCGATGAATTCGACGAAGCCATTATCAAACATTTGCGCGTGAATCACAACCTGATTATCGGCGAGCGCACAGCTGAAGAAATTAAACTCGCCATCGGCAACGCGATGCCCGAAAAGAAAACCGAGACCTTTGAACTCAAAGGCCGCGATGCCGGCACCGGTCTGCCGCGCACTGTACTCATCGACAGCGCCGAAGTCCGTAAGGCCCTGAAAGAACCCATCGATGCGATTGTCGAAGCTACAAAGATTGCTCTCGAGAAAACCCCGCCCGAACTCGCGGCAGACATTGTCGAACGCGGTATTGTGATGACAGGCGGTGGTTGTCTGCTCAAGGGTCTTGATAAACATATTTCGAAAGAAACTGGTGTGCCCGTGATTCGCGCCGAGAACCCGCTTAACTGCGTGGTAGAAGGAACCGGTAAGTACTTAGAAGAGCTAAAGTATTTGAAGGGTCGCTAAGCGTAGTCACGCTTCGACTGGCTCGGCATGACGCCTGTCCTGCTGCGAGGGAGTCTCGCCTTAGCGTGCTTGTTAGAGCATGGCGATACCTACTTCGCCGCCCCTCTCACTAACTGCCAGACGTCGTTCAGATACATCACCGATCGCTTATCTTTAAATAAATCATCGGTCAGCGTGTATGACGAGAGTGTTTTTTCCGTAAACGCCAGCTGCAATTTGTAAGAATAATCTTTTTCCCCGAGAATGCTGCCCATCACCGCATGCGGCGATGCCGACACGACATTCGATAACGATACATAGCCGGGGGACATCCGCACTGCGTGCAGCTTTTGTTGTAACTTAAAAACCTGCGCCGCGAATTTCGGAAAAGCGCTGACTTGTTTCAGTTCTTTAAAAGCGAGAAACTTAAAACCACCGCGCTGACCTGCGGCCGCCTGCAAGGGCCGGGAAGCATAGTCGTAGGCGGGCAGGGTTTTCTCGATGGCGCCAATCGCCGCAATGAGTTCGTCGTCGTTCGCAAATTCGAGCAGAGTGATGAAACGGCACTGTTGCATGGTTCAGCTTCGCGCTGGCGGCAGACAGCCGAAGCGTGTCAGACAAACCATCAGATTTTGGGGAGCTTACGGCGCATCAGGTCAGCGATCAAAACCCGCATTTGCACGCGCATCGGCTGGTCTTGCTCTCGGGTAAAAAGCTCGAAGAGCGGAGGTATCGTCGCTTCGCTGTCGTATTGCTGAATTGCAGCCAAAGCCGCCGAGCGCACCAGCGGTGTTTGTTTGTCGTTTTGCAGAACTGTGAAAAGCGCGGCCAGATTCTTTTTCTGTTTAAAAGTACCCAGCGCCGAAAGTGCTTCGATCATCATCGCCTCGGTCTGAGGATTTACCACGACGGCGGCAAGCGGTTCGGCGCATTTGCTTTCATTGAAGCGGTTGCAGGCATACGCCGACCAGAGCAGAAGCTCCTGATCTGTTTCCTTTTTAAGGAGCGTTAGCACACCATTCATGCCGCCGCCCGAGCCGAGCGTAAAAAGCCCACGCAGTAGAGCGTGTTTCTGCGCGTGTTCGGTTTCATGCGCGAGTTGTTCTGAGATGGCGTTGGCGTAAGTCTTGTTCTTTTGAAAAAGCGCCGATTCGAGCGCGAGCGAGCGTACCGCGAGATTCTTATCTGAAATCAGTTTTTGCAGCGCAGAGACTACTGCGCCGGTTTTAAAATTGCGTAATATCTCGACACCCTTCAGCCGCACTTCTTCGTCGGCGTCGCCCTCCGCCGCATGGATCAGGCCATGCTGCGCTTTATCGGAACCGATGGCGTCGAGCGTCTTCAATGCGAAGTAGCGCACGTTCTTGTTGGGGTTTGAAAGCTGCAACAGAAGCAGCGGCACCGCTCGTTCGTCTTTGAGCGCGAGCAGGGTTTCCATCGCATAGATTTTATCGATGGCGTTTTCACCGGCCAGCAGCTGGCCGATCAGGGGATAGATACGTTCGTCTTTTTTCACCGAAACCACCTTGTTGGCTTCGGCGCGTAACTTCGTCTGCGGGTGCACCAGAAAGGGTGCGACGGCATAGATCAAGTCGGAGTTCTTGTTGGGCGACGCCGCGGTCAGGCAGGCGATAGTATAATCGAGGTCGTCTTCGACGAGATTTTCTTTGATGAGCCGCATGATTTCGCGGTGTATATGTTTACCGGCGGCAGGGCTGGCCGAGCCTTTGTCGCGTATCGCGTACAGATACCGCTTGCGGTATTTTTCTTTTTTGTCTGCGAAGTAGTCGAAGATTTTGTCGAGGTCGTCTTCGCCGAGATCTTTCGCCTTAAAAACGGCGATCACCTTATCTTCGTCGCTGCCCTTGAGCGCCGCCTCCAGTTCGGCGTCGGCCGCGAAGAGCCCGGGGGCAGACAAACAACAAAGCAGGGAGGCTAAAAATCGGTATTTCATAAGGCAAAACGTATCTTGAGTTCTTTGTAAATTCCCATACTGCCGGTAAAGAGATTCAGCTGATCGGCAACGCCGATGGTTTCGCGTATTGCAGCGTCATTCAGGGTGCCCAGACGGGCAGCAGCCGGAGCTTCACTATAATACGCCGGATCGGCTATTGGGAGAAAATACAGATTCAGGTTTTTGCCCGTCACTGCCCGCAGGATATCCGTCATTTTTATCAAATCACGTTCGGTCATCGTATTCAAAAAAATATTACAGGCGGGCTCGGCCTGGGAGGTGATGAAATCGCAGAGCGCACGCATCGAGGCTTCGTTGTGCCCGCCGTCAAAAAATACCCTTGGCTTGTCCCGCAACAGACTCAACCGACCGAATATCGGTTTCTCCAACTCGCTTCGAATCGCCTGGCGCTGGGTTGCACCGGGTTTAAAGGCATCGTCGATAATCGCCAGGGCGAATTCGCGGTTGCGCAGCAGGTAACTCTCGGCCGGCGTTTTAATCACACGATATGTCGCAGCTTTTTCCGCGCAGGTTGTACGCAATACCTCATCTGCAGGCGCTTGCTGCGCGACAGTATAGACGGTTTGACCCGGGTGGATGATCCCCGCTTTTTCACGCGCGATCGCATTGAGAGTAGAGCCCAGAATATTCTGGTGATCAAAGTCGATGAGCGTAATTACCGCGAGACGTGCCTTGAGATTATTCGTCGAATCCATACGGCCGCCGAGCCCCGTTTCGATCACGGCCCATTGGCAGCGCTCACGCGCGAAGTAGAGAAAACCCAACGCCGTCATCGCATCGAAAAAAGACAGCATCTCGAACTCTGAAAACGCTTTTAACTCGCGCCATAACGCCGCCAGGCTGTCACCCGGCATCGGATTACCCGCTATCGTAAAACGTTCTGTTAAGCTCACAAAATGCGGCGAAAGATATGCCCCGGTTTTAAATCCCATGGCGGTGAGTGCGCGGGAAAGATGCGTCGTCGCACTGCCCTTGCCGACGGTGCCTGCGACATGAATGGTTTCGTACGCAAATTGCGGATTACCGATTTTCGTTAGAAATTTTTTCAGATGTTGCGGGTCGTATGCACCCGGTGCAAAACGCCGGCTGCGCTCAAAGTTGCGGGAGGCGAAGAACTCGAAGATTTCGGCTTCGACAGGCGCCGGATCGGGAGGCAAATTCATGGCTGCTGCGAAATCTGGCGGACTGATTTTTCACCGATGCGGGGCGCACGCGGCCCCATAAAGCCGCGCCAGGTATTATGGATCAGCTGTAGTGTTTCTTTGTCGGCATTCATGCGCAGCGCACGCACATAAAGGCGCCGTAGCACCGCCAGTTCGCGTTCGGCCGAAGCAGCCAGATAAGCCTGCCAGAGCAAAGCATCGGGCTTCAGGAAAACCAGATTCTCCGCCGTCATAAAATCGAGAATTTTTTCGAGCGCCAGCGAATAATGTTTTGGCTTATACCGTGTCAGCCGCGCGACAGTCTCTTTAACCACCTCTTCGACCAGCGCTGAGGGCTCTGAGAATTCATGGAGTAAGCCCGCTAGTCCATTGCCCTCTGCGCCTTCGCGGTCGCTGCGGCGGTAATCGGCGATCGCTTTTTGCATCTCTGTCTTTTTGCCGGCACGGAAAAGAGCGGCTAGGTATTCGCGCCACGCTGCCATGGCTTCACCCTGGATTGATGTGCCGCTGAGCAAGGCCTGTGCACGTCGGTACGCAGCAGAAGCGATTGCCTCATCGCGAATTTGTTTAGCTGCAATCCGGAGCAGAGTCGCGGGCAATTCACAGCCGGCGATAAACAGAAGTTTATCCGCGTTATGGCGCAGAAAATTTAGCGCGTAGAAATCGTCGGCACCAAAATTCCAGTAGCTGATACGTGTGCGGTCAGCCCCCCCGCGCGGAACGATGGTCTTTCCATCGCGGCCCAGTAGCTCAAAACCCGCTTCGAACGAGACAGCGAAGCGCTTTTCCGGTTTTTCTACCGACGATTTTGCGCTGTTCTCGCAGAGTACCTCGATGCTGGTGATCTCTCGGTATAAAACTGTCAGTTCGGGTGTCTTTTCATGCGCGCGAATAATACGAAAGTCGCCATAAAGTCGCTTCTTCTGCGGCACGGGAAAACTGTCGTTCTTGCTGTGCGTGTGAAATTCGAAATCCTCGAACTCGCCAAACGTGAGATTATCCGGATTCGCTTCGACTCTGCGCATAGCGGCATTATTTCAATTGCGCCTCGATCTCTTGCAGGCGGTTAATCCAGAGCTGCGTAGCGGCAGGATCGCCCTTCGCGGCCTCGATCTTGCGACGAATACGCTTGATCTCTTCAATGCGCCGGTAACTTTCGGCGAGCATCTGGTCTTCTTCGACATCGAAGGGCGAAGCAAAGAAAAGGTAATGCCCGACGGGACTCAGCACACGGCTGCGCGGATCGCGGTTCGCGATATGAAGATAATATTTTGCCGCGCCAGCGCCCGTTTTAAAGCCGAAACCTCCCGTTGAAACCTTGATCTTTTTCTTGGGTACCGTGTCGGGCTTACCGTCGACTTCGGCATAATATTCGCCCGGTTGCAGGTTTTGCAAAAGAAAATCGGCGCGACCGGGGCGAATCATACGTGGCGCAATCTGGTTCTGCAGAATCACCTCGGGTTCGGCTGGCTGGTATTGCCAGACGAGCGGAATGTGGTAAACGCGGGATAGCGACCCCGTGCGCACATTACGTACCTGCAGGTGCAGAGCATACGCCCCTTCTTTGCGCGCCGAAAACTGCAAGGTATCCGAAGGGATGAGCTTCGCTTCGGCCAACGGCTCGGAATCGGGATCCTGGTTCAGCAAATAGCGGTAGGCATACTCGCTGCCCTTGGGACGCGACCAGTTCACAATCATCACCGGCGGGTTACGCTTGATGTCGAGCCGCCAGTCGATATCGGTAATGATCGCTGTAGGAGCGCTCCACGTTTCCAGGAAAATATGCCGTAAATCGGTCTCGAGCAGAAAATTCAGCTGGTTGGTATTGTCGATCAACGGGTAGATCCGCCCAGGCCAGAAAAGTTTTCTCTCTTCGAGACGCGGTTTTTTACGCGGGCGCGGAAAGTCGTCGTACACGAGCCGGTATGCCGAAGAGATGTGATCGCCCGTGAGCACAATGTTGAGTTCTTTATTAAAGTTGAGAGGAATGACGCGCTCGACATAAGAAAGCCGCGGGTCCCGCTCGAGCAGATTTTTTCGCAATTCGCCACTCGAGACATCGAACTGCCAAAGGCCGCCCTCGTGGTCGATGCCAATAAGGTGCATTGTATTGCGGTAATTGTAATAGCGCGCATGCTTAATTGGAAACGGGATCGGATAGTTACGGTAGTCGCCGTTTTTCCAGAAAGTCCAGGTGAGCCCCGACGGCGCGGAGCTCACGTAGTGTATACCGCCATCGGCCCATTGCAAAAACATCAGCTCGATCGGTTCGCGGCTCACCATGATATCCTGCGTGCGCTGCTCGCTCCAGTATTTGACCGCATAGGTTTTGCGGTCATACGCATAAAAGAGGCACGAGGGATTTCCAAACTGGATGTTTACGCGCGCGTCGACGTCATAGACATTGTAACCCAGAGCAAACTCGTTCTGGTAGCGCACCACACCCGTGAAATCCATCGCGACAAACTGCATGATCTTCTCTGGGTTATAGACGCTGACGACGAGATCGCCGTCTTCCATGGGAAAATGTTTCACCAGATCGGGATTGCGGCGAAACCGCAGTATCTTTTGCAGCTTATTTCCCTGGTCGACAACGCGGCCATAGATCAGGTTGTTTTCGTCGTCCATCGCGAAGAAGCGCGTAATCCACGAATTCCACTGCGTGCGGATCAGCCGCAGTTTACTGATCGGCCAATCGGACTCGGCGTGCAGGGGGGTAAGAAACAGAAGAAATACAAATACTAAACTCCACCTCGCTGCCCCCCTACCCACGGAGGTGAAGATGTGAGAAGACGGAGCCCCCCTCTGCACGCTGGTGATGAGGGGCTGGGCGAGAGGTCTCACGTCCAGGCTCCCGCGTAAAAGGCAATACGCTTGCGTTGCCAGAGAGCCAGCAAGGCGAGAAAAACCAGCACCGCACCGAGTCCTATATAAACCTGCTTACGAAATTCTTTACGCACATCGGGAACCTCGACCGTGCGCGAATCGAAGGCGAATTGTTTGCGTTCGGGGCCCTTGAAAAGCGTCTTGGCGTTTAGAAAATACTGCCCCGGCTTTTGGAGGTAGATGAACTCGACCTTGCCCGAAAAATTGATTTCACCCTGCGGTATACGCTCTGCACTTGCAATCTCCCAGACATAACCTTTCACTTTAACTTTCGCCGCATCGAGGCAGGGTTTCGCATGCGCCGGCGTGCGTATCGCGCCGCAGATCGTTGCAGGGTCGTAATTCAGGCGTATCTCGAGAATGCCGCGGTCAAATGTCGAGCTGATAAGATCTGCCCGACCACCGACCTGAAAGGCGTCGCGTTCTTTGGGTGGGATGACCTTCTCATACTCGACGTCGGTGAACGCGAACTTTCTTTTCGCGCGCGGGTCATTCGAATCGAAATAGAAATGCCGCGGTGCCGCACGCGTACCGTCAGCATAGACGATGCCGAGCGAAATGACACTGATACCGCGCTCGAGCTTCGAAATACGGGCGGTATAGATATTGTCGATCGCCTCCAGCGCGGCTTTTTTACCCGCAAAAGGGTCTTTGATATCGAAGCCGAACTGATAATAAACTTCTTTAATACCTCTTAGCCCGTTATCCTGGATGGTAAATGTAATATCCGGTCGCGTGATAACATCGGCTTCGGCATTATGCCGTATCGACAGATCGTTGCGTTCATTCGGCCCGATTTCAATTTTGTAGAACGCGCGCTCAGAAGCGTTGCCACCGAGATCGACAGCCTCGACCGCGAAGACATAAGTGCCGTAGGGTACATTATTGAAGGCGAGCTCGCCTTTTTCGGTGGTATCCGTAAAAACGCGCGGCAGCTTTTGCCCCATCGCAAAGCGGTAGAACTGTATACCGCTGTCGTCCGAAGAATTGAATTTGACGATCACATCTTGCCGCGCGTCGGGAATTCCGTTTTCGTGCGTCGGACTCGTGATGATCGGACGGCTGGGTGGCACAGAGTCGACGACGAACGGGTAATGCGTCACGGGTGAAACATTGCCCGCGCGGTCGCGGTACTTCATGTGCATGTAATACGCACCACCGTTGAGCCCTGGTATCGTGATCTGCGTCGCTTTCGCGTTGAGATTAAAAAGGTCGGGGTCGGTGTCGGCGAACTCGTCGACGACCCAAGCAAAACTTTCAATACCCGACGTATCTTCGATCTTCGGCCACTTGAAAACCGCATCGCTCGACTTTGAGATCATACCCATCGCATGCGTATCGGAGTTGATCTTCACCGCTTCAGCAGTTGTATCAGCCTCGCGCATGCATAGCCCGGGGCCGCAGCCATAGAGCAGATAGGGACGCGCGCCCCAGCGCACAAACTCAATGGGTCGTGACGCGATGCCATCCTTAGTCACACGGTGGTCGACGCCCACAAAAGTGTTATCGGGCCGGTCGAGAAATTTGGCATAAATCTGCGGCGCTCCGCTGCGCGTATCTTGCCAGGCAGCGACGATTGTATCGCCCCCCGCCACAATCGCCGGCAAATAACTCGGCGAGGCATTTTCGCTCACCTGCAGCGGCGCTTGGTCTTCGGGTGCGGCAAAGATCGTCCAGATTTTGTTGGGGTTGGATTGCCACACGAACACAAGCTTTTCTTTCGTATTGGTAATCTTGCCCGAAAAGTTCTGCAGGCCATTCTGCGTCACACGCAGATTGCCCGACCATGTGCCGCCGCGGTCGACGCTGAAAGCGCGAAAAAGATCGTCGATCAGCGTTGCTTCGGCGCGGTTCTGGTAAAGTATGTCGAGGCGATTGCCGCGGCGCAGCACCGAGGGAAAAAGGGCTCCCCTTGTGCCACCCGAGATTTGCGCGACGGGGGATATCCCACTAAAAATACCCCGGCCACCCACGGCAGCCGTCAGGTTAAAGCGGTTCGCGGCCGATGGCTCTTGATAGAGAATGATGTGCTGCCCCGGCCCCGTCATTTTGGCGAGCGGTAGAATTGCATTGAGTTTACCGGCCGTCGAAGGCAGTACCCGTTTCTCTGAGAACCCAGTGGGCCCCGAAGCGCTGTAGACATAGTATATGCCCGAGGCATTCCCTTGCGGCGAAGTCTCTTGCCATGAAATCAGAATTTCATTACCCAATGCCGACACCGAAGGGTGCACGGGAAATAGTTCGGCAGAGGGGGCAAGTGTTATCTCTGCGACAACGCGGCGTACAAACTTGCCACCCTCAGTATAGGTGAGTGCAATCTCGAGCACGGTCTCTTTATCTTTTTCGAACGGCGTCTTTAAAGCAGAGCTCGCTGCATAGATGCGGCCCTCGCCTTCGTGGCAGCAAACGCCGAACTCTTCGAGTTTGCGTTCGACAAGAATGGCATCACCCCAGCCGATCGGGTCGGCGAAAAAACTTTGCGGCAGGAAAAAAATGAGAAAACAAAGGAAGCGCTTGACACGAACCAGATCCCGAAATATGGGAGGTTCGGTTTTACCCGAAAGAATCACAATTCGATTTCTAACCCTTCATACGCCGCAGCGATCTGCAAAGGGTGGTTAGGCGCCATCATACTCTTGTACTTGATGGCCTGCAGCGTGAGACTATCCATCTTGGCGTCGTCGTATGAGGGGTCGTGGTGGTAAAGAATCAGTTTTTTTACTTCACTTTTAATTGCAATATCCGTCGCAATCGCCGCAGAGGAGTGCCCCCAGTCGATTTTCTGTAAACTCTCTTCGAACGTGTACTGTGTGTCGAAGACCAGAACGTCTGCGCCGAAGAAATAATCAATATAAGGCCCAATATCTTCTAGCGTTTCGAGATTGAATTCGGCGTCGGAACAGAAGATGAAGGTCTTGCCATTCGGCTGCCTAAACTTATACGAATAACATCCGCCCGGATGGCGTACGGATTTTGCGGAAACCTGTAAGCCATAGATTTCGGCTGTCTCGGTCTCGGCAAAATGGTGAAACACCTTTTTGGCGTTGAGCTCGTCGAAGGTCAGCGGGAAGTGTGTCGTCGTCATCTGGTAGCGCAGGCGCGCCTCGATGTCGGGAAAGCACGAATAAAAATTAATCGTATTACCGGGAATAAAAATAGGGATAAAGAACATGAGCCCCTGAATGTGATCCCAGTGCGAATGCGTGAAGAGAAAAGACATCTCATCTTTGCCGGTTAGCTTACCGCGCGCCATAAGGGCGTTGCCGAGAGTTCTGAGCCCCGTACCCGCGTCGATGACTATGGTCTTGTTCTCGCTCGTCTGAATCTCGATGCAGGTGGTATTTCCACCGTAGGTGCCGCGCAAAGAAAGCGGCAGGTTGCCGAGAAAATTCTCAATCGCTTCTTTAGAGAGCAGATCGGCCGGGCTGGCCAACTCTAGCACCTTGCGGATTTTATCCTCAACCTGTTTGGCGGTAATCGCAGTCGCAAGCGAGCCCCTGACCCCCCAAAAGCGGACGAACATTCTCCCTAAGTCTATTCGCGTTACGCGTCTGCAATTATTTTAATAGGAGGTTCAAATGACTATTTTCCAAGCTGATTTCAGGCACAGGTAAGCAATAGATCCCAGATTTGCATGGGTCCGCAATCCCCCTTGGAGATAATCCGCGCAACCTGAAGGTACTCCAACCCATTCTCATCATTATTTCTCGTTTGGCAGGAGTAGTTAATGAAAAAGTCAGGGTATTGACGGGCTCGGCGGCCATATCTGGCCTGCCAGTAGCTGGAATTGCGCGAACGAACCGAACGCAGTAAATCCTCAAGCATGCGAGGCAAATAGACGCGAATAGCGACATCCAGCATACGGGAGATGGACTCGCCAGAATGCAGCGCGCGCTGCCAAAGCGCAGCATAGAGCACCTGGTTAATATAAAGGGGCTGAATCTCATACGACTTGCCATCCGCATTGTACCGGCGCAGGGTATTCGTCTTTTTGCCGCGACCGCGCCAGTTCCGGAGAAAATACTTAAACAGACGCCGGTAGATTTCCTGATCTGAATAACGAATACCATGGCGCGCAAAGATCATGCGCGCCGCACACAGACGGCGGTATGAAACATGGGGAAGGGATACGGATGTTTTCTTATTTCGGAGTGGATGGATTTCTTTCATATGGCCTCTACAAAAGAAATACCTGAAAGACCCGCTTTTTTCTCATGGTGGCCTTAAAATTCCGGGGGATTTAGGATTCTGGGATCATCCCCTTTGGCATTCTTCTCGCCGTTCCAACGGGATCCAGACCATTGGCACCCGTGGATCATTTCCTAAAAGAAATCGCAGTTACCTTCATACCGATTTTTGTCGCAATGGATGCTGTGGGTATTTTACCCATTTTTATCGGTATGACGCGCAAACACAAGGGCGCCGAGCGCCGGCGGATTGTTCGTTTGTCCATGCTCACGGCTTTCTTACTGACCGCGCTCTTTACAGTATTGGGCAAAGCGATCTTTCGCTTCATGGGCATCACGGTCTTCGACTTCATGGTCGCGGGGGGAGTCATCCTCTTTATTCTGGCAATTCTCGACGTCATGGGGGCACGCCATGCAGGTGACGAAGACCCAGATACGATGGGCATTGTTCCCCTCGGTACACCGATGGTTGCAGGGCCGGCGCTGATCACAACCTGTGTCTTGATGGCCAACGAGTATGGCATCGCCGCTACGCTGGTATCTCTCACCGCGAATATCATCATCGCGGCGGTGGTTTTTTCTTATGGCCAGATTCTCACGAAAGTACTGGGCGAATCGGGTTCGGCCGCGCTGTCAAAAATTACGAGTCTCTTACTCGCCTCGATCGCCGTGATGATGGTGCGGCGTGGTGTTCTCTCCATGGTATCCTGATTGACCCTTCGACTCTGCCCGAGGCAGGCTCCTTATTATGCCATGGCGTACCTTACAAATCGTCTCTGCGTCGGCGGGTATTTTGCTTACCGTCGCGTTGGCGTTCTTTTCTCCCGATCTTGTAGCCATTCATTTTAATGCTGCAGGCGCTCCCGACGGCTGGGCTTCGAAATGGATGAACGCGCTGTTCTTTTCGGGTTTATTTTTATTCCTGAATCTCGTCTATGGCGGATTACCCGCGTTGATCCGTAAAATTCCCGTAACGCTGATCAATGTACCAAACCGCGAATACTGGTTTGCGCCCGAGCGCAAAGAGTCTGCCTACAAGATCGTCACGGTTTTTCTCGCCGAACTCGCTGTCTTCACGAATATTTTCCTCGCAGGCATCGGCATCTTGCTGTTCTATGCGAACAAGACCGGGCAGGCGGCACCTCCCGTGGCGTTCTTGGCACTCATGGGCGCTATGTTTATCTGCATTGTACTCTGGATTATCCACTTGATACGGGCGTTTCGTTTACCCAAACCCGCAGGAAAATAAAGCATGAACAATAAGCTGAAATACGTCCTTGGCATTATCGCTGTTCTGGGTGCGGCTGTCTTCTTCGGCCGTGAAGGCATTAAGAACAAAATCATCCATATTCTCGGTGCACCCGAACGATACAAAGCAGAGGGAGATCCCAATGCCTTGCAGCCCAAATATACAGATGCCGATGCGGCACGCGAAAAGATCGTGATTCAGCTCGTGCAGGTGGCATCGGGTTTTGTACAACCGACCGATATTCAGTTCTCGCCGCTTGAAAACGACATGGCGCTGATCGCCGAAAAACAGGGCGCACTGAAATGGGTAAATCTCAACACGAAGGCTTCGGGAATTCTGCACAAGTTCGAGGTGATTTCAGAAGCGGAAGAAGGTCTTCTGGGCATCGCCTTTCACCCGCAGTTCAAAGACAACGGTAAAATTTATTTTAACTACACCGTAAGTGAAAATGGCAACGACACAAGCCGCATCGCCGAATGGGTGGTTTCGAAGCCCTCTGATATGGCAAACGCCAAATTGAGCAACGAACGCATCCTCATGCGCGTGGTGCAGCCCTACTCGAACCATAATGCCGGGCAACTGCAATTTGGGCCAGACGGCATGCTGTACATCGGTTGGGGTGACGGTGGTTTCAAAGACGACCCTAAGGGACATGGTCAGAATCCCAAAACTCTGCTGGGTAGTATGCTGCGCGTGAGTGTGGAACCAGATGCGTCGGGCAAACCTTACACCGTACCAGCCGATAATCCCTTTGTAGGAAATCCCGCGTATGCGCCCGAAACTTTTGCATGGGGTTTCCGCAACCCTTGGCGCTACAGCTTCGACCCCAAGGGTCGCCTCATCGTGGCCGATGTCGGTCAAGATCTCTTTGAAGAGATCGACATCGTCGAAAAGGGCGCGAACTACGGCTGGAATATCCGCGAAGGCGCGCACTGCTTTGAGCCGAAAGAAAATTGCAAAACAGAAAATCTGCGCGAGCCAGTTTACGAGTACGGCCGCAAAGAGGGGCAATCGCTGACTGGCGGCTATGTCTATACCGGCACGGCGATTGCAGCGCTGAAAGACAAGTACGTCTTTGCGGATTTCGTCAGTGGCCGCATCTGGGCGATCCAATTGCCCGAATCGGCTCAAGGTAAGGTTGACAAAGCATATACACTCGGCCAATGGCCGGTGCTGATCTCTGCCTTTGGCCGCGACAACGGCGGCAATCTCTATGCCGCCGATTTTGGCAGCGGCAAGATTTTGCGCCTGGCGGCGAAATAGGCTTGCTGAAAGTTCAGTACGCTTCTGACCTGCACCTCGAATACCCGCGCAACCGGGAATTCCTCGAGAAAAACCCCCTCGTGCCCAAGGGTGATATCCTCATTCTTGCCGGCGACATTATCACCGATAAGCAGCGCGATAAAATCGCGCCGCTTTACGAGAAATGGCGCGGTCAGTTTCGGCAGATTATTTCGCTGCCGGGTAACCATGAGTTTTACGGCGGCGAGGTTATGTATTGTTACCCCAACTACCGCACAGAACTCGCACCCAACCATATACTGGTGAACAACGAAACCGTCGTTGTTGATCATGTGCGATTCATCGTGAGCATTCTCTGGACGCATATACCCGAACCCAAAATGGCCCGGCTTGAAAAAGCTTCGAATGACTACCGGCTTATCCAGTACTACAAAGATGACGAACTGCAGCGCAGAATCACCGCCGAAGCCGTGAACGAATTGCACACGCTATCGCGGCATTTTCTCGAAACCGAACTCATGAAACCTTACGTCGGAAAGACCGTCGTCGTGACGCATCACCTGCCAAGTTATGCCTTGATGGGTTTTGCCGCTTACAATGACGTGCTCAAGTACTATTGCGCATCCAATCTGAATAAGCTTATTAAAGAAAATGATATAGACTACTGGATCTTCGGCCACTGGCACCAAAGTGTGCAAAAACGCATGTTCAATACAATGTTCGTTTCAAATCCCCTGGGCTATATGACAGAGGAACAGCACCGGGAGTTTTCGCCGGCCGCGTATTTCGAAATCTGATGCGATAATTTCCGGTTTTGTAAGGTCGCGACTATTTTTTCAGGCTCGCTTCCAGAACCGCAATCTCTTCGAGCACGCGCGGCACAATCTCGGATTCTGCAATCTTACCTTTGCTTTCACCCTTTACATACAAAATTGCCGAGCCAGCGCCTGCAGAGATGCCAATGTCGGCTTCTTTCGATTCGCCGGGGCCGTTTACAAGACAGCCCATCACCGCAACCTTCAGCGGTGTCTTAATATGCGCCACCGCCTTCTCCACTTCTTGGGCAATACGAAACAGATCGACCTCAAGCCGACCGCATGTCGGGCACGAGACCAGCGTTACACCGAAACTCACGAGACCGAGCGAGCGCAAAATCTCACGGCCCACTTTAACCTCTTCAGCGCCGTCGGTAGTGAGACTCACACGTATCGTGTCGCCGATGCCCTCCGAAAGTAATCCGCCGATGCCGATAGAAGACTTGATCGTGCCCTGCCAGCTCGTGCCGGCTTCGGTGACGCCCAGGTGAAAGGGGTAATCGCACATCTTCGCGAGCTTGCGGTATGCCTCCATCATCATGAAGACGTCGCTCGACTTCAGCGAGACAATCACGTCGTCGAAATTATGCTCGTTACAGATTTCGATATGACGCAGCGCCGATTCGACCATACCATCCGAAGTGGGATATCCCACTTTGCGCAAAATGTCTTTTTCAAGCGAGCCGGCATTGACACCGATGC
>JAFLED010000062.1 GCA_017302045.1 Spirochaetota bacterium
AAGAATAAGGGCGGTATCTTCACCGGGCATATTGTCAAATCTGCCCTCTGGGAAGCGCTGAAAAAATTCCATCCGGTTACGCAGATGAAAAACCCCGTGATCTTTATCGTCACGCTGGGCGCTCTGTTCTGCACCGGTATCATCATACGCGATTGGATGGCGGACAAAGTTTCTAACTTCATCGTGCAAATCACGCTCTGGCTCTACTTCACAACCTTCTTCGCGAATTTTGCCGAAGCGATCGCCGAAGGCCGCGGTAAGGCGCGCGCCGATGCGTTACGCAACACGAAGACTAATGTCACGGCGCGTGCCATCATCGACGGCAAAGAACAGCGCATCGCGGCAGGCGAACTCAAAAAGGGTATGGTCGTCGTCTGCGAAGCGGGCGACCAGGTGCCAGGCGACGGTGAAGTCATCAGGGGGATTGCCAGCGTCGACGAGAGCGCCATAACAGGCGAATCGGCTCCTGTGATCCGTGAGTCGGGCGGCGATCGTTCGGCGGTCACCGGCGGCACAAAGGTCATCAGCGACCGCATTGAGATTCGTATCACCGCCGAGCCAGGGAATTCGTTCATGGATAAAATGATCTCTCTGATTGAGGGAGCAATCCGCGCGAAGACGCCGAATGAAATCGCGCTCACGATTCTGTTGTCGATTCTGTCGATTGTCTTCTTGCTCGCAGTGATGGGCATTTTCCCTTACGCGGTATATAGCCAAAACGAAGGCGGCGCTACCTCAAAAACCGCGACGTCGGTACCGGTGCTTATCGCTCTACTTGTTTGTCTCATACCCACTACCATCGGCGGTCTTTTGTCGGCGATCGGTATCAGCGGCATGGGGCGGCTCATGCGTTCGAATGTGCTGGCGACGTCGGGCCGCGCGATCGAAGCGGCGGGTGACATCGATGTGTTGCTACTGGACAAAACCGGAACCATTACGCTCGGTAACCGTATGGCATCGGAATTTATTCCGGTCACCGGTGTCGACATTTGGCGCCTGGGCGACGCGGCGCAACTCGCGTCGCTTGCCGATGAAACACCCGAAGGGCGTTCGATTGTCGTGCTCGCGAAAGAAAAGTTTAATATCCGTGGCCGTGAGATGCTGGCACAGAACGGCGAGTTTGTACCCTTTAGCGCGGTCACCCGACTCAGCGGTATCAATATACCGATGACCGAGACTAACCCTGAACGCATCATCCGTAAGGGTGCTGCCGATGCGGTAAAGGCATTCGTTGAAGCTAAGGGCGGTAAATACCCCGAGGATGTTACGCGCAGCGTCGAAGACATTTCGCGCAAAGGGGGGACTCCCCTTGTCGTCGCCGAAGGTAACAAGGTGCTGGGGGTTATCCACCTCAAAGATACCGTGAAACGCGGCCTTGCCGAACGCTTTGCCGATCTGCGCAAGATGGGCATTCGCACCATCATGATCACGGGAGATAACCCCTTAACCGCAGCGGCAATCGCCGCCGAAGCCGGTGTCGATGATTTTATCGCGCAGGCGACGCCCGAAGCGAAGCTGCAACGTATTCGTGAAGAGCAGGCGAAGGGACATCTCGTCGCGATGATCGGCGACGGTACCAACGACGCGCCTGCTTTGGCGCAGGCCGACGTCGGTGTGGCGATGAACAGCGGTACGCAGGTCGCGCGTGAGGCGGGTAATATGCTCGACCTCGATTCGAACCCGACGAAGCTCATCGAGATCGTCGAGATCGGCAAGCAGCTACTGATCACCCGCGGTGCGCTGACCACGTTCAGCATTGCCAACGACATTTCGAAGTACTTCGCGATTCTGCCGGCGCTCTTTGGCGGGCTCTATCTTTTAACAGGTATGTCTAAGGGACCTGCGGAAGCGCTCAATATCATGAACCTGAAATCGCCTGAAAGTGCGATTTTGAGCGCCGTGATCTTTAACGCGCTCATCCTCATCGCGCTGATTCCGTTGGCGCTGCGCGGTGTTGCTTACCGCCCTGCGGGCGCCGACAAGGTTGTGCTGAGAAACCTTTTGATTTATGGTCTCGGCGGTATTATCACCCCGTTTGTGGGCATTAAGCTCATCGATATGCTCATCACGGCAGTTGGGTTGGCATGAAACCCCACCCCCTAACCCCCTCCCCATTACATGGAGAGGGGGAAGAAGATTTAGCAGGGAACCCTCTCCGCGTAGTGGGGAGGGGGTTAGGGGGTGGGGTCATTCAAAGGCGGAACTATGAAATTTAAGGATATCACTATTGCGATCAGACTACTTATTGTACTTACACTTCTCTGTGGAGCGGTCTATCCGCTGCTCGTCACCGGCATCGCGCAAGCGGCGTTTCCCGACAAAGCCAATGGCAGTGTTGTCTATAATACAAAAGGTGAGGCGGTGGGTTCATCGCTGATTGCGCAGAAGTTCCGCGATGAAAAATACTTCTGGCCGCGGCCTTCTGCAGGCGATTATGCAACCGTCGCCTCGGGGGCTTCGAACAAAGGGCCTACCAGCGCTGATCTGAAGAAGAGTATCGACGAGCGCAAGGCTGCGCTCGCAGGTACCGCGAAAGCAGCCGGTGCGGATATCCCCGGCGATATGCTGTTTGCTTCGGGCAGCGGTCTCGATCCACACATCTCCAAGGCCTCGGCGAGATTTCAGGTCAAACGTATCGCTACCGCTAGAAAGTTTGACGGCGCAAAGACGGCCGCCCTTTACGCTCTGGTTGATCGGCTGACCGAGAATCCCCAATGGGGCGTATTCGGCGAAGAGCGCGTCAACGTTCTTCTGCTCAACCTGGAGCTCGACCGGTGATGCGCCCCGAACCATAAACTGTAATTATGCCCGAATCGCGCGAAAGCCGCCCCGACGCAGACCAGCTGCTCTCTGCCATTAGAAAAGCTGAAAGCGACCAGGCGGGTAAGGGGCGCTTGCGGATTTTCTTCGGTATGGCCGCGGGCGTGGGAAAAACCTATGCCATGCTGCGCACTGCGCACCGTATGAAAAACGACGGTATTGATGTGGTTGTTGGTTTCGTCGAAACGCATGGGCGGCGGCAGACCGAGACGCTGCTCACGGGGCTTGAACTTCTGCCCCGGGCAAAAATTCCATATCAGAACGTGACGCTCGAAGAATTCGATATAGAAGCGGCACTCGCGCGCCGGCCGCAATGGATCATCGTCGACGAGCTTCCGCACACAAACGCGCCCACGCAGCGCCATCCCAAGCGTTACCAGGATATTCTCGAACTTTTAGACGCCGGCATCAATGTCATGACCGCCTTCAATGTACAGCATCTCGAGAGTGTCGCAGATTCGGTTGAAGCGATCACGAACGTGCACGTGCACGAACGTGTGCCCGACAGCTTCGTCGATATCGCGTCAGATATCGAACTCGTCGACCTTGTACCCGAAGAGCTCATCAAGCGCCTCGAAGAAGGCAAGATATACGCTCCCGAGAAAGCCGAGCAGGCTGCGAACAACTTCTTTCGCAAGGGTAACCTCACGGCGCTGCGTGAGATGGCGCTGCATTTTACCGCGAACTTCGTCGATAACGAATTGCAGGATTACCGCACGCTCAAGAATATCGGTAATAAATGGAAGACAGCCGAGCGCCTGCTTGTTGCCGTAAGCCCGAGCCAAAGCGGCGAAAATCTCATACGTATGGCACGGCAGCGCGCCTTCGAGCTGAAGGGCCGCTGGCTTGCGGTCTATATCGACCTCGGTCGACCGCTAACCCTAACCGCACAGAAGACGCTGCTGCAGAACCTGAACCTCGCGCGCGAACTCGGTGCCGAGGTGCTTCAGGTAAGAGATACCGACGTCGTTTCAGGGCTGGTCAGGCTTGCGCGGCAGAAAAATGCGACGCAGATTATCATCGGTAAGACACCGCAGACCCTGTGGCAGAAAATTACCGGTCGTTCGATGCTCGACCGCCTGATGGCGGCTTCGGGCGATCTCGAAATTCACGTATCGGGAAACGTCAAAGAGCAGCGTCCAGCCAATAATTTTATTTCGCGCCTGAACCTGACTTCAACCCGCCGTCAGTACGTTTTCGCTATATTAGCCACCGGAATCACGACAATCGCGGGTTTTATTCTTCGCGGTTATATGGAGTATGCGGCGATGTCGCTCGTGTATCTCTCGGTTGTGCTCACACTCGGCCTTTTTGTCGGCCGCGGTCCCTTGATTGTTGCGGCGACGATCAGCGCGCTCTGTTGGGATTACGTCTTTATTCCGCCGTATTACACGTTTTATATCGCCAAATTTCATGATTACCTGACGTTGGCTCTCTACTTTGTCGTAGCAATGGTTATGGGAAATTTGATGGCACGCCTCAGGCAGCGCGAACAGGTCTTGATGTCGCGCGAAGAGCGCGTTGCAGCTGTGTACAATTTCTCGCGGCTGCTCAGCCGCTCGACTAGTCTTGACGAAACCGTATTCAAAACCATCGAATTTATCGGCGGCTTTTTCAACGCGCGTGTTTCCATGAACCTGCGTGAAAAAAACGGTAAGCTTGATCTCAAGCCAGCCGAAGGCAGTACACGTAAACTCAGCCCTAAGGAAGGCAGTGTCGCGTTCTGGGTGTTTGAGCATAAGAAGCCAGCGGGTCGTCACACCGACACACTGCCGCTGTCTGCAGGTACATATTACCCGCTGATTTCTACGGGAGGAATTGTCGGCGTACTAGGCCTCAGGCTTCCGCGCCGCGGCCAGCTGCGTCCTGATCAGGAAGAAATTCTCTTTGCGTTTGTAAACCATGCCGCGATTACGATCGAACGCGACTTTCTCGCATCAGAGCGTCGCCGGGCACGCGTCGCCGAAGAGTCTGAAAAACTCCATGCGGCGATCTTAAACTCGATTTCGCATGAGCTGAGAACCCCGATCGCGGTGATCCGGGGTTCGGTGTCGACCATGCAGCTGAAATCCACCGAGAATAATCCCGCGGCGCGCAGCGCGTTGCTGACCGAAGTCGATATCGCCGCCCGCAAACTTAATGTGCTCGTGAGTAATCTTCTCGATATGAGCCGTATCGAAGCGGGGAAAATCCGCCTCAGTCGCACGCTTTCTGACCTGCGCGATCTGGTGCGCGAAACGCTCGATAAGACTGCAGAGGAATTTCCGGAGGCGCAGTTCTCCAGTGAATTTGCAGGCGATGCTTTTTCGTACCTCTGCGACTATGCGCTTTTGCAGCAGGTGTTGTCGAATCTGATCGCGAATGCTGCGATTCACAACAAGGCGGGCACGAAGGTGGTTGTTTCGTGTTTTGCGCATAAGGGCGCGCCCGTGAAGTTATACGTCGCCGATAACGGTGTCGGGATTCCCGAAGATATGCTGGATTCTGTTTTTGAGAAATTTGTACGCTCACCCGGAGCGATTCCCGGGGGCACGGGGCTTGGGCTCACCATTGCAAAATCGATCGTCGAGCTGCATGGCGGCACGATCACGGCGCGTAACAACATCGAAGGTGGCGCTTTTTTTGAAATCGAACTACCGAGGGTGTAACTATGAGCATTATCCGTATTCTCGCGATTGAAGATGAAAAGCAGATTCGCAAGCTTCTGCGCATCGGGCTAGAGGCAGAAGGTTTCGAGTTCAGCGATGCCGCGAATGCCGCCGAGGGCCTCGACGCCATCGTGAAACAGAAGCCCGACATTGTCTTGCTCGACCTGAATCTGCCCGATAGTTACGGCTTATCGATTCTGAAGCAGGTGCGCGAATTCTCCGATGTGCCGGTGATTGTGCTCTCGGTGAAAGATAAAGAAGCCGATAAAATCGAGCTGCTCGAAGCCGGCGCCGACGACTATGTGACCAAACCCTTTGGTATGGGTGAGCTGCTGGCGCGTATACGTGCGGTTCTGCGCCGCCAGCCCGCTTCTTCGGCGTTGCCGCCATTTCATAGCGGTGATCTTGAGATGGATTTCGCACTGCGCGAAGTCAAAGTCCGTGGCGAAAAGATTCACCTGACTCCTACCGAATACAACCTTCTGGGGCTCCTGGCGCGGCATGCGGGCAAAGTCGTGACAACGCAGCAGATCATGAGAGAAATCTGGGGTCCCGGGCTTTCGGGTGAAACCGGATATCTGCGCGTCTATGTGACGACGCTGCGCAAAAAAATCGAAACGCGCCCCGACGAACCCGAGCTCATCATTAACGAACCCGGTGTCGGCTACCGGTTGGTGAACCCCGCAGGTAGCTGAATCACGCGCGTATCGAGCCGGGCTTTTTTGCGCGCCTCGAGAATTTCACGCGCGCGCGAGAACGGGGCGGTCTCGTTTTCAGGTGCGGTATCGAAGTTGGCGATCAGGCAGAGTCTTGTTGCGCTTAAGAGTTCAGGCTGAATTTTCTGCGCATACAGAATCTCTGCACGCGCAAATGCGCGGGCGGCATCAGAAAAAAGCGGCGCACCTTTTTCGTCTTTCAGTGTCAGCAGGCGATAGTTTTTTTCCACGACCTTCAGGTCGATGAGACGAATCTGCGGTAATGCACCGGCGCTCTTTTTTTCGAGCAATTCGAGCGAGCTGATGGCGCGCAGGTCGGATGGATTTATCGCGGCGAGACAATTTTCCGTGATGCCGATTTTTTCGCCGCCGCTGCCCAGCCCCAAACCGTCGCTAAGCCCGGCGCCCCCCATGACGCGCTGGCGCGCGATCACCAGCGCCGGGTTGGCGAGCGTAAAAAACAGCAGAATTGATAATCCCGCTGCTATGCCGGCAAGGGCGAGGAGTATACGGGGCGGCTTGCGCACGAGCGCAGGCAAATGCAAAAGAACCAAGACGACGCAGAGAGCCCTGGCCCCCACGGGTCTGAAGAGCTGCAAGAGAGCAGGCACATCGTTTGTCGTGTTCAAGAGTTCTGCAAGGCGAAAGCGGTAACCCCAGGCGGCGTTAAAGGGTATTTTACCCGCTGCCGCGAGAGTCAGCGTATTTTCCTGGGGCCAGAGCAGCAGTGTCGTCCAGAAGGCGAGAATCAGCGACAAAACAAAAATGACGCGCCGCATGCTAACGGTCGCCCAGGTGTTTGTGCAGTTTTGTGCGCATCTCGCCAGGCATGGGTTTTTCCGGTTCTGGTTGGGCGAGCAGGCCGTGTATGCGTTTAAGTTGCCTGAGAAAGCGGCGGCAATAGACGCATTCGATCTGGTGCCAGAGCATGCGCAGACGGTTGCGGAAACCGACGGGTTTTTCATGACCGCTTGAAGCGAGCTGCGTGAATTCTTCGCAGGGCATGCCGGTGAGCGGCTTTTTCTCAGCCACGCGAAGCTCCTTTAAAACCCGCGGCTTCGAGGCAGGCGCGCAGATGCATGCGGGCACGGTACAATATCACGTTCAGGTTAGTCGCGGTAACGGCGAGTTGCTTACAGATTTCTGCCGTGCTTTCGGCGTCAAATTCGCGCAAGATCACCGCCGCACGCATCGGTGCGGGCAAGCGGCGAATACAGGTATAGAGGTATTCGCGCAGCTCGTCGTCTTCGAGTGTTTCCAGCGGCGATTTTTCCCAGGCTTGGGGTGCGCGTTCGGTCTGCCAGTGGCGGTCTTCGCCGAAATAATCTGCGTCATCGGTTTCGACGTTTCTGACTTCACGCGCGCGCGCACGGTACAGGTCGATGATTTTAAATTTCAAAATGCCGATGAGCCAGGTGCGCTCGCTCGAGCGCCCGGCGAAAGTTTCTGCGTTCTTAATCGCGGCGAGCAGTGTTTCCTGGATACAATCCTGAATGTCGTCGTCGTTTTCGAGGCGCGTGCGCGCATAGGCATAGAGCGCGTCACCGTGATCTTCGAGCAGCCCGGCCGTGTTCATGCTAAGATTCCGGGCAGGCCCAGAATGCGAAAGAGTCGTTTCACCGCTGCGGCCGACAACCGCTTTTCTTTCTCGGCGACGGCGAGACGCTTTAGTAAAAACACGGGTTTTTGCAGCGAGCGTAAAAAATCAAACTCTGCTTTCTGTAAGAGCAGCTCTTTCACAGCATAGTGGTCGCGGTAGAGAGCAAGGTAGTTGCCCGGGGCGGATTTACCCCGGCGCGGTCCGGTTTCGCCGTGCCACAGTCTGATCGCCTGCGTCAGCGAGACTTTTTTCGCAAACAGCTGCGTTAGCTCTGCGCCCGGAGCAAGTTGATGTAGTTTATAACGCATGAGATCTAGCCTGGCTAAGTCGGGCAGATATCTGTGCTGCGGCATCTGCTTCGCGACGAAGCGCGGCATCGTAGCGCCGTATTCGCCCAGATCTTCTTCGGTCGATGCGACAGCGGCGACATACTTTTTACAGAGGTTTAAGAATGCCGCACGGGGCATTGCCTGCGCAAGGCGGATAAATTTTTCATGCAGTGCTTCGGTGAGGCGAATCTCATAGGCGTTGCGGTAAACTTTTTGTACGGCACGCGGTGTCAGGGTACCCGCCGATTTTTCTGTCTTTGTTGGTACGCGCGTATAGAGCGTTTTCTGCCAAAGTTTTTCACGGCGCAGGTTATCCCCGGCTTTACCGCCGGCCGGATACTGCGGTGAAGCACCGGCGCTGAACTTGCCGGGCATAGATACCGCTGTCAGTGCGGCGGTGCGTAAAATCTCCCTTTCGAGTACCTGAAATGCGGGTATGCGGTCGTCGCGCTCGAGGCTCAATGGCCTTTCGCCGATATGGTGTTTGGCCTCGCGGAAAAGGCGCAGCACGGGATTGTGGATTTTTTCGGCATGTGTGTCGAAGAGATGCGTACCGAGATCGCTGAAACCCGCGAGATGGTACTGTGCAACATGACGGGGGTCTATCCCCAGCAGAAAACGGCGCGCGTTAAAACGAAAGTTTGCCGCATTGACGTAAATGTTGTTGATATCGAGCAGAAGTTTGCACCCGCTCGCGTCTGCGATAAAATTCAGAAACTCTGTTTCAGCCATTTCGTTTTGCGGAAAACTGGCATACGCCGAAATATTTTCGAGCACGAGCGGCCGGCCTAAAAAAGTCTGCACCTTATCGATATTGGCGATGACCCGTTTTGCCATCGCAAAAGTCAGCGGCAACGGCAAAAGTTCGTGGTATTGCCTGCTACTGAAACGCGCGAAACACAGGTGATCAGAAATCTGGAATGGTTCGATGCGCTCGGCTAAGCGCTTGATTTTTTTTAAGTGCGGCAGGCGCACACCGTCGACACTGCCGATCGAAAGGGCTACACCATGCAGGGCGATGGGGTAGGTCTCGCGCAGTTTTGCGAGAACCGCGAGCGGCGCGCCTTCGGTATTGATAAAATTTTCAGTGATTGCCTCGAACCAATCGATTTTGGTTCGGGGCGTTTTCAACAGATGATTAAAGTGCCCGGTCCTGAGACCGAGCCCGACGCCCTGCGTCACATGTCCATCGAGAGTGGTTTGAATTTGCCTTTTTTCGCCTTGCACTGCGCTTCTGTCATTTTTTTCCAGCCCTGGCCCTTGCATGCGTTTTGTCCGCCGCAGCCATGGTCTTTATTGCCGCAATCACCCTGGCCTTTGCAGCCATTGATGCCATGGCATTCGCCTTCTTTAGCTTTCTCCTTCGCTTCTTTTGCGCCAAGGCCACCCGCCAGTGCCAGACCCGCCAGCGCCGCGCCCATTAAAAGACCGGATTTCTTCATAGTTGCTCCTTTTGAAAATGTAAATCTTGCGAAAGCCTTACTAAAGGCATTACGGCGAAAAGCCGAATTCCGGACCAATTACCCCGAATGCCGGGAAGTCCTGATCAGTCATGTGCCATCGCCGTCCACGCGGTAAAGCGTGCCTTAAAAGATAAATACCCCGCAAGCGCGCTTTTTCATGACTTCCCTCGCTTAATTTGATAGCCGCTGCGTCGTGGTCCCGGATTTGTAACCTTCGCGCTTCTGGCGTGAATTTTGCCGAGCGGGGGAGAGAGTTGATTTCGATGTTATATTTTCTTGACTGGCGCCGCATGCGCCTGATGATTTTTGCCGTCACGGCGCTGAGTTATTGCACTACCGGTCAGACACGGGTTTCGAACGGAGTTCCGAATACCAAGGCCGAGGTCGGGGGTGTCGAGGCGATCTACGCAACACCCATCACGCAGGCGGATAAACCGCGTTTCTACGACTGTGCCGAATATTCGCCGGCCACCTATGGCTGGCGGTCAGAGACGCCACAGTTCGACGTCTTCAACGAAAAGCTCAACGATAAACGCCGCTTCTACCTCACCGAAGAGGGGGGATATCCCTTTGTGATCGGCTACCATAACCTCGACAGGGTAAAACCCGGCATCACCTGGATGGTGGGTCTGCGCGGTGAGTCATCCGGCTTTCATAAATCATCGGTTACGAAAGGCATTCTGAAAATGATGGAAGATCTGCCCAACGCGGCGATGATCACGATCGACGAATATAAATACAAATACCAAAAAAATCCGCCGGCAACAAACCGGCCGCTGCACCCGATTTGCCACCGCACCTATTATCCCGAGGGTAAAATTCATACCGAGATACCAGCCTTTCGTAACGGCGGCGGCATACGTCTTTTGAAGCGCGCGTTGCCCGCACCGTACCCGATCATCATCATGTCTTACAGTAACTCGACGACGCCGCGCGGCGAACTGTTGTCGCGCACGCTACTGACCGATGAAAAGCTGGACTACAAACACTTTGGCGATCCGAAACAGTTTCTCGCGAATTATATTGCGAAGACTGCTTTCAACGATGCTGTCTATGGCGGCATCAAGGGGTTCATCGACATCGAAGGTAACTACGAATACAACAAATCGTTGTGGGATCTCCTGGCTTATATCAAGCTCGAGATCGAGGGTAATCCGAATAAGTTCTATTACAGCGCGATGCGTATCGAAAAATTCGACGCGTACCCGGTGCAGACGACGATGATACGCGCCCTCGACCTCAAAGGAGTCGAAGACGAACACGGTATCATCCGTTTTACGAACCCTGCGGGTAACGTCGTTATCGATATGGTTACCAACCACTTTCAACCCTATTATTCGGGTGTCGGCGGCGATGTGCGCAAGAACACAAACATGACGACATATCCCGGTACGGTGAAGCGCACACGCAGCGACCATTATATGCTGGGGCCGTTTATCCATAAACGACTGCTCGAGACGACGCCTTTTCTGAAAAAAGAATCGCAGGTGCCGGCGGCTACCGCGGGTGCTTCTTAACGGGTAAATATGGTGAGGTGGTTTCCGGAAAAATCGTATTTTCGCGCGCTGAATTTTGCGCTGCTCGGGGCGGTCGTGGTTTCATGCGGCACCCATTGTGCCACGCGCGCCTCGCTTAAAGTCACGCGCGAACACCGGAATTTTCTCGAAGAAGTGGGTAGCGGCAGCTATTCGAATAACAGCATCAACCGCCTTTTTACGCGCCTCGACGAAAAGGGGAATAAAATCTGCGAAATGATTTTCCAGTATGCCGAATACGACGAAAATCTCGCGAAAGAATTTTCTGCGACTCTCGACTTCCGTAAGAAAAAAGGCCAGATGTGGTACAGCAACATTCTGCCCGGTCTCATCGCCGGTTGCGCCAATTTTTATAAAATGAACGACCGCGGCGTGCATCATGTTTTCCGTATTCTGGAAGAGCTCTACCCCGAAGATAAAGACTGCTTTACCGTCGGTTTTTCACAGTATTATATCATGCTGCAAGAGATGCGCTGCGACCGCGTCGTTTCGGTCGACGCCGATTGGCGCATTCTCAAGGCGCATTACGACTTTCACGAGCTCGTCCGCAACAAGGCGCCCGATGCCGATACGATTTCGCTTTTGAAGGCGCTTCCGCTGCACTGGGTCGCACATTTCGATTTTGTACCGCAGCAAGAAGAAGAAATTACCGAATATACTTTTTGTACGCCGACAGAACGCAAAAATTGCCTGCGCTCGTTCGAACATTTCATCTCGCTGCCTGAAATCAAACGCACCGAACTGATGCTGGGTTTTATTCACGATTCCCAGTTTCCGCCGAAAGATAAAAATCTCAGCGTGATTTTCATGAGTAACGCGCTCGACTGGGAATACACGACCTTGCAACAGTTCGATAAATTGCACAGCAGCGCGCGCGAGTACCTCGCCGTGGGGCAAAAGGTGGCGATCGTGTACCAGGCCGGCGATTCCGAAGATATCGTCGTTTACGAGTTAGCGAAGACCGATTCCGACGAACTCAATATCTCGATACGCTGCCGCGACAATATCCGCTGGTCAGACCAGTACGCGCTCGAGATGCGCGGTAAGCCATTCAGTACTTATTTCGACGATCTGCTCGATCGCAAAAAGCTTACCGGTATTCCACGCTGCCATGTACGCGGCACCAAGAACTACAACGACCCGAAAAAATCGAAAAAGTATCTCGAAGAGAAAAAGAAAAAATTACAGAAATAAAAAAACATGGCCGTTGAGCCAGCGCCCGTTTTGAAGCGCCGTCTCATGCCCGGTTAGGATTACCGCTTGCGGCGACAGGTTTTCGATAAAGCGGCGGTTGGTGTCCGCAGAGAAGACAGCACCGGCCGGCAGGGGAATTTTCTTGCGGCATGCCGCGGCGAAATAACATTCGTCTCCGGTAAAGACGGTATTGCGTGCGCGCAACCAAACGACCAGCGACCCTTTCGTATGCCCCATGACGGGCTCGACCGAAAGTTCGCCGAAAACCGCCGGCGCGCTGACAGTTTCAACTTTCAGCTTGGGTAACACGTTTACGAGCGCCGCCTCTTCGGGGGCCGCATACTCTTTTGCGTGCAGAACAATACGCGCATTGGGGAATTTGTCAACGTCGAGCGCATGGTCGAAGTGGGTGTGTGTGATGATGATCGTGTCGATCTTATCGGCGGAGATACCGAGGTCTTTGAGAATCCGGGTGACAGGCTTAAACTTTTGAATGCCGAAGCGTTTGAGCAGTTTTGCATCCGAAAAACCGCAGTCGACCAGCGTTTTGCCAGAGGGCGTTTCAACCAGGTAAGCAAGCCAGTTCAGCGGAACGTATTTTCCAGGAGCGTCGCTATTCACCAGCCCCGCAGGATAAAGACTTTCGCCGTATTTCAGGGCATAGATCTTTAACGCGGGTTCGGTTTTTTTTACTGCGGCGGGGCCGCAGCAGATCGCCGCGAACAGCAATCCACCGCAGACAGCGCCGCGCATGTTTAACGGTCTTGTTCGAGAATACCCTTGGGTATCGCCGCGGGAATTTCGATCGTACTGAAATCGGCGCGTTCGCGCGATACGACGCGGTGCATCTTAAAATGATCCATGAAGTCGTAGTGCGGCAGCATCAGCTTTTTCTGGTAGTTGTAAGCGCCGTGCACGACATAATGCCAGAAACCCTGTTTGCCTTTGCGCCATTTCGGATGCCAGGGATACTCGTGTACGGTGCGAAACGTGATCGAGGCTTCGTCGAAGGGCAACGAAAGAATATTGCGCTTGTAGTTCGAGCCCGAGGTGCTGTAATCCCAGAATTCTTCGGCATTCGAGGGGTAATAGACACGAATCGGCACACCGAGAGCTTTTGCCGCCTTACCGATCGAACGCATCGACTTGTCTTTCAGCATGTCGCCAGGCACGATGGCTATCCGGTTTTGCTGGTAGAGCAGGCGAATGTAGCGGTAGTTCTCGGCATAACGCAACCAGCCGAAATCTTTCACTCCGGGGGCTGCATTTTTCCGGTAGTGTTTACCCAGCGAGTCGGCGTTGTTGCGGTAGACCTGCTGTATAAAATCCACATCGTCGCGGTCGGCGTAATATTTTTTGATGATTTCAAGCGAAGAGTCCTTGTTCTTCTTATCGAAGCGCGCGAGAAAAGCCGGTACGGTTTCTGACTCGATCACGAATGCGCGTATAATCCGGTGCAGCGCATTGATGTTGACGTCGAAATCGAACAGCCATACAAAGCGGCTCTTCGCGAGCGCGATATACGAATAATTGGCGTCGGCGGCGACGCCCGCATATCCGCCACCCAGGTTGCGTATGTAGGGGGCGAAAACATAATTCTGCGATTCGTTCGGCGTAAAATACGTAACGGGGTCTTTGCAATGTGCGGGGGATGTATACTTAGCCTTGCAGATCGGCTTATTGAGCGTGTCGGTCGCCTCGAGGTTGTGCAGCAGCGCGAGTTCACCGCTTGTGGGCGGTGCGGGGTCGCCGAGCGGCGCCGGTGGGGTCTGTATCTGCCAGGCTGGTGCTTTTGTGGCGGGCACAGAATCCGAAGCGCAGCGGAAGGCCAGCTTTGCCTTACTGTTAAAAGCCTGCGACTCAACGGCGCCCGTTGCCGGGTTGAAGGTTTGTTTCAGGCGCAGCGTTTCATACGGGAAAATACCGCTCGCGACACCCATCGGGTTTGCGGGTTCGCAGATGTTTTTCTGCGCGGCAGTTCCTGAAAACGATTTTGTCGTCACAGAGCATTGTTCGGCCGCAACCGGCGCCCAGTCATTCGACCATTCGGCGAAATCGGATTTCAGAAACCCGCCATCGGCCGCACCTGCCTGTAGCTCGGCAAGGGTTGGCACACGCCCGCCTGCCCAGGCGCAGTAGCGGTTGGCCTGCTCGAAGCCCAGGCCTGTTACGGGCAGGGCGCCTTCGCCAGTGCCCCTGCCTTCGCAGTGGCCAGCCGCGACGCAATCTGCAAACTCGGCATTTGTCACGGTGCGCGCCAGCAGTGACACGGTGTTTGAGACGGCGCCGTTGAGGTTACGGGAGATCTGTTTGCCCGAAAGGCAGAGTTTGCCCTCTTCGCAGGCATTGACATCGTTCTTGGTAAAGCTAAAATCCGAAGCTGTGGCGTCGCTGGTGGTCTTGACCTTGCCCGACGAGGCACAATTCAGCGCAAATACAAAGATAAAAATACCGGCGTTGAGCCGCAGAAAAACTCGAAGCATCGGGTATTTAAGGTGGTTTAGACACTCCGTCAATGAAGTGTCCGCCCGCGCCGCGCCGTTTAGGAGTGCATTCGCCGGTAACGAGAGCAGGGGTGGATACTGATTGACGCATTGTGCGGCGCGCAAAGTCGGGTGTATGGACTTCCCTCAGTCCTCCACATCTGAAGAAGAGGTCGGTCCCCCCGATTATATCTACGATCTGATTAAGATATCCCTGCTTGCAGCAGCCTGCGACGTCGCGAATCTGATCGGTGCCGTAGAAATTGCGCGCGAGCGGGGCGCCGACAACCGGGAAATTCTGCGCGCCATGTTCCGCAGCGACGAGGCGTTTGGTACCGGCATTGAAAGCGTCGAATTTCTGCGCCTCGCCGAGTCTTTGCAGGCTGGGCGTTCGCCTTTACCGGTGCAAGCCGAACCCGTTTCTGCCTAAGTCATGGCTGCTTCGACCGTTGAGGGTCTTTTGCTGCGCGCACCGCGTTTCAGAGCATATTTTGTCCTCTGCGCGTTTGCGTTGTTTTTGGCGGCCTGCAAAGAAGCGGCGCCGAAACTGACGGGTAACCATGCCTCGCCCGAGACTGCCTACGAACTCGGCGTCGATAAAACAGTCTCCGGTGTTTTTGACGGCGCCGACGCCAGTATTTTTATCCGAGTCCGCCTCAAAGAGGCCGCGATGCTCAGGGCCGAGCTGTCGGCGGCGCGGGGTGTCGATTCGAGTCTCGCGGTATTTAATCCTCCCGATAAACTGATGTTCGAGGTCAACGACGCGGGCTCGTCGCTGCCCGAAGAGATTACACCGGTGTTTTTGCCCGCGGGTGATACGCTGATTCGGCTGCGCGGTAAGGGCGGAGAGCAATCCGCTTTTACATTTTTTTATCGCACATTCCAGCCGCCGTCTGACATCGAACACGAGCCCAATAATTCTGCGGCGACCGCCAATACGATTGCGGGCCTGCACATAGCCGGCTTTTACGGCCCCGAGTTCGACCGCCGCGGGCCGGTGCGCGAACGAGAGAAAGATTGTTTTGTTAAAGAAAATACCGATACGGAAAAGAAAGCGCTGCAAATTAAACTTACGGGTGTCGATGGCATTCTGAGCTCGCTCACGCTCAGAGACGCGGCCGACAAAGAACTGTTGCGGCAAGAAGCGACAGCAGCCGGAGCGCCGCTCTTTGTCGGGCCTGTTTCAGTGCCCAGCGGTAAATTTTACATCTGTGTCGCCGCGGTCACGACGATGCGCAAACAAAGCCGCGATTATTACGATCTGACATTAACATTCGCCGCACCCACACAAAAAGGCGAGATCGAACCCAACGATTCTCCCGGAACCGCCAGCGCCATTCTCGAAGATCAGATTGAGGGTGTGATTTCAACATTTACCGACAGCGATTATTTTTCATACCG
>JAFLED010000063.1 GCA_017302045.1 Spirochaetota bacterium
CATGCATGAAAAAATGCCAAGCCTCGGAGTCGCCCATCGAGCAGCGTGATAATAAATCAGAGAATTCGTCGTCTGGGTGGGTAAGCTGTAAAGGCATGCTAAAGGCGGGACTCTGTGCCGCGACCCCGATGCGACTTGGTCTTACGACGGATACATTATTTTTTACCGGGTGGACTTAAACTTCGATTCTTCGCATCGGTTGCGGCTTGCTCCCTTTCCTCCCGTAGCTTATCTTGGACACGAGCGTCCCAGTCATGCGGGGCTTCCGGGATGCAGCGGAAGACCAGAAGATTGCGGATAAGCTGTCTTCTGCCTATCGGGACGCTACCATGCCTTTTGTTGCCGTTGTCGATATTTGCCGTACAGATAAAATTATTCTTATCGGCTTTCGCCTCCATATGCCGCCAAAGGCGATCCATGAGGTGGATATCCTCCGGTGTAAAATCGTGTTTTATCGAAACCGGCACAAATTGCTCGATGAGCCCCGCTATATCAGGGTCGGATTTAACGGTGGGTTTAGTCTTTTTCGATGTTGCGGTTTTTTTCCGTTTTGCATTCTTCTTTTGAGGCTGCTGTTCGACTTTGAGGCTGGGTTCTGCGCGCGGTTGGGGCTTTGATGCGACATGCGTTTCTGCGGCGGGTTTTACGACTATTGTCCTGCGAAATTGCCAAACGCCCAAACCGGCCGCAACGGCGAGAAGCGCAGCGGCAAGTTTCAGCCGTGCCGGGCGTTTCTTTTTTCCAAATTCGATTTCGCCGAAATGCTGCAGGAAAAAACGATACGCCGCTATATCCGGAAATTTTCTAAGTTCTGTTCGTACTTTCGTGATCGCGGTCAAAGCCGGCATGCCGCGCAAAAAATGACTCCAGAATACGGGTGCCGCAATCTCCGCAACCTTATTCGGTACTGGTCTGGCATAACCGATAAAATTTGCTATCCCCGAGGAAATGAAGGCTGTCGCAAAGGTCTGCCCTTTACCCGGGCGTTGTGATGCACTATCGCAGGCATTCAGAAAAACGGCCTCGATGTGCGACAAATTGAGTCTCGAGACATCTTCGGGGAGCAGTGCTTCGCCGTCGGGCAGGGGAATTTCCGCGGCGGACGCATGTCCTGAGAAGTGTATCATGTTTGCTTCTTGCAGATTGCGTAAAAAAGCCGACAATCCGGCCTTGCCCGAATCAGTCACGAATCGCATACGACTTCCGTTGCCGCGCAATTGGTCTACTAGGTTTTCCCTTTCGGCCACGGCGGAGCGATAAACTTCCGGCCGATCAGGAGCTATGGCTGGCAGATAAAGCAGCCTGCGCCGGAAAAAATTTGAGGTCCTGACCTGCGCTCGGTCGTTGCTGCGGAGCACCCGCATGACTGGTAAGTGGTCGCACAGAAAATAGGCGCCGTTGTGCAAGGCTTCGAACGGGAGATGCGCATATTCGCCATCGACGACGAAAACGATTGGGGCGGATTTCGGCCCGTCGAATACGGCGGAAATTTCCTCCGTGTCTTCGAAAAGAAGTTTCGCGAAAGCTTCTCCTATGCTCTGCAGTTTTTGTTCGAACCCGCGAATTCGGCCCGTCGCAGCTGTGTGCAGATTTTGGCGTATGATCGCGTCGAAATCCGAAGCGAACGCAAACAGCCATTTTTCTGCGATCTGGCGGCTACGCTCGATCCCCTTCACGGCGTGCTGGTCCGAATCGTCGGTGGAAAAATCCGCAAACCCGTTTGTTGACCGCGTCAGGCGGATTTTCAGCACGGCACTTTCATATTTTGATCGATTTTCCGGATTCAAGAACGCGGGAGAGCTCGTGCGTATTCGCAAAAGGCGATGCCGAAACAATGCGGCTCAACCCTTCGAGGCCGCCCAAGATGACCTGCGTATCGTTGGTTTCGACGCCGCGGTCGATGACATCGAAAAAGCGGTCGATCACCTCTTTGCGCTCGTCGAAAATGCGGTTAAAGACCAGCCGGTAGATTTCATATTTTCCCGAAATTTCGGCCAGCATGACTTCTTTGTTGGCATTGATCTTCGCGATCTCACGCTCTGTCGCCTGGCCTTCTTTATAGGCGTCGACGAGGTTATTAAAGAATTTGAGCACATCGGGTACGGGTATCTTTTTCGCGAGATCGCCCAGTTTACCGATTTTCGCCACAGCGCTCATACCACGTTTCCTTTTTCATCCAGAATTCTGCGGTCGATCAGGTCCGCAAGTATTCTCGCCATGTTGATGAGTGGCAGCAGTCTCTCGAGATCACGTTTTGAAAAATAATTGCCACCCAAAAATTTGCGGATGTTTTTCAGCGCGCGGGAGATGATGCCCAGCGGGTAGAGGCGTTTGAGGCATTTCTGTTTCTCGCCTTCAAACACCGCCGCGGCTTTTTCGATGGCATGGCTGACTTCGCGTGCGCGGCGTTGCAGGTTCTGCACCGCAAGCAGCGCCCCGCGGCTCTCTTCGAGGGCGGCGAGCGCCTTGCCGACTTCGGTTTCGATCTCGCGTATTTTCTTGTCGGCGCTGTTGTGGCTGAAGATCGCGAGTATCGCGGCGGCAGGCAAAAGCACGAGGCTGCCCAGCGCCAGTGCTCCCGCTGCCGCGCCCCCGGCTGCGATCGCTCCAGCCCCGACACCTGCAAAGGCGGCGGTCGATGCGCTGAGAGCCGCCCCGGCGGTAGTCATACCCGCGGTACCCGCCAGCGCCCAGGTGCCCAGCGCGAGCGATGCCCCTGTCATCATGCCGGCTTTGGCATGGCCTGCAATTTCGGCTTCGCTCAAAACAGCTTCGACGCGCGGCAATACCGGCCCGGGCAGTGCTGCCAGCTGCCGCTCGGTAAGATTGCGTTCGGCGGCCTGAATGTGCTTCGAAATTTTACTGATACCCCGCAGGATATCCGCCGCAGAGCTTTTGGCGACGACCAGCTGTTCAATCGCCGCGTTCGCGTCGCTGATCGCAACATCGCGCTCTGCTAGAGCAGCGCTGAGTTTCAGGCGCAGGTCGGCAAGTTCGGCGCGCTTATCTTCGACACGGCTATGCGCGCCGAGAGTGAGTATGTCTTTTGCTGCGTCGCTGAGCGGCACCCGTCAATAGAGGCCAAGTCCCCTCAGAAAGGCAACCACTTCGCGCATATAATGTGTCTTCTCGAAGTGAACGAGATGGTTACCGGGAAACCAATAAATCTTCGGGTGCTTCCAGTGGTGCCACAGGCTATGCGCATGGTTAGGATGTGCCATGCGGTCGGCGGTGCCCGCGATGATGAGCCTGCGGTCGTGCGGTACAACAGGCGGCCGCGCGAGCGGAGAAACCACGGCGAGCGTCTCATTAATGCTTTCGCGGCTCATGCCGAGAAATTTCATGAAGGTCTTAATAACCCCGGCGCTCGGTTGCCAGTCGAGAATAACGTCGAACAATGTGATTACGGGCACAACGGGAATTGCGAAAGCCAATCGCTTTTCAAGCGAAGCCATAAGCGCCGTATGGTATCCCCCCAAAGAAAAGCCCATCATGCCGATCGGTTCTTTGGAGCGCTCGCTTAAAAAGTCGACGTAGCGCGTCAGGTCGTGTATGCTCCAGCGCACATTCTCCGCGATGCTCGCCGCATCGAAGAACATAAAGCCGTCGCCTGAGAAGGCGGCATTGGGCTTTTTGCGCGGGCCGTGGTAGGGCATCGTGTACATGAGAATATTAAAGCCGAGGCGAAAGAACTTAGCGACTTCGAAAAGCCGGGCGTTGAAGTCATAACCATCGAGCACATAGCCGTGCACCACGATCAGCGTCGGCCGGTTGTTCGGGTCGCCGCCCCTGAGGCCGGTTTTGTGGCGAATATGACGCGCCATCGAGTAGGGTTGTGGACTGGGAAAGATCTCCGCTTCATGGTATGCGGGGTTGAGCGGCGCGAACTCGCTGGGAAAAATCACGTCTTCAAAAATGGCGTCGTGTATCGGCAGGTTCATCGGGTCTGCCGCACGTATCAGCGGTTCGGTTTTTTTCGGCGGGATAAAAAAAGTCTGTGGTTTAGAGATAAACTCAGGGTTCCGGTAGAAATCCCATTTTTTACGGTATTCTTCGCGGATGAGGTTGGGGATAACGGGAATATTGCTCACGAGCATACGGCTCGAGAGAAAAGTGCGCAGAAAGTGATCGGCGGTGGCGCCGAGACCAGTGAGCAGTTTGTCTTTGATATCATGCGCGAAACCACCCTCGGGGTGAGGCTTAACGCGGCTCAAAACCGACTTATGCATCTTTCTCTTTTAGACTCCCTTGAGCGTCAAATAACGACAAACCTTCGCGCGCCGCCGCTTCATTGAGGCGTTCGTCATAACTGAAAAAATTCACCTGTGAGGCGTCGTGCCCTCCCGCAACCAGCGCCGCAGCCAATTGCAGTGCGTCTGCGGTACGTAGCGGGTGTGTGCGCAGCAGGCGCGCGGTCAACTGCGTTAGCTTGTCAGAAAATACGATTTGGTCCCAGGCGGCGCTGAGTTTTTTAAGCCGCTCTTCACCGGCGCGAAAGTGGCCGAAATGAATCTCTTCGGTTCGCAGCCGCCGGTTCAGTGCCGACGTGGCCTCGAGAAATGTCAGGCACCAAACCATGATAGCGCGGTCACCTTTCAGTGCGGTCTGCGCCTCGGCTGTTTTCGGCTCGTTCACCAGCAAAGGTACGATTGCCGAACTATCCCAGAAAATCACCGGCCTTCGCGTCGCTCGTCGATGAGGGCCGCGCGAACGGCGCCTTTCTTATCGTCAGGTAGCGGCATGTCAAAGAAGTCGTCAGAGAGTTTCTTCTTGCGCGGCATGAGGTCGCCTGACTTAACCAGCTTCGCGGTCATGAGTTTGTAGGTTTCGTTATCCCAGATGTCTACGGGTTCGAAGCGTGCGACGGGAATGCCACGGTCTAGAATGATTACCGTTTCACCTTGCCGCACCTGGCGCAGCAAGGCGCTCATCTTAGACCGCGATGTGGCTATGTTTTCGGCAATCATATGTACAAAATGTACATTATGTTACAGAGTGGCCACTTTTTTTAGAAAGCTCAGGGGCCGCTCACGCAGCGGGCATGGTAAGAGTTACCGCCGACAACGCCATTGTTCTTCGTGTCGATCGTTGCTGTCGCAATTCCGTTCCCGTTGAAAAGGTAGGCGTAGACATCGTTACTCACGAGCGTTGTCGAAGTCCAGAAATGAGGGGTTGTTGCTCCGACAGTGGGAAAGCCTGGAAAATAGGTAGCATTGACGAATGGGGCAGAGGTTCTTGTCAGATCGATCAGGTTTACGATTTCATTCATATTGGGCAGGCGCCAGCTTTTTCCCGCGAGCGTCAGATTTTTGCACGCGGTCAGCGAGTTCGACCAGGTAATCTGCGTAATCGTGCCAGAGCAAGTCGCGTCATTGTTCTGGCCAATTGCACACTTTTGCCATGTCAGCCCTGTACGCTTTTCATATATCGTACCGTCACCATTATCCTGCCAAGCCGGCGCGGGAAAAGAACCGCCAGCGACGCAGCGTGTCGAGACGCTGCCACTGCCGACTGGTGTGGAGCCAATGTTACCACCCAGAACAATTGCATTTGCGGATGCCGGTAAAACAAGACCGGAGGTCCAGCGATTAGCTGCCGCAGCGGAGTTCGGGAACAGCGCCGTGTCGGCAAAGACAGACGCTGTGCTGAATTTTTGAAACTGCATGAGTTCGCGAAAATGCGGCAACCGCCAGTCCGTTCTGCCGCCATAGCCTGCGCCCGAATTTGCGGCGTTCAAGCCTGAGCATGTGGTTGCCGCCACGGATTGTGATAATGGTGTTGGCCCTCCGACGCAGGTCGAACCAGTTTGCCCCTCGTCGCAACCTTTCCAGGTGACGCCCGTTGCGGTATCGATGTTAAAGAAGTCATTTGGGTAAAGAGGGTTAATCGTCTGCGCCTGGAAAGAGCGCGGCTCGGGAAACTCGGGATAGTCCGCGTCTTGGCCGGGAGACCCGGCTGCGGGGCAGGGTGTAATACCAGATTCACCGGCGGTGCAGATGGTCTGGCCGGTATCGGTTACGGGAGTCGTTTGAAATAGAGCCACTGTATAGGTGCGCTGTATGCCGCTTTCTTCAGTGACGATATAATCGACTGGGCTGGAGAAATTATTCAAAGTGACCCCGCTTTGTTGCGTGACACTGTTTACGGTCACCAGCCGTGCTTTTGCCGAGAATGTGGCCGCGAGAGACGTATTTCCGGGCCCATAGGGGATTGCCACTGAAATCGCATTGCCAGAAATCACTCCCGCATAGGATTTAGCGAGTCGTGTTTGCGCGGGTTCAAAGCTGAAACTCGTAAAAATGCCATCGAGCCAGAATTTATTCCATGACTGGCAGCGTGCAGACAGTGCAATCGCCAGGGATGCTGAAAACAAGAAGCGGCGCCGCGCGTACCTTAACATATGTATTTAGCATCGCGATCAGCGGCTCGGTCAGAGGATGCGAATTGTGAGTTAAGGAAGTTCTCTTTTCGCGTAAAGAAAATAATGTGCTTAGGCAGAGATGCAGCCCGCTGTCATCAGCGCGTGCCGCAGTTCGTCGGGGCCGCGCGTGATGTAAGCGGGAATTCCCGCCCTGAGCGCGGCCTCGGTATTCAGTCGGTTGTCGTCGAAGAACAGGATTTCTTGCGGCGAATACGGCAGCGCTTTTAGAACAGCCTCAAAAATCTCTGCCTGCGGTTTAACACAACCCATTTCATGCGAGACGAAGTGATAGTCGAAATAATTGTTCAATCCCCATTCCGCCTGAAAGCGCGGGTAATGCAGGGGATTCGAATTCGACAGGAACGCCAGTTTGTATTTTTTTCTCAGCTCGCGTAACAGTTCTTTGACGCCGGGGAAAAAACCGAGCGTCCAGGCGGTGAAAGACCTGAGAAAGACGTCGGGTTCCATGTCTGATTTAAATGCCGAAAGCACGCCGCGTGCGAAATCCGCATTGCCGATTTTACCCGATTCGTATTGTTGCACGACGGGGGTGGTGAGCCAGATTTCCCAGAGTTCGACATCGGAGCGGCCGTGGCCATCGAGTGCCCGTATGCCTGCCGTATCGACTTCGATCACGACACCACCCAGATCGAAGAGTAAAAGACGGGTCGCTGAATTCACCCTGCAGAAAAAAATTTGGAGAGACCCGGTAAATGCAATATGAAACCAGCCGCGATGCGAAATGTCATACTGATAACCCTAAGCTCTGTAACGCTGGCCTGCGCTGCATGTTACAAAAAAGACGCGCCGCCGGTCGAACCGACGACGCTCGAAAAAGTATGCACCGAAGCTTTCGGTCCCTATTACGACGAGCGTAAACACAGCCGGTACCACCGCGTTTCTTTCGACGGTTATCTCGCGACACCGAAAAGCGCCATGATCAGTAACACGATGTTTGTCGAGGTGTATCAGAGCCCTAACCGAGGGGGCAAAAAGGTGCTTTCGTCGTTTACGGTTGGCTCTTCGAAAAACCGCGTCGAGCGGCTGAAGAACGGCTATAAAGAGTCTGATCTGAAGATCGAGAGTAATAGCGGCGCTGCATTGGGTCATGGTTCGAAGGTAAAAATCGTCGGGGACGTCTCTCCGGGCGGGGTTCCGGGTAAGTGGCTCGATGGCTGTTATGTGCGCGTCGATACCATTGAAGCGACACCCTAAAAGCCAAGTTTAATTTGACGGTATGTCTCAAAGCCCGGTTTTAACCCCATGACTGTTAAGCTCCGCCTGCAACGCTATGGCACAAAGAAAAAGCCATACTACCGCATTGTTGCAGCAACATCGACCGTGAAACGTGACGGCCAGTTTCTCGACATCGTCGGTCTCTATCATCCTCTCGTTAAAGAAGGCCAGCAAGTACGCCTCGAGAAAGAGAAAATCGATACATGGCTCAAAAAAGGCGCGCAGCCTTCTGACACCGTGAAAAACATTCTCTCTAAGGCCGGCATCTGGAAGCCTTTTGCCGAAGCCAAAGCTCTCAAAGACGGTGCCAAGCAAAAGCGCCTGAACGAAAAAGCTAAAGCCAAGCGCGCTGCGAAATAATTTCCGATGACTGCCGAGCGCAATTCAGACCCCGCCTCTCTCGTTGAGTTTATCGCGCGCAGCCTCGTGCGTAATCCCGACGATGTGCAGGTGCTTCCCGTCAAGAGCCCGGCATCGCTCATTCTCGAGTTACGCGTCAATAAAGACGACATCGGCATGATTATCGGCAAGGGTGGTCGTATCGCCAAAGCGGTGCGTGTGCTGCTGAACGCTATTTCTATCAAAAAAATCATTCTCGATGATGGTCGCGAAGAGCGTTACCAAAAGATTCTGCTCGAGATCGTCGACGAAAACTAGTCCCTTTACGGGCTGTGCCCGTTAGCCACATTTTCAGTATGCCGGTCAAAGAACCTATGGTTGTGCTCGCGCGCATTGGGCGCCCCCACGGCGTGCGCGGGGGTCTCAGTATCGATCAGGCAGGGGAGAACCTGCACCGCTTTGTGAATCAGAAGGTCGCGGTCTGTGAAATTACCACAGGCAGCGTCATCGGAGATTTTAAAACGAGGGCCACACTGACTCTGAGTCGGGTTGAACCTGCGTCAGGTGTACCTGCGCGCATTGCCTTTGCAGAAATTGCAGATCGCGATCAGGCAGCAGCCCTGACGCATACAACAGTCTGTGCCCCTTTGAGCGCATTGCGCGCCCTCGTGGCTTCGGGCAGAAAAGCACCGCAGGCCCCACTTACAGATCTTTGGTATTTTGAGCTGATTGAGCTTGATGTGGTCGATGCCGATTCGCAGACTGTGATCGGTAAAATTTCCCGCATCGACGATATGGGCTTGAATACGGTGCTTACGGTAACGCCAGCCGGTGGCCAGGCGTTACTCGCTGCGCCGTTGGATATCCCCCTGAGTTACCCGCATTGGGGCGAGGCGGATTTAGCAGCGCGCAGAGTTGCGCTTGCGGAATGGCGTATTTTTGCCGACGCCGAACCGATCTGAAAACGCGATTTACAGGTTGCAACGCCGGGGCAGTGCTGCCGAATGTTACGTTCTTTGCAGCTGGGTTTGTTACTCGCCCTGATCTTTACCTTTGCCGGTTTTGCCGATTCGGTTTCCTTTAATAAGGATATTCTCGCACGGCATAATGAGCTGCGCAAAAAACACGGAGCTCCAGCGCTGGTGTGGAGTGCCGATGTGGAGAAGGTTGCTGTCGATTGGGCGAAGACAATCGCCGCGGCCGACAATATGCGCCACCGCCAGCCGAATAAGTATGGCGAGAATATTTTCTGGATATCGGGCATGGAGGCAACGGGCGCGATGGTGGCCGATTCGTGGTACGATGAAATCAAAGATTACAATTTCGACAAACCCGGCTTCGGCATGGATACCGGGCATTTCACGCAGGTCGTCTGGAAAGACAGCAAAGAGTTGGGTTGTGGTTCCGCAAAGTCCGCTTCAGGCGGAGTCTATGTTGTCTGCAATTATAATCCGCCGGGAAATTATTCGGGTCGTTTTCCCGCCAACGTAGTCAAAGCGAAATAGTATGCTGACATCTGTCGAAAAAGCCGGCCTCGCCGTCATGATCTTTGTGCTCATGTTCGGCATGGGTGCAACACTGACCTGGACCGATTTCGCGCGCGGACTGAAAAAGCCCAAAGCTCTGATTATCGGTTTTCTCTCGCAGTTCGGTATTATGCCCGCGCTGGCCTTTGGGCTCGCCAGAATTTTTCAGCTACCCGATGTGGTGGCGATGTCGCTGATTCTCGTGGGCTGTACGCCCGGGGGCACGACTTCGAACCTCTTCAGCTATTATGCAAAAGGTGACGTGGCGTTGAGTATTTCGATGACCACAGCCTCGACGATTGCTGCCGTCTTCATGATGCCGATGCTGCTGCTCATTTATGGTTCGGCGTCTGGCCAGACGAAATTTGCCCTGCCTTATGGTAATATTGCCTCGTCGCTCATTGTCATGCTGATTCCCGTCGTCATCGGTATGTATGTGCGTAAAAAGAATCACCGTGCCGCACAGATCTGCGAGAAGATCGGCGGCTGGGCGGGGTCGCTGGTTATACTATTTCTGCTCGTGGAGTTCTTTGCGCGTAATAATCAGGTGCTGAAAGAAGCGCCTTTTGCCGTATTCGCTTCGGCTGTTCTGCTCGGGATTGTCGGTTTTTTGCTTGGTTATGGCGCTGGTTTTTTTACCGGCCTTACACCGAAAGAAAGCCGTACCGTCGCGCTCGAAACAGGTATACAAAATACGCCGATGACGATGGCGCTGATTATTGCGACGTTTCCCGCGGCGCAGCAACGCGAGGCGCTGTTGTTGCCCCTGCTTTATGCGGTTTTCATCGTGATTGACTCGGTACTCGTCAGCCTCTTATTCCGTTTCATGGCGCGTAACGAAGTGGCCTCCCCTTGACGATTAACGTTATTACACTTTTTCCCGAGTTCTTTGCGAGCCCACTCAAGGCCTCGCTTTTGGGCAAAGCTGTCGCGTCGGGCATTGTTCAGGTGAACTTTGTCAATCCGCGCGACTACAGTCACAACAAACATAAGAAGGTCGATGATACCCCCTATGGTGGTGGCGCCGGCATGGTAATGATGGTCGAGCCGATTGCACTGGCGGTCGAAGCGGTCAAAGCGAAAAATCCATCCACCCGCGTGGTGTTGCTCTCGGCGCGCGGCCGCCTGTTCAACAGCGGCGTCGTGCGTGAGTATACGCAGCAGGGGGATATCACGCTGATCTGCGGACACTACGAGGGTGTCGACGAGCGCGTTGCCGCACACGTTGCCGACGAAAGCCTGCGGCTCGGCAACTTTGTGCTTTCGGGCGGCGAGGTTGCGGCACTCACAGTGATCGATGCGCTCGCGCGTAAAGAACCGGGCTTTATGGGTAACGCCGATTCGCTCGCGCACGAGTCGTTCGACGACGGGGTGAGCTTCGAGCATGCGCAGTACACGCGCCCCGAGGAGTGGCGCGGCCATCGAGTGCCTGAAATTCTCTTATCGGGAAATCACGCTAAGATCGCGGCGTGGCGCAAAGAAGAAGCCGGGAAGTTTTCGTCTGGCCACGGGCTGTAGCCCGTGGCTATGAAAACACTGTCAAAATTCCGAACTTCTCGCGCGCAATAGCGATGAAGAGATTCAGGTAAACGACGTGCAGAACCGCATAGACAAGGAATTTAACGAAAGACACCGCGAGAAATCTACCCGCCGGTTGTTCGCTCGTAGAAAATAACTTCATCATATAGTGTATGCCACCGCCGAGCGCACCAAAGGCGACAACGCCGAAGGCGAGCTGCTTTATTGTCCCTGGGGGCATGCGCTCGAAAATCAGCATACGCAAAAAGGCGACGAAGTCGGGCGAGCCCAAAAGCACGTAATAGACGCCGACGAGAATAAAGTACCAGCCGATCGGGCGCGGGTTTTCATGCGGATCGAAAAAACGAAACGCGAAAATCGGAAAAACCAGAATCGCCCCCAGCACAACGAGATATGGCCCGCGTACTTTGAGCAGGTTGCGCGAGTGCTCAAAGGCGAAAAGAATGCCGAGCGTCAGTGCGACCACGGCCACCAGCGCGGGAAAAAAAGCGCGATGCCCGGTAACCGCGGTGACAATGCCGCGCAGCTTTTCCATTATCTGTTTTTAAAAGCCTGGATGCCGGGGTAGAAAGCGTCAGCACCCAGCATGTCTTCGATGCGCAGCAGTTGGTTATATTTCGCAATACGATCGGTGCGGCTCATCGAGCCGGTTTTGATCTGACCGGTTTCTGCCGCAACGGCGAGGTCGGCGATGGTCGTATCTTCGGATTCGCCCGAGCGGTGCGAAGAGATGCAGGTATAGCCGTGTTTGCCGGCAAGTTGCATCGTTTCAAAGGTTTCGGTAAGTGTACCGATCTGGTTAACCTTGATCAGAATCGAATTAGCGATGCCCTTGCTGATGCCTTCAGCAAGAATTTTCTTATTAGTTACGAACAGATCGTCGCCCACCAACTGAATTTTGGAGCCCAGCTTCTGCGTCAGCTTTTTCCAGCCATCCCAGTCTTGTTCGGCCATGCCGTCTTCGAGCGAGACGATGGGATACTTCGCGCAATAATCTGCATAGAGTTCGATGATACCCTCGGCGTCGAGTACCTTGCCGTCGTCGCCGTCGAGTTTATATTTGCCATCTTTATAGAACTCGCTCGAAGCTGCGTCCATAGCGATGAAGGTATCCTGGCCGGGTTTGTATCCGGCTTTTTCAATCGCGGCCATCAATAGATCGAGACCCTCGCGGTTCGATTTTACGTTGGGCGCGTAACCGCCCTCGTCGCCGACGGCTGTGTTGTAGTTCTTATCGTGCAACACCTTTTTCAGCGCATGGAAAATCTCCGCGCCTTGGCGCAGGCATTCGCGGAAAGAATCGAAAGCCACCGGCACAATCATATATTCCTGGAAGTCGAGGTTGTTATCGGCATGCGCGCCGCCGTTGATGACATTCATCATCGGCACAGGCAGCGTACGCGAGAAGGGTGACCCGAGATAACGGAAAAGCGGCATGTCGAGATATTTCGCCGAAGCATGCGCGGTCGCCATCGAAACCGCAAGCATTGCATTCGCGCCGAGCTTCGATTTATTTTCAGTGCCGTCGAGCTGAATGAGAATGCGGTCGACCTCGCGCTGGTTGACCGCATTGACGCCGACCAGATGCGGATTGATGATTTCGTTGACATTCGCTACGGCCTTGAGCACGCCCTTGCCGAGGTAGCGGCCCTTGTCGCCGTCGCGCAGTTCGAGCGCTTCGCGGCTGCCGGTCGAGGCGCCTGAGGGCACAATAGCGCGGCCGGTATCGCCGCTGTCGAGGCTGACTTCTACTTCTACGGTAGGGTTGCCGCGCGAGTCGATTACCTCGCGCGCGCGTACGTCTTCAATCACGGTGGTCATGGGGTTGGCTTCGGTTTTTAGCTGCTATGTAAAGTAGTTATGCGGCTGCGCCCGGCGGTAGGATGCACCGCCCCATAAACTACCGGAATTTATTGTTGGCAACCGGCCACCAATACCGGATATTAAGCTTGTATATGGAAAAGGTGACTGCCACCGACGTACCGCAGAAGCCGCCACGAAAAGCCGCCCAGCGCAAGCCGCGTGCACATAAGCACAAACTGGAACTGAGGCAGCTGCGGGCCGACGATTACCCCTTTGTGCGCGAGATTTCAGAGAAAGTCTACCAGAATGTCGGTGGCGCCTGGCGGCATGAACAATTCATCTCAATGCTCGTCCGTTTTCCCGAGGGCCAGCTCTGCATTGAAGACAAAGGCCGCGTCATCGCCTGCGCGCTCTCGCTGATCGTCAGCTACGACAAATACGGCGACCTGCATACTTACGAAAAAATCACCGATGCGGGTTTCATCACAAACCATGAAAAAGACGGCGATACGCTTTATGGGGTCGACGTCTTTGTCGATCCAGAGTTTCGCGGCCTGCGTCTCGGTCGCCGGCTCTACGACGCCCGCAAAGAACTCTGCCAAAGCCTCAACCTCAAGCGCATCGTCGCCGGCGGCTGGATGCCTGGTTTTCCCGCGCTGGCCGACCAGCTGACGCCGCAGGCGTACATCGAACAGGTCAAAGAAAAGAAAATCTATGATCCCGTGCTGACATTCCAGATGGCGAACGGGTTTCACGTGCGCAAGATTCTCACCAACTACTGGCCGAGTATTGCGCAGAAAGCCAATTTTGCGATTCTGCTCGAGTGGATTAATATCTATTACACGGAGAAAGAAAAACTGGTCGGTGCCGCGAAGTCGGTCGTCCGCACCGGCGTCGTGCAATGGCAGATGCGTACTGTGGCTTCGGTCGAGGAGTTTCTGAAGCAGGTCGAATTCTTTGTCGACGCGGTTTCGGGTTACAAAGCCGATTTCATTATTTTCCCTGAGCTCTTCAATGCCCCTTTGCTTGCCCCCTACAATAAAGAAAAACCATCCGAAGCAATGCGGATGCTCGCCGCGCAGACCGACCGTTTGCGCGAAGAGTTCATCAATCTCGCACTCGCGTATAATATCAATATCATCGCAGGCAGTATGCCCGAGCTGCGCGACGACCAGCTTTACAACGTCTCCATTCTCTGCCGGCGCGACGGCACCTGGGACCAGCAAGATAAAATTCATCTCACACCGAGTGAAGAAGACTATTGGGGCTTTCGCGGCGGCAACAGGCTGAATGTCTTCCAGACCGATGCGGGTAAGGTGGGCATCCTTATCTGTTACGACGTCGAGTTTCCCGAGCTGCCGCGTATTCTTGCCGACCGCGGCATCGACATTCTTTTCGTGCCTTTTTCAACCGATACAAAGAATGCGTTTCTGCGGGTGCGGCATTGCGCGATGGCGCGTGCTGTGGAGAACGAATGTTACGTGGTGATTTCGGGCAATGTCGGTAATTTACCCAATGTCGAAAACATGGACATCCAGTATGCGCAATCCGCCGTCTTCACCCCGTCGGATATTTCGTTTCCACAAGATGCGATGATCGCCGAGGCGATACCGAATACCGAGATGACGCTCATTGCCGACCTTAACCTCGAGCTGCTGAAAGAAATACGTACGGAGGGTAGCGTGCGCAATATGCGCGACCGCCGGCATGATCTCTACAAATTGCAGTGGTTCGAGCCCGAGGCCGGCGAAACCAAAAACTAAAATCGAACCGCTGGTCGTCGTTTGGCAAGGGGTGCACCCCGGAAATCAGTTGACCCCCTTATTTGAACCTTTGCCTGATCTCTGTAGGCGGGTATGCTTAAAGTTTATCGTGTACTCTTGATCGAAGACGAAGCCGTCACGGCTGAAATCGCCATACAGTACCTGAATCGTTATAACTTCACTGTCACGCATATTGAAGACGGCCGCGAGGCACCCGGTAAGCTCAGAGAAACAGCGTATGATCTCATTATTCTCGATCTCATGATGCCGAATGTCGACGGCTTCACCATACTCGAAAGCATGCGGCGCACCTCTGACCTGAAGGTACCGGTGCTCATCGCCAGCGCGCGTACCGACAAAGAAGCCGTGCTACGCGTTAAAGAACTCAGGGCGGCGGGTTATCTCACCAAACCGATTGTCGAGCAGCAGCTTGTGGAAAAAGCCGCCATAGCGATGGGAGTACCACTTGCGGCGATCATCGATAAACGTCAGCACTCTTTTAGTTCCCGCATTTGGCAAGACAACGATGCGACATTGCGTATCGAATTGTCGGGAGTCCCTAATGGCTCGACGCCTGCGCAGATGACGACTTCGGTCATGTCGGCGGCGCGCATGGTCTCAGGAGTGCGGCAACTGGCTATCGATATTGCCGAACACTTCGTGCTCTATCCGCAGCATTTTCCTGTGGTGAAACAGATCGTCGAGCATGCGCAGGGGGCGATGCGCTACGGGCGGTTGAACACCAGGCTCGGCGGCAGTTATCTGAAAGTTTGCACCCCCGAAGAACTGGCCCAGTTGCGCAATTTGGCGCGCTTAAGCGACCCAGCGTAACGGGTATTCATTTGCCGATTCAGGCAGAGCGCAGCTCTTTGCGCAGAATTTTACCGATGGGGCTCTTGGGTAACGCATCCCGAAAAACAAATTCTTTGGGGATCTTGTATTTGATGAGTTTGTCGGTCAGAAACATCGTGAGCTCTTCGGCGCTGGCCTGCGTGCCGGGTTTGAGAGCAATGAAGGCGCGCCCGACTTCGCCGAGATGTTTATCGGGAATTCCCACCACGCAGGCTTCGAGCACCGCAGGGTGGCGGTAGAGCACGTCTTCGATCTCAGCGGGATAGACATTGTAACCGCCCGTGATGATCAGGTCTTTTTTGCGGTCGACGATACTGAAATAACCATCGGCATCCATTTTGCCGATGTCGCCTGTATAGAGCCAGCCGTCGCGAATCGTGTGGGCCGTCGCTTCGGGGTTTTGCCAGTAACCCGACATCAGGTCGGGGCTTGTCAGAATAATTTCTCCTGTTTCACCGGGCGGTAACGGCTCCCCGGTATTTTCGTCGACGATGGCCATCACTGTATCGGGCCAGGGTAGACCGATCGATTTTTCTTTCTTGGCGCCCAGGTAAGGATTAGCACATTTGGCGGTCACGGCCTCCGTAAGACCATACCCTTCGATGAGTATGCCACCGGTTTTTTCCCGAAATGC
>JAFLED010000064.1 GCA_017302045.1 Spirochaetota bacterium
TTTGCCGGGACTCTATCTTCAAGAGAAATGTAACTATACAGGTCGCTCTGTTCTGGTCCGTTTCCGCGCATAGTTACTATACGCACGAAATTTCATTTATTTCAAGAGTTTTTCAGGAACCTGCTAGATACTTTTAATTGCGTACCGGCGCCGATGGCATAATATAACTCGCCGTAAGAATACTTAACTTCTGCCACCTGAGATGTCACAACGGTGCCCGCGTTCGGGCCTGAGGAAATCACCGGGTAGGCGCTGGTTGTTTCACGGATGTTATCTTTACCGAGTTCGAAACGCACGAGTGGATGAAAGAAGTTAAAGAGTTCCCATATCGCCTGGATTTCACCACCATAACGAACCACGCTGATTTCGCTGCTGATCCACGTGCTCGGCCAAGACTCATATTTCACAAAAGGAAAAGTTAACGTCGGCCCGATACCGATGCGTATGTTCTGAAAGCGGGTGCCGATGTGGATGCCAGGTTTAAGCGTATATCCGCTGAAATTCACGCTGGTTCCAGAACCGGAAAGCATATTGGTAGTGGTTTTGCCGCCCAGATACCCACCCTCTACCGTGATATCGAATAAAGCCTGAAGCGGGGCATGCAGTGCTATACAACAAAGCCCGACAAGGCAAAATCGCTTCATATCTCCATGAGAATACGGGTACGGTAGCAGGTCAATCTTTCGGCCATCACACCGGGTCTCGCGCCTAGCGCAAGCCTACATAGAGATATTCGATCATCTGCCTTGTCAGAACGCGCGCGCGCTTGCGCCCCAGGTTTCTGAGCATAACCTGGTTACCCAAAAGCAGATGTGCCATACCATGCACCATAATCCATGCCGCGGTCGCCATTTCAGCGATATCACCCGCGCGCACGAGATTCGCCTGCTGGCAGTCGGCGAGAATCGCCCGCAGCGTCGCAAACGCCTGCTCTTCGGCGGCGATCAGCGCCGGGTGTCGTGCGTGGTCGGCTATGGCGGCGCCATACATCATCTGAAAGAGGTCGGCATGCGCGATCGCGAATTCGACATACGCGATGCCCGAGGCGCGAAACTGCAAAAGCGCGTTCTTTTTAAAGCGTGCGCGCGTGCGCGCCAGTTTCGCGGCCAGTAAAAGAAAACCTTCGCGCGCGAGTTCTGCATAAAGCGTTTCAAGATCGGCATAGTGCCGGTAAGGCGCAGCGGGGGATACCCCTGCGTGCTCTGCGAGTCGGCGCATGCTCAGGCCCTGGTGGCCGTCGCGTTTCAGAATTTCAAACGCCGCATCGAGCAGCGCGCGTTTTAAATCGCCGTGGTGGTAATCCGCCTTGGGTCTGGCCATGCTCAGATAGATTACGGTTGACGCGACACGGTGAAAAGCGAAATATGTAAACACTGTTAACATAGAAACGACAGCGGGGGACTATGGAAAATAAAACTTCGGAAAATCACTACGATATTATCTGTGTTGGTTCGGGTATGGGTTGCCTGACCGTGGCGAGCCTACTCGCGCAATACGCGCAGAAAAGAGTGCTTATCATCGAGAAACACTTTCAGGCGGGCGGTTATACCCATTCGTTCAGCCGCAAGAGCGGCAAATTCCACTGGGATGTCGGCATCCATTATGTCGGAGATATGCAAGAAGGTGGTTTTGGCCATAAGCTCATGGGCAAGATCACCGGTGGCAAAACGAAGTGGCAGCGAATGGCTGAGCCATTCGAAAAGTTTGTCTATCCGACGGGTACATTCGAACTTTATGGCGATGTCGAACGTTTCAAATCAGATCTGCTGGCGAAGTTTCCGCATGAAGCCGTTGCCATCGCGCGTTATTTCGACGATATCCGCAAACTCTCCGCTGTTTTCGGCAAATCGATGATGCTGAAGAGCCGCATGCCCGACCTCAAGGCGATCACGATCGCCGACGGCGAAAAGAAACTCATAACGGTGAAAGATTATCTCGATCATTTTTTTACCGACCCCGAGTTGCGCGCGATTCTCGCTTCGCAGTGGGGCGACTATGGCCTGCCGCCGTCGAAGTGTGCTTTCGCGACGCATGCCGCTCTGGTAGTGCATTATTTTAACGGCGGTTATTATCCTGTGGGCGGTGGCGGTAAAATTTTTGAGAGCGTGCAGCCGATTGTCGAGGCTGCGGGCGGTAAGATTCTGACAACGACCGAGGTGAGTGAAATCCTGATTGAAAACGGCAAAGCTGTCGGAGTCAAAGCCGTGCAGCTACGCGGCGCGAAAGAGACGCAGTCTTTTTACGCGCCGGTGATCGTTTCAGGCGTCGGGGCTTACCCGACGTATAAAAAACTGATTCCCGAGCAGGTGGATATCCCCTTTCGCGAGCGCCTCAAACAGTTTTACGCGAAAGAGAAAATGGCGACCAGTATCTGTGTCTATATGGGGCTTTCGTCGAGCCCGGCGGCGCTGGGGTTTAAGGGTGAAAATCACTGGATCTTCGAATCTCTCGATCACGAAGCGGTTTTTGCCGAGCGCAATGCATGGCTCACTTCCGACGTGGAGATCCGCAATCTCTATCTCTCTTTCCCGAGTCTTAAAGATCCCGAGGCGAAGGGCCATACCGCCGATATGATCACGTTCACCGACTATGCCTTGTTCGAAAAATGGAAAGACCTGCCATGGAAAAAGCGCGGCGAAGAATACATGAAATTCAAAGAGCATATCGCGCAGAAAGTGATCGCTGCCGTCGATAAACGTTTCCCGGGTTTTAAAGACATCGTCGAATACGTCGAGGTCTCGACGCCGATCACAAACGAACATTTCACCTCGCACCCCGACGGTGCGATCTATGGCCTGGCCTGTGTGCCCGAGCGCTACGAGCATGAAAAGACGCCATGGTTCGAAGTGCAAACCCCCGTCGAAGGTCTGATGATCACGGGCGCCGATGCGGGCGGTTCGCCGGGTATTGCGGGCGCGATGATGGGTGGCCTTGCGACAACGCTGCGCATTCTCGGCAACCGCGATTTGCTGCGCCAGGTTTTGGCGTGAGTAGCGTCGCCCAGATCTAGGTCACGCTGTTCATAAGAGCAATCTTATTCGTTGTAATTTACGGAGAATTAGGCAGATCGTTGTATGAAGCAAACAGGATATCCCATGCTATGGGACAGAATCCTGAAACCCGCTGGACACCCGCGGTATCCATGATTCGGTTGGAGTAGAATGTTGTGCTATCTTAGACGATGGTTGCGATTCTGTGGGGTTTGCAATACATCAAACGCGGCAATACTGATTTTAGCTCTGGGGCTTCCTTACGGTTGTCAAACCTGGCAGCAATTCTGGGGTCCGGTGATTTCGAGTTTGTCGCCTACTGCATTAGCCGAAGGCGATGACCTCACAGTCAATGGGTATCAGCTGGGTGGTTTTGGCGCAGTCAGGGCATATTTGGGTGGCAAAGAATGTACTATTATCACCGCCAGTGAGACTTCGCTTACCCTGCGAGTGCCGGTCGGAGCCGTATCAGGCAAACTCGAGATATCCGCACGTGGCGCGACGGCGGTAAGTGAATCAGAAATCAGCGTCGAAAGGTATGTGCTTTTTGCGACAAATAACGCTGGCAATATTTACGGGTCGTTGGTCGACAGTGCATCCGGAACCCTCGCGACCGCGGTGGTTACTGGTACCGGGGGCACTACGAATGGAGCAATTGCATCACCCAAGAGCAAAATTCTTTATGTCTCAACTGGATTTAATAACGTCGTGCGCGCCTATAATATCGATAAGGAAACCGGTGGTCTGACCACGCTGAGCGGGTCGCCGTTCAGTATCGGGGGCATAGGTCTCGAAAGCGGCAAGATCGGTATCGATCCTCAAGGTCGGTTTCTCTATATTTTCGACCTTGCAAACAACGGCCCCATTAGTTTTCAGCTCAGCAGCGCAGGTGTGCCGACGCCACAGAACACGGTTACCAATACCGCACTTGCGACACAGATAATCAGTAATCGTTCCGGAACGCATCTCTACGCAGCGAATGGCTCTGATGTCAATTTTATGGCGGTGAATCAGACTAACGGCAGTTTAGGTACTGCAAGCACTGTAAGTGTCTCGGGCTCGACCAATGAAATTGCCTTTGATCCCTCCGGTTCTTATTTATTCGGTACGCGCGCCTCCGATATTTTTCGGGCTGATGTTGGCGCGAATGGCGCTCTTTCCGGTATTAGCGGCGTTGCCGGGACTTCTGCCTCGTCGTCTTTGGCGATCAGCGAAAGTGGCCAATGTCTCTTCACGGTCGATAGCACCACGACAACAATCCGTCCATACGCAGTCGCAGGAACCACGCTGACTGCAAAGACAACTGCAACCATGAGTGCTACGGCAATCTATGTTCGGCTGACGCCCAACGATAAGTATCTGTATTCTTATGCCAGTTCTGGCGCTTTAGGAGCATTTAAGGTTCAATCAGACTGTACTCTGGCAACGATTTCGGGCTCTTTCACAACGGGTTCGAATGGTAACAGCATGGTTTTTGCCCGCCTGGCGCAGTAAGAGGACTAAGCGACGCGAAAACGATCTTTCACTTCACTAAGAGTCGAAAACTCTCCCGAATCAGATTCGTTTCTTCTACATCTGACGTTAGGCAGCTGAATTCTCCATTCACTGTAGTGCCGATGACGGCTGAGGTGATAATAGCGAAAACGAAGCGGTCTTTTCCGGAATCCTTCGTAATGATTTCATATTGAAAAAGTATCTTCCGGGATTCGGGTTCATCCGCATAGGTTAAGCGCTGCGTTGCCTGCATGCGCCAGGGGGTGTTCGGCCTCGGTTTTCTTTTCGGGTCAGGGAGAACCTCTGTTGCCGGCATAATTACCTCAACAACGGGTTTTCCCTCAAAATTTGCCATGAGGCGCTTTAGACTATCGCGCATCATACCCCGGGGATCACCGTAATCTTTACCGCCGGAAAAACGATTGGCGACAAACTGGACCATACATTTTCCGCTGTCGGTAGAAACCCGCACGTCGCCACCGTCTGCGGGGGCTTTATTTTCGATTTCCCAATCTTTGGGGTATTTAAATTCGAAATAGTTATCTTTAAATGTGGATGTACTGATAGCGGTTGCGTTATGGACTACAAGAAGCAGGACGGGACAATATTTTTTCATTGAGTATTATAGCTTCTAACCCGGCGCTTGTCAATACGTCAAATTACCGTAGGTTTTAATATCCGCAGGCGTTAAACACGTAACGCAGCTGCGAGACTGTTGATTTGCCCTGATGGGCGAAGTTTTTTCTGCGTCAGATTTCGGGAATTTTACCCAGATCATCGCGCGCTGCGGCGTGGTCGTCTGTACGAAGGTATTTTTCACCTTCGACCTCAACGACGCGAACCGGGTGCATCGGCGTCAGGCACCCATTCTCAAAACGGGCTGTGTAATAGCGCCAGCCTGCCTCAATATCGCGCAGAATTTCAAAACGATACTGAAAGTGCGGCGTGCCTGTGCCATTCGACAGCTCGACCATCACGACCTCGGGAAATTTGTCGGAGTATTGCTGCCCGACGATAAAACACGTTTGCTGTACTTTACCCTGTACGGGAACATTCAACAGAGTCAAAAGCGGAGCGAGCAACACGCTAAAAACTGGCGGAGCGCTGTATTTTGTAAAGCCGAATCAGTACCAAGGTTGGTGCCGATCGAAAAAAACTGCTGCGCTGCTGCTCGCACGTAAAATTTATCGGGCGACGTAAGGCCGTCTCTGAGCCCAGCTAGTAGGGCCGCACGACGGCGTGTATCCCTGAATCGCTTACATTGTCACTCTTAGAATCAGGCTTTACGCCCGAAAGTTTACGGGATCGCTGGGATGCAATGAACGGCATTTTTCTAAAACCCATTTGTGTTTTAGGGCTCCACGCCGCAACGCTGCTCACGATGATGCAGTTTGCCTGTAAAAGTAGTCAACCGGCGCAGCAAAGAGAATCGGTGAGCGTCTTAACTATTGAAGAGGGATTCGATGGTGAGTTTCTGGTTACACTTGGAGAAGGGCTTTCGCGCAGCAAGGTTGCGGCTCCGGCCGTTAAAGAAAAGGAAGCTCAGGAAGCAGCCCGTATTGATTCCATAAGAAAATTTTCCAGTTATTGTTCTGAGCAAGCACATCCCTGTCTGAATAAAGATCTCATTACGCAGGAAATTATTGCGATGATGCGTTTATCCAAAAAAAATGGAGAAACCATCAAGACAGTTTGCCAAGATTATTCCGGCGGTCAGCGCAGTTGTAAAGTCTATCGAAAATATAGTGTAAAGGGGTTCAGAGCCATTTGTGAAAAAAATCTTTTGGGAAATTTAGCCAACTGCGCTTAATTAACCTATCCGTTTTCGGATTGCGAAATGGCGCCGACTCGCGGTGACGCGCGAAAACAGACCTACCGGTGTGCGCGTTATCCGCGATCTCTGGCCGCGGAGACCCGTGAGCGTCTTCGCTCTCCGTCTTCGGTGCACGCGACCCAACGAAGCGGTCGCGGCGCAGTGCGTAAAATTTGTTGAACGCCGTGTCATTGGAAAAAGCCCCTGAGCCAAGGATGGCGAAGGGGAGCTGGTTATCTCACCGAGCCGTTTCAAGAATCGGTCTAAGACTCTGAAATATAGGTTTTTGGATTTGCTGCATTTGGTTAAGTCTGCCCAGCGCAGATTGATTTAGCGTTGAGTCATTTGTACGTTTTGACAGTTCTCTCACAGCAAAGATGAATTTTTGCTTTTGGATGTTGGGTACTTCAATTTCTTGTCTTGGTGTTACAATGCAGCCTGTATAGGATTTAAAATCTGAAGGGCCATAGTACTTTGTTTTCCGCAATTTTAAGCGCAGATTTGCCTTTTGCAGTATTTTATTTACGGCAATATGGAAATTTCGAGGCAATGGATTTTGAGAAGAGATAGAAATATCATCAACATACAGTGAAAAGACCATCCCAAAATTCAAGGTCAGAGCATGAATTTCATCAAAAAAATCCTTGTAGGCCCAGAATGCAAGAATCTGGCTTGCAGCACTGCCCGTTGGTATGAAGCTTTCATAGGTTAATAATTGCGTCAATGCCTCGGTCGCGTTCGTTTGCATATTCAGACCATGATGCAGAAACCGAAATACATATTCCCGATCAGCTGACTGATAAAAACTCTTGATATCTAGCGTTAGGGCGTATTTTCCTTCTTTGTGAACCAGGGCATTCGTAATAGCAGAGCGGCGCTTAATGCCAGAATGTAAATAGGCCGGGGTTTCCACGGAAGACAAGAGCTTTTTGAATCGAGAATGAATATGCGCCAATGTACCAATTGGTTGTTGAATGGCTCGGCCGTCTTTTTCAAAAGTGTTGTATTTCTGCACTTCCAAAGCCGACTCAAGTGCGTTCCGGGTGACCTGCAAATGATCGGCTAACTTGGTTTTTGATTTTGTTCCAAATAGCAGGCACTGATGGAGCGGATAACGTTTATTTTGTTTCTGCACCATACTTCTCTATATTCTGTAGAAAGCCTACGATTTTCTTCGCGATAGTCGCCTTCAAACCGGTTGCATCTTCGCCAAGTTTTTCTGAGAAAGCAAGTATCGCAGAGGGAGACGTTTCAAAGACTTTAGCATACTTTTCGATAAGTTTCAGAGAAACTTCTCGATGGCCCTTTTCGATTTCGGAAAGATAACTAGGAGAAACCTCAAGCTTCTCAGCCATTTTATTGAGCTTAAGATCATGAAATACTCTAAATAGTCTTAACGCCTCATTTTTCATTTAATACCTTAACAAGAAAGAGATTATAAAAAGGAAAAAAGGGGCTATTCGCGGTTTAAGCTTTCGAAAACGATTTCAATTATCCATTTAAGGATTTTTATTAGTCGTTTTCTGTGGAGCCACAGAAAGCTATAAACCATTTTGCCGACGCTGCCTAATCGAGAGTTTTTCGATTCTTCAGTAATTACTTGTGTCCACTTCATCTTGGTACCTCCTTCGCCCCTAGATTTTGCCTAAGCAATAAACAGGGTCTCACTCAAAGGAGTATGGTACTAAGCAGTTTTCACCCCTTAATTCTTTTGCCCCAACGGGTCTCACCCGTTGGGGCTCCGCCATTGCGAGCCACGTGTACCTACTGCAGGACAGTCGGGACATCGTCGCGCCTCTCTGGTGGAAATTAAGTCCTCTCTTTCAAAGAACTCACGAGCCTAAAGCTCACATTATCAAAATCGTGAGTGCCATTTGCATCTCTCTGGGGACATAATACACCCAAATAGGCCTGCGAGGCCAAAAAACACACACTTTTAGTGAAAAAAATTCACTTTTTAGCGAGGGCCGCGACAAGGATGTCGCGGGATAACAAAAGTCATTATGACATGGCGTTCAGCATCTATTCCACGAACTACCCACCCTCTGCAATCCCAAAACTCAATCCCCCGAAAATGCCGGCTTTTTTCCGGATAAAACTTGCCGCCGCGTCTTAATATAACTATATTGTTATATAGCAATGTGATAATATATGACCGCCCTCGACGCTACATTCGCCGCCCTTGCTGATCCTACCCGCAGGGCTATACTCATGCGTCTGGCGCAGGGTGAGAAATCCGTCAATGAACTCGTAAAACCATTCAAGATCAGCCAGCCCGCCGTCTCGCGGCATCTCAAGGTGCTCGAAGAGGCCGGGTTAGTGTCGACGACTGTTGTGGCGCAGAAGCGCATGCGCAGGCTTGAGGCGCAGCCGCTCGCTGAGGCGACGGCATGGCTTGAAAAGTACCGCGCCTTCTGGCAGAAGCGTTACAAGGCGCTCGATGCGGTGCTCGATGAACTCAAGAGCATGGGGGGCAGGCATGAAAACAAAAGCAGGTAGCGCCGCGGGTTCGGCGCTCGTCGAGGCGTATATCCGCAGATTTCCGCCCGCGACGCAGAAGCTGCTGCAGCAGGTGCGCGCGACGGTGAAGAAAGCCGCGCCGCAGGCTGTGGAGAAAATCGGTTATTCCATGCCCGCCTACGAGCTGCATGGGCCTCTCGTTTATTTTGCCGGTTACAGGAATCACATCGGTCTCTATGCCACGCCGAGCGGGCATGCCGAATTTGCCGAGGCGCTCGCGAAGTATAAGGTGGGCAAAGGTTCCGTGCAATTTCCGCTGACTGAAAAGCTGCCATTGGCGCTGATCGCGAAGATTGTGAGATTTCGCGTGAAAGAAAATCTCGAAAAATTAAAAAAGAAAAAGAAGAAATAGTTTCAATCCGCTTTTGGGCGGATGAACCCAAGGGAGCAAAACATGACAATGAAAAAAGAAATGCAGATCGAGCTGCGCGGCGAAAATGAGGTCGTGGTGACGCGTTATTTTGCCGCACCGCGCGCGCTGGTTTTCGACTGCCACACCAAACCCGATCTCATGCGCCGCTGGCTGATCGGTCCGCCGGGCATGACGCTTGAGATACGCACTTACGACCTCAGGGTCGGCGGCAAATATCTCTATGTCTATGCCGACCAAAAAGGCGGAGCGATGGGCGTGTACGGTAAATTTACCGAGTTACAGGCACCTGAAAAAGTCGCTAACACCGAGAATTATGCGATGGATCTCTCGCAGTTCGACGCAAATGCCGCCGAAGACCCGAATGCGACCGTCGAGCGGCGCACCTTCACTACCGAAGGCGAGGGCACACTGCTGACGCATGTGACGCGTTTTGCTTCGTCCGACGTACGCAAGCTCGCGCTCGAATCGGGAGCGACCGAGGGTTGGGTGCCGCTCTATGCAGAGCTCGACAAGTTTCTGGCAGAGCTAAGCTAACGCCGCGCCCAGACTTCGATATGCGAGCCGGGCGCAAGTACTCACGCCAGATTGTATCGTGGTAATTTCCCGTTAGCTGTTTATGCCGAAGTCGCGACCAGACTTTCCCATTCGGCGACTTTCGCGTCGAGTTGTTGCTGTTGCTCAGAGCGTTGCTCCGATTTCAGGCGGATGTCCTCGGGCGATAATGCCTGCACTCGAGCGCCGTCGGCGAATAAGGCGTCGAGTTCTGCGATCGTGGCTTCATGCGAAGCGATCGCTTCTTCGAGCTTTTTGATGCGCGTCTGCATTTTACCTGCGTCACTCTTCTGTTTCTTGCGTTCGTCGTAACTGCCGTTGCTCTCGGCCTGAACAGCGGCCTCGGCTTTTTGGCGCGCGGTCGGTGCCGGCTGTTCGGGCGCGTCTTCAAGCCCGTCGAGCGCGCGCACACCGGCATTCAGTTCCCTGAGACCGCCATTCTTGAGTTCAAAAACACGCGTACAGACACGTTTGATAAAACTGCGGTCGTGGCTCACCATGAGCACAGTGCCGGCATAATTCGCCAACGCCTCTTCGAGCGCTTCGATACCTTCGATGTCGAGGTGGTTCGTCGGCTCGTCGAGAATCAGAAAGTTCGGCTTCTGTAACATGAGGTCGGCAAACACAAAACGCGCCATCTCGCCGCCCGAAAGCGCGCTGAGTTTCTTCTTTTGTTCGTCGCCTTCGAACAGCATGAGCCCCAGCGATCCGCGTACATCTTTGACGGCTTTCTCGCGGTGCAGCTGGTGCAGGTGTTCGTGCAGCGGTTCGCCGAGTTTACGCAACTCTTCGTGTACCTGCGCATAATAACCCATGCGGGCCTCATGGCCGAACTGCACGGTACCTTCGAGCGCCTTGAGTTCGCCCGCGATAATTTTAAGCAGCGTCGTTTTACCGTGGCCGTTGGGTCCGATGATCGCAGCCTTGTCGCCTTTGCGCAGCAAGAACTCCGCGCCGGTGAAAAGCGGGGTATCGGTAAACTGCATGGCGACATTGTGAACATTCAGCACGTCGCGTCCGGATTCGCGTTCATAACGAAAGTTAAACGAAGGTTTGCGGCGCGACGACGGTATAATCTCGGGCACCTCGATCTTTTCGACCTGTTTGACGCGCGACTGCGCCTGGCGCGCCTTCGATGCCTTGGCCTTGAAGCGGTCGATGAACTCGGTGAGCTCGGCGATTTTTTTCTTCGCCGCCTCGGCTTCGCGCTCTTTTTGTTCGGCGGCGAGCGTGCGCGCGCCGACAAAACGGTTGTAGTTCATGTTGAAGATCGTGATCGTCTTGTAGTCGACGTCGAGAATCTGCTCCGAAAGCGCCGAAAGAAAACCGCGGTCGTGCGTGATGAGTAGCAGCATGCCCTGGAACTCGTACAGAATGAAATTTTCGAGCCACTTAATACCCGGCATGTCTAAGTGGTTGGTAGGTTCGTCGAGCAGCAGTACTTCGCCCTTCGCAAAGAGCGAGCGGGCGAGCAGAACACGCATGAGCTGCCCGCCCGAAAGTTTGTTTGCGGGAATATTATGCACTTCATCGGGCAGGCCAAGGCCCGAGAGCAGGCGCGCGGCCTCCGATTCGGCGCGGTAGCCTTCGCGCGACATGATGATCTCTTCGACTTCGCCCGCATGCGCCGGGTCGGCGTTGGGATTATCTCGTTCGGCGAGTGCTTTTGCGAGAATTTCGTCGCCAGCGACAACAATCTGAATCGCGGTCTCGCCCGATTCGAGCGGCAGGTTCTGTTCGAGGTAGGCGATGCGCGTACCCTTCTGAATGTCTATTTTACCTTCGGTGGGTATGTCGCGCCCGGCGATGATCTTCAGCAGCGTCGACTTACCCGAACCGTTGGCGCCGGTAATACCGTAGCGTACGCCTTCGTTGAGTTGCAGCGAGACCTTGGTGAACAGGTCGCGTTCACCGTAAGACATACCGAGATTTTGCAGAGAGATCAAGTCTATTCGCCCTTAAATTTTGAATCGTAATCGGCGATCGCAGCCGCAATCACCTCAAGCGCTTCTTCGCGTTCATAGATCGCGCCGATCTCAACCTTCTGCTGCCGGCCGGGAAAATCTTTGTAAGTCAGAAAATAGTGACGAATACGGTCGATCAGCGCTTCGGGCATGTCTTTGAGCGACTGCACCTTGGCGTATAAGGGGTCATCCGCCATGACAGAAATAATTTTATCGTCGGCTTCATTGTCGTCGATGAGGCGCAGACCGCCGATCGGGCGGGCGCGCACGAGAAAGCCGTTGGCTGCGATCGAACGTTCGGTAAAAACACAGATATCGAGCGGGTCGCGGTCGCCGCGTTCGACTTTTTTATCTTTCGCCAGCAGGCGTATATTTTCATCGCAATAGGTTTGCGGAATAAACCCGTAGAGCGTCGGGCAAAGCGACGAGTATTTTTGCGGCCGGTCGACCTTCATCAGGCCCGATGCCTTATCGATTTCGTATTTGATCGTGTCTGAAGGTACGATTTCGATAAATGCGGTCACGACCTTCGGCGCGTCGGGGCCGATGGCGACTCCGTGCCATGGATGTGACGTGAAGGGGCTCGCCTGCATACGTCACAAAGGGTAACTGAAACACGGCGTAAAGCGGAGCGGCGGTTCTCTGACAAAGCGCTTGCCTTTTCAGGCGGATATCCCGCAGCGTTGACGACCGAGGTCTCAAAAATGAAGCTCTGCTCAATTCTTACCGCCTATACTCTTTTCTTGATTCCCATATTTTCGGCCGCACCGCCGATCGAATGGGAGAGAAAAACCGGCTCTCTCGATCTCACGGATTCGCTCGAATATTACGCTGACGAAAAAGGCGACGCGACGCTCGAACATATTCGTAAACTACCCGAAACCGCGTTTCAACCGACGAAAAAAGCGAACCTCGGTTTTTTTACCAAACCCGTGTGGCTTCGTTTTCGCTTCGCCTATGCCGTAGAGCGTATTCTGCTGCGGCATGAATATGCCATGACCGATTTTCTGACTCTCTATCATCCCGAACCCAAGGGCTACCATGGCGACAACGCGGGCGATATGTTGCCCTTCAAAGAGCGGGCGATCAAACACCGCCTGATGTCTTTTTGGATTACCCCCGAGCCCGATCGCTGGTTCTATCTGCGGCTGCAGACCAATGGCAGCGTCAACCTGGCATTTACGCTGCTCGACCCGACGTATGCGATGGAGAGCGATAATATCTCGCAGTATTTTCTCGGCCTGTTTTTCGGCACCATCTTCGTCATGTTCTTCTACAACCTTTTTCTGTTTTTCAGCCTGCGCGAGCCCGCATATATTTTTTATTGCCTCTACATAGCGGGGTTTGCGTTCATGGCGGGTACACTCAACGGTATCGCCTACCAGTTTGTCTGGCCCGACAGCCCGTGGTTGCAAAACCGCGCCTTCGCCATCTTCTCGGGTTTCGCGATGGCTTGTGGTATGATTTTCGCGATACTGTTTCTGAATCTGCGGCAATTGAACCGCATCTTCTTCTACGCGGCCGCTGCAGTCGCCGGCACGGCCGCGATAGTGATGCTTGCAGGGTTTGTCGTGAATCCCGGGCTTTCGGTGCGCGCAGCGAATGTATTGGGTGGTTTCTGGGTGCTCTGCGTGCTGGGTGCGGGCATCTGGGCTGCGGTACGGCGTTATAAACCCGCGCGGTATTTTCTGCTCGCGTGGATTATGATGCTTTTGGGCACGACGGTCTTTATTCTTTCGACGCGCGGCGTATTGCCGCCGAATCCGTTTTTTTTAAATTCGATGTTTCTCGGGTCGGCGCTCGAGGTCATTTTACTTTCGCTTGCGCTCGCCGACCGTATCAACCAGCTCAAGAAAGACAAAGAGCTCTTGCAGGTCGTGGCGCTGCAAAAACAAAAGCTGCTCACCGATTCATACAGCCGCTTCTTTCCGCGCCGCATGCTTGAGCTGCTCGAAAGACAAAGCGTCGAAGAGATTGCGCTGGGCGACGCGACCGAGCGTCATATGACGGTGCTCTTTGCCGATATCCGGGGGTTTACCGCGCTGTCTGAAAAAATGTCGCCGCGCGATAGCTTTAAATTCCTGAATTCGTATCTGCGCCGCGTCGGCCCGATCATACGCGCGAACGACGGTTTTATCGATAAGTTTATGGGCGACGGCATCATGGCGCTCTTTCCCGAGAATGCCGAGTCGGCGCTGAAATCCGCGATTACGATGCAGCAAACGGTGCGTAAGTATAATCATCACCGCGTGAAATCCGGCTATGACCCGATACGCGTCGGCATCGGTATTCATAAAGGAGCGCTGATGCTCGGCACCGTCGGCGAACAGGAGCGCATGGATGGAACCGTGATATCCGATTCGGTGAATCTGGCGTCGCGTATCGAATCGCTGACCAAGAAGTTCGACGCGAATGTGCTCATCAGCGAAATGGTGTTTCAGGAACTCGCAGATCCGACGCTTTATCACACGCGCGTCATCGCACGCGTGCGCGTGAAAGGCAAAGAGCAGCCGGTGACGGTTTTACAGGTTTTCGACGGTATGCCCGATTATGCGGTTGAAATGCTCGATAAGACGCGCGGCGATTTCGAGCGCGGCTTTCTGTATTTTCACGAACGCCGTTTTTCCGAGGCGGTGAATTTGTTCGCGCGCGTCACGACGCTCAACCCAGCCGACGGGGTTGCGGGTATGTATCTTGAAAAAGCGCGCTATTTCGAACGTATTTCGGGCAACCTGACGCTGCGCTGAAAAAAGTTATTTTTTTTCGAGCAGCTTCTTGAGGTTCGTCAACCCCTCGGCGAACGCGTTACCGATCAGGCGCTCTGCGTCGAAAAACAACAGCATGGCATTGAAGGGGTACGGTGTTTTCGCGTGAAAGCCCCAGAAAATTTTCGTTTCTTTCTCGCCCAGGCTCTCGACTTTCATGTACGCTTCGTTCGTGGCTTTCATCGGTTTCAGAAAACGCAGCTCATAGTCGATGCGTTCGCCGGGCAGAATCTTCTTAATTTCCTGTTCGCCGGCCCCGACATTGTTATCCGCACTTTCCCACGCCGACACAAAACCCACGGTACCGTCTGTGCCCCTGTAGGATTTCTTCATTTGTTTGTCCATGTTTGCCCAGACGCTGAAATTATCCTGGTTTTTCAGTAGCTGTATATAGGCGAAAACCTCGTCTTTAGGCCGGGACACCGTGATTTCGCGAACGACCGAATATTCGCTCTTGGTAAACAGGGGAATTACCAGCACAACGCCGATGAGTAACGCAAGACCGATACCGAGCCGTTTCAGAAACTTCATACCGTAAGCCTAGTTCGACCCGCTTACCTCGTAAAGCGGGATTTCCCGCCGGAACCGCTTTACGCCCTGACTTTTTTTCACTTTTTTTCCGACATGGCCAAAAAGTCCCCACCCCGAAGCAAGCCCGCTAAAGCGCGTAAATCCCCCGGAAAACTGCGCAGCAATACCGGCAGGGATTCCGAAGGCGCCGCTACCGGGGCCATTATACGCACGCTGCCGCAATCGGCCTCGGGTTCGATGGATCACCCGGTTTCGGGAAAAAGCAAGTTTCTGAAACGGCTGATCATCGGCATCGTTTTGCTGATTGTTGTTGGTTTTATTTATCTCTTTTATAAGGGCCGTCGCTCGGTGGTGAGCGAAACGGGCACCATCAAAATCGAAGGTCTCGTCAGTGGTGTGACCATTGCGCGCGACGAACTCGGCGTAGCGTTCGTCAAGGCCGATAACGAACAAGACGCATTCTTTGGCGCGGGTTATGTGGCTGCGACCGATCGTCTTTGGCAGATGTATTCTACCAAACTCGCGGTAACGGGTCGTCTCGCCGAGATCGCAGGCTCGAAGATGCTGCCGGTCGACGTCTACATGCGCACGGTCGGCATCAAGCGCAACGTCGATCGCGCGATCGACAAGATGCCGGCGAAATACCGCGCGCCGCTCGAGGCGTATGCTGCGGGTGTGAATGCATTTCTCAAGACGCATAACAACCTGCCGCTTGAATTCGTACTGACCGGCTACACGCCAGAACCGTGGACGATCTACGACTGTGGTTACGTGTTCGGTGCGCTGTCTTTTGGCCTTGCGCTGAACATCAACGAAGAACTGTTTTTTATCGATGCCGCGAAAAAGCTCGGCGCTGAAAAAGCCGCGTGGCTCGTACCAACATATCAGGACGAACCGATTCCATTCGCCGAAGCGCAGAAAATCGATCAAAAACTGGCGTATGATCTTGCGCCGCATGCCGATCGTCTCTCTGATACGCTGGCCGAAGTACAGAAGGTCTTCCGCACCGGTATGCCCGCTTCGAATAACTGGGTGATTTCAGGCAAAAAGACGAAAGGCGGCAAAACGATTCTCGCCAACG